>DASQBE010000221.1:0-9880 GCA_035635355.1 Binatia bacterium | reverse complement strand
CGCGATCAGGGCGTGGTACTCCGGGGTCTCCACGAATGCACGGCTCAGAGCGCTGTCCGATTCTGCCCTCGGATCACCCAACACATTCGTCAACTCATATCTAACTCTCGCCCCGTCTACTTTCATCAGGTGTCACCTGCTGGCGCGGGCGGGTCTCCGAAGCCGCAGAACTCCACGCGATTGTCGTCCGGGTCGCTGAAGTAGATGGAGAGGGCGTTCCAGAACTTGAACTCCACCGGTCCCTCGACCTCGATTCCTTTCTGCTCGAGCGCTCTTTTCAGCCCGGGGATCCGCGCCCGCTCGGTGCCGAACGCGAAATGCATCGGGCCGCGAATGTGGGCGGCGCCGAACGAGAGGGGCCCTGCCGTGATCCCGATCCGCTGCGAGACCCCGGGCGGGCCCGCCCAGAACCATGCGAACTTCTCTCCGAGGTCATCGGGTGAAAGGCCGACGACCTCGCGGTAGAAGGCCGCCGAGCGCTTCACGTCGGCCACCACGAGGATGACCTCCGAGATCCCCCGGAGCGGAACGCCCTGGAGCGCGCCCGGAGCGCTCACAGCCCGTACTCTTTTTGCTTCCGGTACAGCGTCCGGAGCCCGATGCCCAGGACCTTGGCGGTCTTCTGCTTGTCGTAGCCGGTCGCGCGCAGCGTCTCCTCGATGGCGCGCCTCTCGATCTCCTGCATCGACATGCCCACCGTCACGTTCAGATCCTCCCCCGGGGCGGCGCGCTGCACGCGGAGCTGGATCGGGAGATCCGAGACCTCCAGCGCGCGCTTCCCCTGCGCGTAGACCACCATCTCCTCGATGGTGTTCTTCAGCTCGCGCACGTTTCCCGGCCAGTCGTACTGCATCAGACGGTCCGCGACCCCGCGGGTGATCCCCGTGACCCTGCGGCCGTGCTCCTTGTTCAGCTCCCGGACGAACGTCTCCACCAGGAGCGGAATATCCTCCTTCCGCTCCCGGAGCGCGGGCACCTCGAGCTGGATCACGCGCAGGCGGTGGTAGAGGTCCTCGCGGAATTCCCCGCGCGCGGTGAGCACGTCCAGACGCCGGTTGGTCGCGGCGATCACCCGCACGTCCACCTTCACGGTCTCGTTTCCCCCCACGCGCTCGAACTGGCGGTCTTGGAGCACGCGCAGGAGCTTGGTCTGCACGTTGGGCGCGATCTCCGAGATCTCGTCGATGAAGAGGGTGCCCTGGTCCGCCAGCTCGAAGCGGCCCTTCCGCTGCTGGTCCGCCCCGGTGAAGGAGCCCTTCTCGTGGCCGAACAGCTCGCTCTCGATGATGTTGGCCGAGAGCTCCGCGCAGTGGAGCTTCACGAAGCGCTCGCTTCGCCGCGGCGAGAGCTGATGGATGGCCTGGGCGATCAGCTCCTTTCCGGTGCCCGTCTCGCCGTAGATGAGAACGGTCGCCTTGGTGGGCGCGATCTGCACGATCTTGGAGCAGAGCTCCTGCATCACCCGGGAGTTGCCCGTGAGGTTCGGCACCTTGAGGCGCTCGTCCAGACGCTCGGTCAGGTCCGAGACGCGGCTCACGAGCTGCTGGTGGGAGAGGGCGCGCTCGACAACGGCCAGGAGCTTGGGGAGGTTCAGGGGGCGCAGCTGAAAATCGTAGGCCCCCCGCCGCATGGCGGCGGTCGCCAGCTCGAGCGATCCCTGGTCCGCAATCAGGATGACGCAGACTTCCGGATTGCGGCTCTTCGCCACCTCCAGCAGCCGCATGCCGTCCACGCGGTGGGCCCTGAGCTCGGAGATCACGAGCTCGGGCCCCGCGCCGTCCGCGACACCGGCGGTCTCGGGCGCGGGACGGTCGAGCAGGTTGAACGCCTGCTCTCCGTCCTTGGCCCAATGGACCTCGAAGCCCTTCTCGGTCAGGAACGACTCGAGCTGCTGGGTTTCGGCGGAGTCCTTGTCGACGATCAGCGCGCGGGGGCGATGCAGCAAGAAGCGTCTCCGGTTACGGGGAAAGTGATGGTAACAGAGGAGTTTACGACGAAGGGAGGCTCTTCGTCAAGCGGTGGGGGCGCGACAATGCGGGGAGATCCCCGGCTTCGGGGATCTCCTCCGCGACCAACAGGCCTACTGCGTGTCCGGCTTCGAGCCTGGGTTGGGAAGCAGGATCACCCTCTGCATCCCCTCGTTCGGCCGGACGACCATCAGCTGCATGTCCGGTTTGGCGTCCGGATTCGGCAAGAGAACCAGCCTCTGCATCCCCTCGTTCGGCCGGACGACCATGAGCTGCACGTCGGAATCGAGATACTGCGCCCGGCGCTGTTGCGCTCCGGCTCGAGGACTCTGTGCCACCACGACGTCCCGCTCGGAAATCTGGGTGACGTGGTAGCGCTTCGCCGCCGCGATTCGGGCGTTCCCGTTCTTCGCGGCGTACGCCGGCGCCGATACCACGAGTGACGCGCAGAGAACCGATCCGATCACCCACGTAATCTTTTCCTTCTTCATGGCACTCACACCTCCTACGAGGCCGCCCGAGGCGGCCCGCGTGACCCCTAGGTCGTGCATGCCCCGTGCCGCCTCGCCACCACCCGCGCCGCGCGACACATCCGCGGTTCCCGGGGCTCGCCGTGTACAGCATGGTCCACGCGGGTGCAGAAAGCGGCCGCCGCCACGCGGACATTCACGTAGGCGTCTCGGACACCCCGAACGAAAGCCCCCGGCAGCGCTCGCCGCCGGGGGCTCGACTCACTCGAAATCAGGGAACGCTAGCCGGCTTTCATCCTGCGCCCCGAATCCTGGGATCGGAGCGGCTCCGTGATGATCACCTTGATGCCCGAGATCGTCTTGGTGACCACGTTCCGGACCTGATCCACGGCCGTCGCGCTGATCTCTCCCGCGCCGATCAACGCGCCCGAAGCCGCCGCCGAAGCGGCCTGCTCCGCGGTCACCCCGACGTCGCGGGCTCCCTTGATCGCTCCCTCGACCGCGCTCTTGGCGGTGCGGCCGGCATCGGCGCCCACGTCCGCCGAGCCCTTCACCAGGGCCGCGGAGGTCGCGAGCACCGCATCCACGCCCGTCTGCCCCACCTGCTTGGCCCCGCGTAGAGCACCGACCATGATGGAGCCGGCGGCCGACTCCACCTCGCCGCCCACCAGGGCCACCCCGCGAATCGTTCCGACGATCGTGTCCGTGACCAGATTCCGAAGCTCCGCTCCGGTCGCGCGCGTCCCCTGCAGCGCGTGGGTCACGACGTTGCTGGTCGCGTCTACGATCGCGCCGCCCACGTCGCCGACACCGCCGATCGTCTGGGTGACGTACTCCTGCGCCTCCGTGACGAGATGCTTCTTCTCTCTGTCCGTCATGGCATGCCTCCTTGATCTGAGGGACGCGATGGGCGCGCCCCTTCTCAGAGGCTCTTTTGTGCATGGCACATGCCACGCAGCCCTCGTATGGGTAACCTCGTAGGAATGAACGCGATGGACGGGCGACTGCGGGCTTCTGCGGATGCGGTGGGCGCCGGGGGAACGTCCCGGCTCGTACAAAGGTGCGGGGCTACGTCAACGCGTCGGCCACGTTGATGCCGTATTCCTCGGGGTTCAGCGCGGAGACGATGCCCACCGTGTAGGTGTCGCTTCCCTGCTCGCGGTGGGTCAGGTCCATGATCGCGCCGCTCACGTGCTTCCGATCGCGATCGGCCACGATCTTGACCTTGGGGCGGAAGATGTCGTTGCTGTTGTGCTCGGTGACGACGCCGATCTCGTTGGTGTCGAGGAGCACGACCGTGCCGGCGGGATACATCCCGACGGTGTTCACGAACGCCTTGATGAGCAGAGGGTCGAACTTCTCCTTGTTCGCGACCAACATGTGGTGGAGCGCCTCGTAGGGCGTGAACGGCGTCTTCCGGTAGGAGCGGTGGGCGGTCATCGCGTCGAAGCAGTCCGCGATCGCCACGATCCTACTGAAGAGCGACATGGCGAGATGATCCCCCAGCTTGGGATAGCCGCTTCCGTCGATGTTCAGGTGGTGCTCGAAGGCCACGATCATCGCGCGGAGCGCGAGCTCGTTCAGGCCGCGAAGCTTCGAGATCATCTTCACGCCCTGGACGGGGTGATCGGTCATGAGCTTCCATTCCTCGGCCGTGAGCTTGCCCGGCTTGTTGAGCACCCACCCCGGAATGGTCGCCTTCCCCAGATCGTGGAGAATGGCCGCCACGCCCAGCTCCCCGAGCATCTTCTTGGAGAGACCGAGGCGCTGGCCGAGCGAGATCGAGAGAATCGAGACGTTCACGCAATGCTGGAACGTGTATTCGTCGTGGTTCTTGATCGCGGTCAGCCCGATGAGCGAGAACTCCTCGTTCAGGATCAGGTCCACGATCGATTGGACCGCCCGCTTCGCCTTGCGCAGATCCACCGGCCGCTTGTCGCGCGCGCTGAGCATCACCGTCTTGGTCGACTCGATGGCGCGGTAGAACGTCCGCTTCGCCACTTTCCGCGAGTCCCGCGCCTCCTCGACGTTGATGGAGCCGCTCTGCGGGACCACCGTGCGGAGCGGCACCAGGTGCTCGACGGAGAGCTTGGTGAGGGATCCGCTGAAGTCCTCGTAGGGATCGGACGCCTTCACGTCCACGTCCAGGAACAGGCGCACGAACTTCTTCACCTCCGGAGGCGAGACCTTGCCCGCGAACGCAAAGCCCGAGAGGCCGCGATTACGGAACTCGTCGATCAGGTACTGGTAGCTGGCGTAGCTCGAGCCGTCGAGCTTCAGCCGGCCCTGGTTGATATAGAGGAAGTCCCCGACCGCCTGGAGCTTGAACTCCCCCTCGGCGGTGTAGAGCTGGTCCACCGTCTCGATGAAATTGACGAGCGGCCCGTGGAAGGCCACGTTCCCGACGTCGTGGATCCTGGCGGTCTTGAGCAGCACGCAGAGCTGCATCGCGAGGTTTCGCCCCTGGACCAGGATGCGCTGCGTGGACGGATCCTGCCCGGACGGAACCGGGGTGCGCGTCGCCGGCCCGCTCATGACTTGCCCTCGGCCGGCGTGGAATCCGGAACCGGCGGATCATCGTCCATCTCGTCCCCGCGCCGCGCGGCTTTTCCGGTAGCGGCCGCAGTGCGGACCGTCTCCAGCGCCGCCTCGACGGCCTTCCGGACCGGCTCGCGCTTGCTGACCAGCTCACGGTTCAGCACCTCGATCGCCTTGGGTGTGCCGAGCCACGCCAGCGTCAGGGCCGAATTCATGCGCTCCTCCTCGTTCGCCCCCCGAAAGAGGCCGCCCTTCGTGAGCATCTCACTCAGCCGCGGTACGAAAGAATCCGACCCGCACTTGCCCAGCGCCTCGAAGAAGACGCGCCGCTCCGCCTGATCCCGCCGCGCGAACTCCGGCGCCGAGATCGCCCCCCAGATGCTCTGGGCCGCGCGGTCGTCCCGCCTCTGGGCCAGCGTGAGCGCAGCCTGAACGCGAACCGTGGCGTCGGGATCGCGGAACGCCGAGATGAGGAACGCCCGGCTGGTCGCGCTCTCGATGTTGCCCAGCGCGCGGACCGCTTCCTTCCGGACGCGCACGTCCTCGTGGTGGAGCGCCCGATCCAGGGCTCGCTCCACGCCTTGGTGCGCGATCCGGCCGAGCACATAGACCACGTTCCGAATGACGTACCACCGCGGATCTCCAAGGCGGGATATGAGAACATCCACGTCGTCCTTGCAGGAAATCGCAAGCGCCTCACAGAGGGCGCGGCGGTGCTTCATGTGGTTGACCTGGCCCAGGAGATCGCAGATCGCGCCCGCGGCCGACGCGCCGATCTGCACGAGGAAGTTGGTGAGGAGCCCCGGATCCAGCTCGGGGTGCGCGTTCAGGATCGGCGCGAACTGCCCGAGGAAGCTGGGCCGGCCGATCTCGCGAATGACCTGCTCGGCCAGCCCGCGGAATTCGTTGTGGGTCTCGGCCCGCTGCGCGGCGATCGTCCGCAGGCGCGAGAGCAGGTGGTTCGCGCGGGCCAGGTCGCCCTCCTCGAGCGCCAGCTCGATGAATTTCTGGAACGCGGAGGCGGATTCGAGGAAGCTGGTCGGCTCCTCCTCGGAAGACAGGATCGCGGCCACGATCTCCAGCACCTCGTTCAGGAGCGGCCGCGCCTCCTCCACCCCGATCGAGTCGCGAAGCTGCTTCGATTCCTGCTCGCTCAGGGCGAACTGGACGCCGATGGACTCGTCCCAGGAGGCCTTGATCGGCGCCTTCGGGTTCCAGTCATCGGAGCGCTCCAGAACCGACTCGCCCGAGGCCGTGACCGGCGCCTCCTCCACCGCCGCGGAAGACGAGGGCCAGGGAATCCCGCCCTCGATCGCGCCCTCCTCCGGCTCGTAATCCTTGGCGGAGCCGCTCTCGTCCACGATCTCGTCGATGGAGATGTGGACGTACTCGATGTGGCGGAAATCACGCTCCCAGAGGAGCGTGACCACGTCGTCCTGCCCCTGGCTCGGATCGGTCGCCTTCTTCAGCACCTCCAGAAGGCCCCTCAATTCCTGTGGCTCGAGCCCTTCGCGGAAGGTGATCTGGCGAACCCCGTCCGTGAAGAACCGGAACGCCAGCGACTCCTCGCGCGCGGCGTTGTGGTAGACCGAGTAGTCCTCGAACAGGAGGTCGAACTGCTGCACGTTCAGGACGATGTCGCCGATTTCCTTCAAGCAGGACCAGGTCCTGGCCTCGAGATCGCTCTGGAATTTGTGGAGGGTGGGATTGTTGGGCATGTACATCCGGTAGGCCTTGAGGGTGCGCACCAGGGCCTGGATCCAGTCCGCCACGCGCTTCACATCGAGCGCGAGCACCTGGTCGCCGATCTTCTCGGCTTTCTCCTCGGGGGAGGCTTTCTTGGCGGTCCCTGGTTGAGCCATACGCATCAAAATTCGGCCCGCTCGGACCAGAACTTGACGAGTTTGTGTTAGGGGCGGATGTCGATTTTGCGGGCTGAATCGCTTGCGTAGCTTTCGGTTCCGATTTTCAGAACATGGGCCTCGCGGATCTGGTTCAAGACCTTGCGGTCATGGGTCAGCAGAACGACCTGGATATCCTTCGCCAGGTCTTCCAGGTACGCGAGCAGGGTCCCCCTGCGATCCTCGTCGAAGTGGGCCGTGGGGTCGTCCAGCACGAGGGGAAGCGGCTCCCGGGCCGCCAGCTCCTGCGCCAGCGCGGCCCTCAGGCAGAAGTAGAAGGCATCCCGCGTCCCGCGGCTCATGGACTCCACGCCGACCTCCCGCGTTCCATCCAGGCCCACGGTCGGGTTCAGCTCGGAGTCGAGCGTCACCTTCGTATAGCGGCCGCGGGTCAGCTGGGTCAGCGACTTGGCGGCGGTCTGGGCCAGCCGGGCCACGTGCTCCTTTTGATAGTCTTGCACGGACTCACGCAGGACCTCGAGGGCCAGGATCAGAGCGTCCCGCTGGCGCTGCTCCCGCTCCAGGGCTTCCTCCTCGGCCGCGATCTGCTCGGAGAGCCCCTCCACGTTCTCGGCATCCGCGTCGGCTCCGCCGGACCGGCGCAGGAGGCGCTCCAGCGCTTCCTGCTCCGCATCGATCTTGGTCCGGATCCCGGTCAGCTCGCGCTTCAGGCGATCCGAGGCTTCGGCCGCGCTCACCGGATCCTCCTTGAACGGGGTCAGGAACGGGGTCTGCCCCACCAGGAACCGCTCCTTCGCCCGAAGGGCGTTCACGGCCTCATCGATCTCCCGCGATTCCGCCTCCAGCCGCTCGGGAATGGGCAGCGACTGCACCACCGCCGCGTGCTCGCGGCGTTCGTTCTCCAGCTCGCGCAGCGACTTGAGATCCGCAATGACGGTCTCGACGGAGCGTCCCTTGAGATAGGGGTTCGCGCGGATCTCGATCACGTCGAGCTCCTGCTTCAGGGTCTTCATGTTCTCCTCGGCGACCCGCACCTTCGCCTCCGCGAGCGCGCGGCCCCGCTCCGCGCTGTGCCCGAAGAGCCGCATCGCGATCATGCCCGCGGCCGCGCCGAGCACGCCTCCGATCCCGGCGGCGACGGCGGACTTGGAGGCCGCATAGCCGAGGAATCCCAGGGCCGCGCCCACGGCCAGCCCCATCAGGAGCACGAGCACGAAGGGGGGCGCGTGGGTCTCGTCCAGGCGCTTGCGCTCCGCCTCGGAGGTCTTCGAATGCCGCGCGCGCTGGGTCCGGAGGATCTCCAGCCGCATGAAATCCGACTCGACCTCCTCGGGGGCGTTGGACAGATAGCTCAGGTTGTCCGCGATCTTGCGATCGATCTCCTGCAACCGGTTCCTGGCCTTGCGGGCCCGGCTGAGCTCGATCCCGATCTCCGGCGCGCGCTTCAGGAGCTTCCGCTGCTCCTCGCGGAGCCGGACCAGGGTCTCGAGGTCCGCCAGGAGCCGCTCCTTCGCGGTCATGTCCCCCTTGAGCCCGGCGACGCGCCCCTCGGAAGCGTTTCGCTCCGCGAAATTCGACTTCAGCTCCCGGAGCACGTACTCCGAGCGCGTGAGGCGGCCGCGCAGAAGCTCCAGGGCCTGGAGACGCCTCTCGATCGAGCGGTCGTTGCGCTTGCGCTTCTGCGGATCGAAGGGGTGCTCGCGCGTGAGCGCCTCCAGGCGCTCCAGGAGGGCGTTCTGGATCTGTTGATAGTCCGCCTCGACGGCGCCCGAGATCAGATGGCGAAGCTCGGGCGAGATCTTGGTCTCGAGCGCGTTCTCGTGGACGAAGCAGGACTCGCGGAAGAGGCGCGCCTCGGTGAATCCGAACCAGGAGCGGAGGTGAGTCTCGTATTGCTCGAGCTCCGGCCCGCGGCCTCGAGGATTGGCGACCCCCTGGAAGAGCACGGCCTCGACCTCGCTCCCCTGGGGGGCGAGGCGCTCCACACAGACTTCGTGGGTCCCGAAATCGCGCCGCGTCCGGTAGCGCAGGCCGCCGGCCTCGAACTCGAGGACCGCCCGGTGGCGGGCGCTCTCCCAGGGCTTGGCGCGCGTCTCCTCCTCGTGCGAGGAGAACCCGAAGAGCGTCGCGGCCATGGCGGCCGCCAGCGAGGACTTGCCCGACTCGTTGGGACCGATGATGAGGTTCAGCCGCTTGGGCTCGAACACCGCCGTGAACCCGAGGACGGGGCCGAAGCCCTCGATTTCGACTCGCTCAAACCGCATGGCGTGGATTCTGGAATTCCGAGAGCCCGAGCCGGAGCGCGAGCGTCACGGTTTCCTTTTCCTGTGGGGTTCCGGCGTGGGCGAGGCGATCCAGCGTCCGGCGCACGAACGCCCCGCGGATCGTGGCTTCGTCCCGGAACTGGCCGAGGAGTGCCATGTCCATGAGATACGTCCGGTCGTCCAGCTCCAGATGGAAGAAGCGCTCGCGGATCGAATCTTGGGTCCGCTCCGCCTCGAACGCGAAATCGGCCGCGCCCTCGAGCCGCACCCGGACGATCTCGCGCTCGCCGGCGAAGGCGGTCAGCCGCTCGAGAAGGCGCCGCTCGTCGTGGATCGCGGCGTTCATGAAGTCGATCGACACCTGGGAGAGCGTGCGGGTGTTCCAGGGCTTCCGCTCCAGCGCCACCGTGCCCTGCGAGAGGGTGACCACCAGGAGGTAGCGCGGGCCGTCCTCGCCGAACTTGCGTCCCTCGAGGGTGCCCGGGTACACCGCGACGGAGCCGCCTTCCCGCACCTCCACGAAGTTGTGATAGTGCCCCAGGGCCAGATAGTTGAGCCCCGAGCCGCCGATCTCGGAGCGATCGATGGGCAGATCCGAGGCCCGGATCTTCCAGGTCGGGCTGTCTTGCAGCGCGCCGTGGAGGATCCCCACGTGGTAGTCGGCGATGCCGCTGCGCGCGAACTCCGAGAGCGGGCGCGCCGCGACGGCGGGGTCGTAGGCAATCCCGTACGTCTGCACCGTCTCGTCCCGGATCGTGAGGCGCGGGCCGGCGGCGAGG
>DASQBE010000220.1:0-8565 GCA_035635355.1 Binatia bacterium | reverse complement strand
ACGACCTCCAACAAGACCCACGACATTCGCCTGACGAAGACCTACCCCGCGAACAAGGGAATCCGCTTCCCCTGGAGCAAGCGGCGTGTCAAGCTTCCGAACGACGTCAACCTGAACCTCACCCTGGGAATCGCCCGGGACCAGCAATTCTTCGTCGTCCCCGGCGGAGAGCCGCAAATCGAGAGCAGCACCCAGCGCCTCAACGTGGGGAGCGGCACGACCTACAATTTCACGCCGTCGATCACCGGGGGATTCGACCTCGCGTTCCGCCAGACGAAGGACTACAAGCAGAACCTCACGCAGCGCGGGATCACGATCTCCGTCAACGGCCAATTCCGTTTCTAGATCCGCCACGCTCGCAGCGCTGCTCCTGACGCTCCTCCTCCCCTCGTGCCGCCATCAGGCCGCCGCGGCCGCGTTCGACGGCAAAAACGCGTTCGCCCTCCTCGAGCGCCAGTGCGCCTGGGGTCCCCGGGTTCCCGGCACCGCGGCGCACGACTCCTGCTTCTCCTGGCTCCTGAGCCGCTTTCACACCCTGGCTCCCTCGGTGCAGGCGGACACGTTCAGCTACGATTCTCCCGAGCTGGGCAGGGAGGTCCGCCTCATGAACCTCGTGGCCCGCTTCCGGCCGGAGGCGAAGGAGCGGATCCTCTTCGGGGCGCATTGGGATTCGCGCCCGTGGGCCGACAAGGATCCGAATCCCGCCCTGCGCACCCGTCCCGTCCTCGGCGCGAACGACGGCGCCTCCGGGGTGGCGGTCCTGCTCGAGGTGGCGCGCGTCATCCAGAGGACCGGGACGCCCATCGGCGTGGACCTCGTGCTGTTCGACGGGGAGGACCTGGGGACCGAGGAGAATCCGAACGGGTACTTCCGCGGCTCGATGCGCTACGTGCAGGAGGTGGGGGACCGGCGGCCGATCTTCGCCATCGTGATCGACATGGTGGGAAAGAAGGACCTGAACCTGACCTGGGAAGCCAATTCACGGCAACAAGCATCCAATGTGGTGGAAATGGTTTGGCAGGAAGCAAGGGACCAGGGAGTGAAGGCGTTCCGGTCGGTGCAGGGTCCATCCGTCTACGACGACCACATCGCGTTCCTGAACGCCTCGATCCCGGCGATCGATCTGATCGATTTCAGCTTCCCGGAGTGGCACACGACCCACGATACCCCGGCCGTCTGCTCCCCCCAGAGCCTCGAGGCGGTCGGGGCCGTGCTTGTAAGCCTCGCAACCAAGGCTAGTTTCCTTTCCCGCTAAACTTTCCGCTTGTCGGGCCGGACCCCGGAGGCTAATTTGACAGGTCCGAGCGGGCTCGCAGTCCGCTCGAACTTTTTAGGCGCTGGCCCGGACATGGGTCGAGCCCGGGACGGACCGCATGCAACGAGGACAACTGAGGGAAGAGCTTACCCGTCGCATCCAGGCCCTCCTCGGCGAGGAGATGTTCGATCTCTGGGACCTGGACCTGGCTCCCCAGTCGGGTGGGCGGACGGTGGTTCGGATATCCCTGGACCGTCCGACCGGCGTCACGATAGCCGATTGCGCATACTGGAATAAGAAGATCGGCCGGTACCTCGAGGCCGAGAACGTGGTGCCCGGCAGCTACGTGTTGGAGGTCGGGTCCCCCGGGATCGAGCGGTCGCTCTCGCGTCCCGCGCATTTCGCGCGGTTCGTCGGCGGCAGCGTGGCGATCAAGCTGCACGATCTCCACGAGGGCCGCCGCGTGTTCCGCGGCGAGCTGCGCCAGGCGGGGGATGAGTCGATCTTGCTCGAGGATCCGAACGCGGGAGTCGTGACGTTGCCGTACTCAGCGATCAAACAGGCGCACGTTGTCGCCGATCCGTGGGAAGGGCTGCGGGCGAAGGAACGACCGCCGAAGGGATGAGCGCAGTGGCGAAAGAGACACAAACGAGGGGCGTCAACTACGAGCTGATGGAGGCGATGGCCCAGATCGCGCGCGAGAAGAGCGTGGACAAGGCCATCCTCATCGAGACGCTCGAGGCCGGGCTTTTGTCCGCCGGGCGGAAGCGCTTCGGTCAGACCGCCGACATCCAGGTCAAGTTCGACGAGCCGAGCGGGAAGATCCTCATGCGGCTCAAGCGGCGCATTGTGGAGGACGCCGAGGACTTGGCGCAGGAAGTCGATCTCGAGGAGGCCCAGCAGTCCGACGCCGACGCCCGGGTGGGCCAGGATTTCGTCCAGGAGCTCACCCTCGAGGACCTGGGCCGGAACGCCATCGCGGCGGCCAAGCAGGTGCTGGTGCAGCGGGTCCGCGAGGCGGAGCGCGAGCGGATCTACGAGGACTATCATGACCGTGTGGGCGAGATGGTGCGCGGCACGGTGCAGCAGGTGGACCGTGGGAACATCTACGTGAAGCTGGACCGCTCGGAGGCCATTCTTCCTCCCCGCGAGCAGATCGCGCGCGACCGGTATCACCAGGGCGACCACATCAAGGCCTACATCATCGCGGTGGACAAGCTGGCCCGCGGGCCGCAGATCATCCTCTCGCGGACGCATCCGGAGTTCCTGCGTCGGCTCTTCGAGGCCGAGGTGCCCGAGGTCGCCGAGAAGATCATCGAGATCAAGGGCATCGCGCGCGAGCCCGGCTCCCGCGCCAAGGTCTCCGTGGTGAGCAACGACGACAAGATCGACGCCGTCGGCGCCTGCGTGGGCATCAAGGGCTCCCGCGTGCAGGCGATCGTGCGGGAGCTGGGGGGTGAGAAGATCGACATCGTGCCCTGGAGCCAGGACCCGGTGGTCTTCGTGACCCGCTCGCTCTCGCCGGCCAAGGTGCTGGAGGCGCAGATCGTGGATCCCGAGGCCAAGATCCTGGTCACCGTCGCCGACGACCAGCTCTCGCTGGCGATCGGCAAGGGCGGCCAGAACGCGCGCCTCGCGGCCAAACTCACGGGCTGGAAGATCGATCTGATCTCGAAGAGCGAGCGCGACCGGCAGAAGGAGATGGAGAAGCGGTCCCGCATCGACATCGAGGACCTGGAGGGCGCCGGTCCGAAGCTGCGCGAGAAGCTGATCCGCGCCGGGATCGAGACCGTCCAGGATCTGCTCAAGACGCCGATGGAGGAGATCCTCGAGATCCAGGGCATCGGCGAAAAGACCGCCGAGAAGCTGATCGAAGAGGCGAAGGAGCTGGAAGTACGCCGCGGCCGCGAGCTGGCCGAAGAGGCCCGCGCCGCGCAGGAGGCGAAGATCGCGAACGCGGTGGAGCCCGCGCTGGAAGCGCCGGGCGAGACATCGGGTCCGGCGGAGGATTCGCCCGAAGCCGAAGTGGCCAAGATCGTGAAGGGCGATCCGCGCAAGGGCGGGGCCGTGCTCGAGGAGGCCGCGAAGCTTCGGAAGGGCGCCGAGCTCGAGGAAGACCCCGAAGCCGCGGAGGCCGTCGAGATGGAGGAGAGCTTCTCGCCGGAAGAAGCCGCGATGAACGAGATGGGCTCCGATGGGCCCGGGACCGCCGAGTCCGCGACCGACGTGCTGGAGCACGAAGAGGGGAAGAAGCTCAAGGACACGAAAGAGGAAACGAGGGGTGATGCCAGTTAAGAAACGTCGGGTCTACGAAGTCGCCAAGGACATGGGCATGTCCAGCGAGGCGCTCGTACATATCTTGAAGTCGCTCACCGTCGAGGTGAAGAGCCACATGAGCTCCGTCGGCGACGACGTGATCGAGCAGGTGCGCTCCAAGCTCGCGCGCGAGAAGGAAGCCGTCAAGGAAGAGGAGGCGCGCAAGCGCGAGAAGGCCGTCCTCGCCGCCAAGGCCGAGGCCGAGCGCCGCGGCGCTCCCCCCGGACGCGGCCCGGGCACGCCCTTCAAGCTGGGCGGGAAGCCCGGCAAGAAGAAGAAGCGCGCCGTGGACGAGAAGCTCATCCGGGCCAGCGTGAAGCGCACCCTCGCGGAGATGGAGGGGAGCAAGCGCCGCCATCACCGGCGCGATCGCGAGGAAGGGGCCGCGGTCGGCGTGGAGGAAGCGCCGCGCGTCATCCGCGTGAGCGAGTTCATCTCGGTCGCGGAGCTCGCGGGGCAGCTGGAGGTCAAGCCGACCGAGGTGATCCAGGTCTGCATGCAGCTCGGGATCATGGCCAACATCAACCGCCGGCTGGACAAGGACTCGATCATGACGATCGCGGACGAGTTCGGCTACGGGGTCGAGTTCGTCAGCGAGCTGGGCGAGGAGGAAGAGGAGGTCGTCGAGGAAGAAGGCGTCCTCCTGCCGCGTCCGCCGGTGGTCACCATCATGGGCCACGTGGATCACGGCAAGACCTCGCTCCTGGACTACATCCGCAAGACGAACGTGATCGCCGGCGAGGCCGGAGGCATCACGCAGCACATCGGCGCGTACGAGGTGGAGCTCCCGAGCGGGCAGAAGATCACGTTCCTGGACACGCCGGGCCACGAGGCGTTCACGGCCATGCGCGCCCGCGGCGCGCAGGCGACCGACCTGGTCGTCATCGTGGTGGCGGCCGACGACCGCGTCATGCCGCAGACCATCGAGGCCATCGACCACGCGCGGGCCGCCAACGTCCCGATCCTGGTCGCGATCAACAAGATCGACCTGCCCGGCGCGAACGTGGACATGGTGCGCCAGGAGCTGACGAAGCAGAACGTCCTGCTCGAGGAGTGGGGCGGCAAGACGATCGCGGTCCCGATCTCGGCGAAGCTGGGCACGGGCGTGGACAAGCTGCTCGAGATGATCCTGCTCCAGGCGGAAATCCTGGAATTGAAGGCGGATCCCCACAAGCACGCGCGCGGCGTGGTGATCGAATCGCGCATCGAGCAGGGACGCGGGATCGTGGCGACGCTCCTGGTGCAGAAGGGAACCCTCCACGTCGGCGACGCGTTCGTCGCGGGGTCGCAGTCGGGCAAGGTGCGCGCGATGAACAACGAGCGGGGCGGACGCGTGGTGGAGGCGGGGCCCTCCACGCCGGTCGAGGTGCTGGGCTGGAGCGGCGCCCCGCAGGCGGGGGACACGTTCGCGGCCATGATCGACGAGCGCGAGGCCCGCGAGCTGGCGGCGAAGCGCGGCCAGCTCCAGCGCGAGCAGGAGTTCCGGCTCCACAAGCACGTCACGCTCACCGACCTCTACTCCCAGATCAAGGCGGGAAGCGTGGGCGAGCTCCTGGTCGTCCTGAAGGCGGACGTGGACGGCTCCGTGGAAGCCCTCGAGGACTCCCTCACCAAGCTCACCACCGAAGAGGTGAAGCTGCGCGTGATCCACCGCGGCGTGGGGCAGATCAGCGAGTCGGACGTGCTCCTGGCCACGGCTTCGAACGCCGTCATCATCGGATTCCACGTGAAGCCCGATCCCAAGGCCGCCGAGCTGGCGGCCAAGGAGAAGGTGGATCTGCGCCTCTACGAGATCATCTACGAGGCGGTGGCCGACGTGAAGGACGCGATGTCGGGGCTCCTGAAGCCCGAGATCCGGGAAACCGTGCTCGGTTCCGCCGAGGTCCGCCAGGTATTCAACACCACCAAGGCCGGCACCATCGCCGGCTGCAAGGTCGTCTCCGGCGCCATCCAGCGGAGCGCGCGCGCGCGGCTCATGCGGGACGGCACGGCCGCGTGGGAGGGCAAGATCGACTCCCTGCGCCGGTTCAAGGACGACGTTCGCGAGGTGGCGGCCCCGCTGGAGTGCGGGATCGGACTCGAGGGGCGCGATGACGTCAAGGTGAACGACATCATCGAAGCCTTCGTCCTCGAGGAGTTCGCGCGCCGCCTGTCGTGACATGGTCGTCGGTCTGCTCCGCATGGAGCTTCACCTGCCGGCCTCCCATTCGCTCAAGGCGAAGCGCTCGGTCGTGAATCACGTCAAGGAGCGGCTGCGGACGCGCTTCAACGCCTCCGTGGCGGAGATCGATCATCAAGAGCTTTGGCAACGCGCGGCCCTGGGCGTCGCGGTCGTCAGCGGCGAAGGGGCCGGCCTGGATCGCGTGCTTCGCGACATCCTCGAAGTGGTCGAGCGCGAGGATCGGCTCCAGGTCCTCGACTACCAGATCCGGATCGACTGAGCTCCACCATCCACCATGCCCTCGCGCCGACAGAGTCCACGCACGCGCCGCGTCGCCGACCGGATCCAGGTCGAGCTGGGAGAGATCCTGGCCACCAAGACCGAGGATCCCAGGCTCCGCACGCTCACCGTCACGGGAGCGGAGGTGACGCGGGACCTCTCGGTCGCCAAGGTCTGGGTCTCGGGGAACGTCTCCCGCGAGGACGAGCCGCACGTGCTCCAGGCCCTGGGACGGGCGGCGCCCTACTTCCGAACCCTCCTGGCCCCGCGTCTCAAGCTCCGGATCGTGCCCGTGCTCCACTTCCAGATGGACCACTCGATCGAGGCCGGCGCGAGGATCGATCAGCTGCTGAGGGAGATCCAGGAGCCGGGCGATGAGTGAGGACACCTTCGACTGCTTCGAGGCGTTTCTCGGTCTGGACCACGAGTTCCTGATCACCGCGCACGTCGATCCCGATGGAGACGCGGTGGGATCCTGCCTGGGACTCCTCCTGGCGCTTCGCCACCGGGGCAAGGAGGGGCAGGTGATCCTGGATTCGCCGCTTCCCGATTCGCTGGCCTTCCTGCCCGAATCCGGCGGCATCCGCAGGCCCGAGCAGGTGGCGAAGCGCTTCCGCCACGCGTTCGTGCTGGACAGCCCCTCGCTGGAGCGGGTGGGCCGGGTCGCGACGACGAACCTCGAGGCGAACGCGGGGATCGCGTTCATCGACCATCACTGGGGGAACGAGGGATCCAGCGCGACGCGCATGGTGAGCATCGAGGCCGCCGCCACGGCGGAGCTGGTCTACGACCTGATCGTGGCCTGGCGCGTGCCGCTCTCGCCCGAGATCGCGACGTGTCTCTACACCGGCATCCTCTCCGACACCGGCAGCTTCCGCTACGCCAACACCTCCGCGCGGACGCTGCGCGCCTCGGCGCGCCTGGTGGAGCACGGCGCGCCCGCCGCGGCGGTGGCCGAGGCGCTCTACGCCACGAAGACCGCGCCCAGCCTCCGCATCCTGGGCCTGGCGCTCGCATCGCTCGAGACCAAGGGCGGCGGGAGGATCGGCGCGATGACGATCTCGCGGGAGATGTTCGAGAGGGCGGGGGCCAAGCCCGAGGACGCCGACGGAATCGTTCAATACGCCAAGGCGCTCGTCGGCGCCCGCGTCGGAGTCCTGGTCCAGGAGGTGGCGCCCGACGAGATCCGCGCCTCGCTCCGGAGCGACGGAACGGTGGACGTGAACCAGGTGGCATCGCAGTTCGGGGGCGGAGGGCACCGGAACGCCGCGGGCCTCAGGGTGCAGGGCAAATTGGAGACGGTCCGCCAGGATCTCTTCCGCGCCCTCGAGCGCGCGATGAATGGCGGACTCCCTCCGCCGGCGTGAGGTTGGATCTTCTTCACCTCGTGGATAAGCCGGAGGGTTGGACCTCCCATGACGTGGTCGCGCGGCTGCGCGGGGTTCTGGGCGAGCGGCGCGTCGGACACGCGGGCACGCTGGATCCTTTCGCGACCGGGCTCCTCCTGGTCGCCGAAGGGCGGGCCACCGGGCTCCTGGGGTGCATGAGCCTCCTCCCCAAACGCTACCAGGCGGTCGCGCGGCTGGGCGTCGCGACCGACACCCAGGACAAGACCGGCGTGCCCATCAAGACCTCCACCGAGATTCCCTCCGCGCGCGAGGTCCTGGACGCGGTGGGGCGGCTCCGGACCCTGACGCGGCAGCGGCCGCCGCTCTACTCGGCGGTGAAGGTGCGCGGTGAGCGGCTCTACCAGGCCGCGCGGCGCGGGGAAGCCCCGCAGGCGGAGGAGCGCTCCATCCGGATCTACGAGCTCCAGGCGGACGCCGTGGCGCTTCCGGACGTGGCGTTGGATCTCACGGTGAGCCGGGGCACGTACGTGCGCACGCTCGCCCACGACCTGGGGGAATGGCTCGGCTGCGGCGCGCACCTCGTTTCCCTGCGGCGGGTCGCGACGGGCCCCTTCGCCGTGGAGGAGGCGCTCTCGCCCGAGGCCCGCGCGGGGGTGACCGCCCCCGATCTCCGCGCGCGCGCGAAGTCCCCGGCCGCGGCGGTGGCCCATCTCCCGCGCGTGACGCTCACCCACGAGGAGTCCTCGCGGCTCCGCCACGGCCGCCCGCCCTCGGTCGCGCCCGATCGGATCGAGGCGGCGTCCCGTACGTTCGCTCCGCCGCCCGGGGAGCGTTGGCCGCTGGCGTGCTTCTCGCCGGAGGCGGATCTGATCGCGCTCGCCGAGCCGCCCGCGGCCGGTGCGGTAGCGCCCGGGACCTTGGGGCCGCTCCGTCTCCTCCGGGTGTTCCCATGACCCTCGCCGCGCGTCCCATCGCGATGACGATCGGGGTCTTCGACGGCCTCCACCGCGGGCACCGGCAGGTGATCCAGGCCACCGTGGACGCGGCGCGCGAGCACGGTGGGATGGCCTGGGTCACGACGTTCGATCCGCATCCCGACACGATCGTTCGCGGCCTGCCGCCGCGTCCCTGGATCACGCCCCCCGAAGAGCGCGAAGAGCTCCTCCACGCGTGGGGGGTGGACCGGGTCCACGTGGAGCGCTTCG
>DASQBE010000219.1:0-22690 GCA_035635355.1 Binatia bacterium | reverse complement strand
CGGGCCCACCGCTCTAGACCCCAGCTTCCGCTTCTCGACCTGCGCAATGAGCGCGTCGAGCGCACGCTTCAGTACCTGGGCCACACTCCCATCAGGGACCGAATGGCTCAGCAATGCGACCGCACGTTGCAGCTTGTCACGGGTATCCCTGTCGATCAGGAGCTGAAGGAGGAAACGCTCCGGCGCATGGTCGAGCCCGGCCGGCGCTTCCGTGGCCGCTCGTTGGGGGCCCTCGACATGCCCTGGGGCATGTTCGCGCGCCGGACCGTCCGACGGGGAGTCCGAATCTTCAATACGGGCCGGGGCATGTTGATCGAAGACGTCGAGTGTCGTCGGGCTCCGGACATGCTCTGGGGCATGCTCCAGGCGCGCTGATGCGATCGGGGTGAGGAGTCGCACTCTCGGCATCGATGCCTGAGGCGAGAATCGGCCGGCCACGATCTCCTCGACCTCGGATTTCTTCCGGTGCGTGGCCGACCCGATCAACTCCCCGACATTCTCCGCGGTCAGATGCGGCGCGAGCAGCCACACCGCGGTGAGATGCAGCCGGCCCTCGGCAAGCGCCGTGAAGAGGGCAGGAAAGCGCCGGGCCGCCCGAGCCGCTTGGATGCGCTTCGCGGTTGCGTCCTCGGAGAGATGAAGCTCCTCGACACAGTACGCGAACATGGAAGAGTAGCCCGCGGGCGCGAACAACCTCCGTGCATCCACTTCGGCGATGTGGGCGAGGAAGATTGCAGTCGTGGCACGATCGTGAGCGGCGAACGAGGCCAAGTTCTGGATGAGAACCAAATCCTGAACGTGGGACAACGAGTAGCTCTGCATGGGTCACCTCTTTCGGGGTGGTCATGCCGAGGCTGGGATTCCTCTTCTATATCACGACTGTTTCGAGGGGTCCACCGCGGGGGGCTGCCGCGAATCCATCCAGGTCTTCGCGAGCGTCCCGCCCAGGATGATCACTCCGCCCAGGAGCGACCACGCCCGCGGCTTCTCGCCGTGGATGAGCCAGGACCACACAGGATTCAGAACCGGCTCCAGCAGGAGCAGCATCGAAGCCTCGAGCGCAGGCACGTAGCGCATCCCTTCCGTGAGAAAAACGTAGGCGACCCCGACCTGGACCGCGCCCAGCCCGGTCACGATCGCCCAATCCACAGGCCGCGCCGCGTGGACCGGCAGCGCGAAGGGGAGCCCGACGACGAACGCGATCAAGTTCCCGATCACCGCGGCGGGCGCGGCGGAGCCTCCCTCGTGGCGCCCCGTCGAGCGAAGCCCCATCAGGGTCAGGGCCCAGCAGAGCCCCGCCAGCGTCGCGAGGACGTTCCCGTGCACCGGGTCCGGCGCGGTCAGGTACCGGCGCTCGGTGCCCACGAAGAGGAACGCCATCCCGAGCACCACGATCCCCATCACCGCGACGTCCCGCGGGCGGGTGTGCTCGCGCAGGAGCCAGGGTGAGAGAAGCAGGATGTAGAGCGGAGCCGTGGACTGGAGGAAGATCGTGTTGGCCGAGGTGGTGAGCTTGTTCGCGAGGACGAAGAGCGTGACGGTCGCGGCGTAGGCGACCCCGACCAGCGCCGAGCGGAGGTTCCAGCCGCGGCGCGACTCGGGCAGGAGGAGGAGGAGCGTCAAGGCCGCGATGCCGGACCGGAAGCTGTTCACCTGCCAGCTGGTGAGCTGGCAGGCCTTGATCCCCGCGCCGCCGATCGAAAAGATCAGCGCCGCGGCGAGCACCCGGAGCCGCGCGGCGCCGATGGTGGTCCTGGCGCCCGGGGCGGAACCGGTCATTCGCGGACGCGCGCGTAGAGGAAGCAGTCGACCGTGCGTCCTTCCTTCGTGACCCTCTTCCGGAGCCTGGCTTCACGCGTGTAACCCGCCTTCTCCAGCACGCGCGTGGAGGGCAGGTTCCACTCGAACACGTAGGCCTCGAGGCGCTGGAAATCGAACTTCGCGAAGGCGTACTCGGTCACGGCGCGCAGGGCCTCGGCCGCGATGCCGCGGCCCCAGAAGGACTCGCCCAGCCAGTATCCGATCGTGGCGGTGAGGCGTTGCACGTCCACGCCGCGGTGGAATCCGATCCCCCCGACGGCCTTTCCGTCCACGTCGATGGTGAACACCGTGTCCGGGTGCTCGGTCGAGATCTTCTGGATCCAGCCCTCGGCGTCGGCCCGCGTGTACGGGTGGGGGAATCCGTCGTGGAGGTTTCGCCAGACCTTGATGTTGTTCGCCTGGGCGACGAGCGAATCCACATCGGACGGCCGCCACTCGCGCACGGTGCACTTCGGGAGCCTGAGCTCGATCGTCCTGGGCTTGCCGGGCGTCACGGAATCTCCGTTTGCCCTTGAACGCGTCGCGCGAAGCCGCCTAGCATCGGGGAATCCCTCACAGGAAAGAGGCTCAGGATGCGAGACAATAGCAAGAAACCATGGCCCTGGGCCGCCCGGATCGCGGCGGCGGTGGCCATTCTGACGGCCGCCACGGCGGCCGCGCCGGGATCCCCGGAGAACGCGGGGAAGGCCTGCCCCATCCAGCACGCGACCACGGGCGAGCGGGGGCAGCCCACCGCGGAGATCTCGACCGATCAGATGGAAGCCGCGGTCGCGCAGATCCGGGAAGGGGTCCTGGTCCTCGACGCGCGCCCCTACGAGGAGTACGCGATGAGCCATGTCCCGGGGGCGATCGATGCCTCCGACGTCGGCGAGATCGAAAAGCTCGCGCAGGGCCGGAAGAACAGGACGATCGTTCTCTACTGCGACGGTCTCTTCTGCGGCACGAGCACGCGTCTCGCGTCAGACCTCCTGGGGGCGGGCTACACCAACGTGGTCCGGTACCAGCTCGGGATCCCGGTCTGGCGCGCGCTCGGACATCCCGCGCAGGTGGAGGGAGACGGGGTCTGGAAGACGATCGGCATCGATCGGAAGACCGTCCTGATCGATGCGCGCGAGCCCGCCGCGTTCGAGAGGGGGACTCTTCCCGGAGCGCGCAACGTGCGCTTCGCCGAGGTCGCCAGGGCGAGAGACGACGGCCGCCTGCCCGTGGATCACAACGCGCGCGTCTTCGTGGTGGGGAAAGACGGTCCTGAAGCGCTCGCGGCCGCGCAGGAGATCGCAAGGAACGCCTTCCAGAACGTCGCGTTCTTCGCGGGCTCCGTCGACTCGTTGATGGCGATGGGTTCCGGAGCCGGAAGGCCGGCGGCGCGATGAGCGCGCCCCCGGAAGCGGCCGCGACCAAGCCCAGCCCCATTCTCGAGGCGGATCTTCACGACCTGGGCTTCGGCGCGGTCGTCTCGCGGGAGAGCCGCGCGCGCATGCTGAACCGCGACGGCACCTTCAACGTGGACCGCCGCGGCCGGGGCTTTCTCGCCTCGATCAGCCCCTTCCACGCGCTCCTCACCATGCCGTGGCGCGCCTACTTCGGGCTCGTCATCGCGTCCTACGCGGTGACCAACTTTCTCTTCGCGCTCGGGTATCACCTCTGCGGCCCCGGGGCGCTGGAGGTTTCGGGAGGGCGCACCGCCTCGTTTCTCGAGGCGTTCTTCTTCAGCGTGCAGACACTGGCGACGATCGGCTACGGACGCATCGCTCCGGTGGGGATGGCAGCCAACGCCATCGTCACCGTGGAGTCTCTCGTAGGACTTCTGGGCTTCGCCCTCGCGGCCGGGATCCTCTTCGCGCGCTTCTCCCGCCCGACCGCGGACATCACCTTCAGCAAGCATGCCCTCGTCGCGCCCTACGGCGACATCTCGGCCTTCGAGTTCCGGATCGCGAACCGGCGCACCAACGAGGTCCTGCAGGTCGAGGCGCAGGTCTTGTTCAGCCGTCTCGAGGGGAAGGAGCGGATTCGACGCTTCTACTCCATGTCACTGGAGCGCCCGAAAGTCGTATTCTTTCCGTTGGCCTGGACGGTGGTGCACCCCATCGACCGGTCGAGCCCCATGAGCGGGCTCACCGCCCGGGACCTGCTCGATTCCGACGCGGAGATCCTGATCCTGCTCACCGGGATCGACGAGGCGTTCTCCCAGACGGTCCATACGCGTTCGTCCTACAAAGCGGACGAGATCGTGTGGAACGCAAGGTTCTCCGACATCTACCGGCGGCCGCGCGACGGGAAGTCCCTCTCGGTCGATATTGGCCGGATCCACGAATTCGAGCGCCTCTGACCCACGGAGTGATCGTGAAACGAATCGTTTCGCTCTTGGCTCTCATCCTAGTCTTCGCGGGGGTAGGCGCCTCGTACGGCGCTACCGCGCACAGGATCAAGGTCTATTCGGCCGCAAAGGGGGCCTACATCATGGTGGATAAAGTCCAGAAGACCGACGAGGAATGGAAGAAGAGCCTCACGCCGGAGCAGTACGCCGTCGCGCGGCAGAAGGGTACGGAGCGCGCCTTCACGGGCGCCTACTGGAACAACCACGAGAAGGGCGTCTACAAGTGCGTCTGCTGCGGAAACGACCTCTTCACCTCGGACACGAAATTCGAGTCGGGAACCGGATGGCCGAGCTTCTACCAGCCCATCGCGAAGGAGAACGTGGGCAGCCACACCGACAAGAGCTTCCTGATGGAACGCGACGAGGTGATCTGCTCCCGCTGCGGCGCCCACCTGGGCCACGTGTTCGACGACGGCCCGAAGCCGACGGGCCTTCGGTACTGCATCAATTCGGCTTCGCTCAAGTTCGAAAAGGGAAAATAGGGGGGTCAGATCACAACGGAGGGGTACACCCATGACCAGACATCTCGTGCTTGCCGCTCTCGCCCTCGGTTCGATCCTTGCGCTCGGCGGACCCGCTTCGGCTCAGAACACGAACGGGTCGGGGGGCGATATGCCCGCCTACTACGACGCGAAGCTCTTCACCATCAACTTCAAGGAATTGACGCCGGACGCGGAGAAATCCGCGATCGCCCACAATGGGGCGATCAACAAGATCTACATGTCGGATCCCGGGCTGCCCGGGGGTGAGATGTTCGTCTCGGTTCTGGACGCGATTCAGGGAGATGGCTTCAACCCGCTCTGGCGCGAGTTCCAGATCACCTTCAACAACGGGTTCACGCCCCGCCAGCTGAAGTCCGATACCGAGGTCGACGCGGCCGCGCAGAGCGGTGAGATCACGATCCGACCCACGAGCGAGGTCTACCGCTGCTCCGTCGTGGGTAGCAAGAAGTAGCAGGAAATCGGGCCGGCCCAGGGTCGCTCGACTGGCGCCGGCCCGCTTACTTCCTCACGATCTCGTATACCTCGCCGCTCAAGAGCACGATGTAGAGCTCGCCGCGCGCGTCCTGGCCGAAGGAGCTGAGCCCCGCCATGGGGCCGCCCGACTGGGTACGGAGGATCGAAGTCCAGTCCTGCGCGTTGACCGCCTGCCCCTGGTCGATCTGGAAGCTCCGCACGATCCCGCTGCAGTAGTCGCCGTAGAAGTAGGTCCCGTTCAGCTCGGGGATCTCGGTCCCGCGATAGACGTACCCGCCCGTGATCGAGCAGGAGCCGCCCTGGTGCGGGTACTCGGTGACCGGGAGGGTCAGGCCGCTCTGGTTGCAGCTCGGGGTCACGGGCGGGTAGCAGTGCAACCCTTCCATGATGTTCCAGCCGTAGTTCTTGCCTCCCGAGTGGTGCAGCTCGTAATCCACTTCTTCGTAGGTGTCCTGGCCCACGTCCCCGATGTAGAGGTCGCCGTTCAGGCGATCGAAGCAGAAGCGCCAGGGATTCCGCAGCCCGTAGTCCCAGGTCTCGCCCTTGTCGCCGGACACCGAGGCGAAGGGATTGTCCGGCGGGATGGAGTAGGGCGAGCCCACGTCCACGTTGAGGCGCAGGAGCTTCGCCAGGAGCGAGCCCAGGTTCTGCCCGTTGTGGTAGGTGTCTCCGCCGCCCCCGCCGTCCCCCAGCGCGACGTAGAGATAGCCGTCCGGACCGAACGCGATCTGTCCCCCGTTGTGGTTCGCCGCCGGCTGGCTGGCGAAGAGGATCTCGCGCTCGGTCGTGGAGGCGCTGTCCAACCCGACCGTGGCGAGGAATTCCACGACGTGGGTGTCGCCGGCGCCGTCGGTGTAGTCGACATAGAAGCGCCGGTTGGTCGCGAACTGCGGATGGAACGCGAGCCCCAGGAGGCCCTGCTCGCTCCCGTGGCTGACGCGGGACGAGATGTCGAGGAAGGGGCGGGGCAAGAGCGAGCCGCCGCTCCAGACCCGGACGGCGCCCGTCTTCTCGACGATGAAGAGCCGGGTGGAGTCGCCCGGGGCGGCCTGCAGATCGACCGGCTGCGATAGCCCGTTCACGAGGAGATGGGCCTGGATGCCGACGGTTCCCGGCGGCGTCACCGTCTGCCGGGGCGCCTGATGCTTTCCGCCGCACGAAGCGACGAGCAGTAGGAAAGGAAGGAGAAGGGCGAAGCGGCCCGCTAGGATTCCTTCGATCCCGTCACGAGCCGGAAGAGCTTCCGGAGCGGATCGTAGTGGTCGTCCACCACGCGCTCCTTCAACGGGATGATCGCGTTGTCGGTGATCGTGATGTCCTCCGGGCAGACTTCCGTGCAGCACTTCGTGATGTTGCAGAGCCCGATTCCCGCGTCGTCTTTCAGGAACGTGGTCCGGTTCCGGGAGTCCATCGGATGCATCTCGAGGCCGGCCACCCGCACCAGGAACCGGGGACCCGAGAACGCGTCCGTGCGCCCGTGCGAGCGGAGCACGTGGCAGACGTCCTGGCAGAGGAAACATTCGATGCATTTGCGGAACTCCTGAACGCGATCGATATCTTCCTGCTTCCAACGCCACTCCGCGTTCTGCCTCGGGGTGAACGGAGGGATCTTCTTGTTGACCTCGTAGTTCCATTTTACGTCGGTCACGAGGTCCTTGACGATCGGGAACGTCTTCATGGGCTGGACCACGATCGGTTGGCCGGGAGGAAGAGCGTCCATCCTCGTCTTGCACAGGAGCTTCGGCTTGCCGTTGACCTCGGCGCTGCACGAGCCGCACTTGGCGGCCTTGCAGTTCCAGCGCACGGCGAGGTCGGGCGCCTGATGCCCCTGGATGTGGTGGATCGCGTCCAGCACCACCATGCCCTCCTCCAGCGGCACTTTGTACTCTTGGAGTCGACCGCCCGAGGCGTCCCCCCGGAACACGTGCAGAACGGCATCGGCCACGCTGCCTCCGATCAGGACTTGACCCCGGCCGGCTCCGGCTCGAACAGCGAGCGGAGCTCGTCGGGCATCTGGGGTAGGGGAGATTGGCCCACGCGGACCTCATCGCCGTCCAGCGTCACCACGCTGTTCACAGCACCCAGCCCCGGAACCAGGCTCGGGTAGTCCAGCCTCGCGTGCGCGCCGCGGCTCTCCTTGCGCTGGAGGGCGCATCGCGCCACGGCCTCGCTGATCTTCAGCATGTTCTCGAGATCGTGCGCCAGGTGCCAGCCGGGATTGAACGCCCGCGAGCCCTCCACGCGCATCGACCGAGCTTCCCGGCGCAGGGCGGCCACCGCCGCGATCCCCTTGGCCAGGTCCTCCTCGGTCCGGAAGATGCCCACGAGGGATTGCATCGTATCTTGCAGCTTCCGGTGGAGCGAATAGGGGTCCGGCCCGCTGGTGCGCTCGAAGGGCTCGAGCATCTCCCGCTCGGCCGAGGCGATCTGTCCCAAGTCGAGGGGTGAGTGCCCCGGCGCTTTCGTGGCGTAGGCCGCGGCGCCCGCACCCGCGCGCCTGCCGAACACGAGGAGGTCGGAGAGCGAGTTCCCGCCCAGGCGGTTCGCCCCGTGCATGCCGCCGGAGGATTCGCCCGCGGCGAAGAGGCCGGGCACCGTGGCGGCGCCCGTGTCCGCCTCCACGCGCACGCCGCCCATCACGTAATGCCCGGTGGGACCCACTTCCATCGGGCCCTTCGTGATGTCGATGTTCGCGAATTCCATGAACTGGTGGTACATCGAGGGAAGCTTCTTCTTCACCACCTCCGCGGGCTTGTGCGAGATGTCGAGGAAGGCGCCCCCGTGCGGGCTGCCGCGCCCTTCCTTCACCTCCGTGTAGATGGCGCGGGCCACCATGTCGCGGGTCGACAGCTCCATCCGCTTCGGATCGTAGCGCTCCATGAACCGCTCGCCCTTGCTGTTCCGGAGCAGCCCGCCCTCGCCGCGCACGGCTTCGGTCACGAGGAGGCCCATGACGCCGGGCGGCCAGACCATCCCGGTCGGGTGGAACTGGAAGAACTCCATGTCGATCAGCTCCGCGCCCGCGCCGAGGGCCAGCGCGTGGCCGTCTCCCGTGTACTCCCAGGAGTTGGAGGTGATCTTGTAGGCCTTGCCGATTCCGCCCGTGGCGATCACGACCGCCTTCGCGCGGAAGGTCACGAAGCGGCCCGTCTCGCGCCAGTACGCGAAGGCGCCCACCACACGGCCGCCCTCGGTCAGGAGCTTCGTCACCGTGCATTCCATGAAGACCTCGAGGCCCTGATGGACCCCGTGGTCTTGAAGGGTGCGGATCATCTCGAGGCCGGTGCGGTCGCCGACGTGGGCCAGCCGCGGGGACGAATGGCCGCCGAAATTCCGCTGCAAGATGCGGCCGTCCTGGGTGCGGTCGAAGACCGCGCCCCAGTGCTCCAGCTCGCGAACGCGGTCCGGCGCTTCCTGCGCGTGGACCTGCGCCATGCGCCAGTTGTTGAGCATCTTCCCGCCGAGCATCGTGTCCTTGAAGTGGACCTTCCAGGAGTCGCTGGGGTCCACGTGGGCGAGTGCCGCGGCCACGCCGCCCTCCGCCATCACGGTGTGCGCCTTCCCGAGAAGGGACTTGCAGACCACGCCCACGCGCGCCCCCTGCGCGGAGGCCTCGATGGCGGCGCGCAGTCCCGCGCCGCCGGCCCCGATGACCAGCACGTCCACGTCGTGGGATTCGAAGCGATCGGTCACAGGAGCCTCACGTCGTGGAGGATGCCCATCGAGAGGAGCCGTACGTACACGTCCGCGAGGGTCACCGCGAAGAGCGAGATCCACGCGAAGCCCATGTGGTGTCCATTGAGCGTCGAGACGCGGGACCAGAGCCCGTGCTGCGCCTTGGCGTTCGCGCTGCACGAGAAGCAATCCAGCTTGCCGCCGACCAGGTGTCGGAAGGAATGGCAGGAGAACGTATAGAGCGTCAGGGAGCCGGTGCTCGCCAGAATCACGATCGTCCCGAGCCCGACGCCGAAATGCCCGTCGAACCACAGGGCCTTCCAGACGTCGTGCCACAGGAAGAAGAGCCAGAGGAACGCGAGGTAGAAGGCGAAGCGGTGGAGATTCTGGAGCACGAAGGGGAAGCGGGTCTCGCCCGTGTACTTGCCCCGGTGGACCTCACCGACCGCGCACGCCATGGGGTCGAGGAAGAAGGCGCGGTAGTAGGCCTTGCGATAGTAGTAGCAGGTCGCCCGGAAGAGGATCGGCGGGATCAGGATGAGGAGCGCGGGGGAGAAGGGCCACCACGGCGCGTGGATCTTGGGCGAGTAGAGCGGCGAGAGGTAGCCGCCGAACTCGTAGTGGACGCCCTGAAGGGCCGCCCAGTTCGCGTAGCCGATCAGGACGAGAAGCCCCGCGGCGGTCAGCGCCGGCGTCAGCCACCACGCGTCCTTGCGACCCGTGCTTCCGAAGCGCTCCGACGCTCCGGCATGCGCCCTCTCCGCCATGCGGGCCTCCGTGGAATGGATTGGGGAAACGAGGCAATCAGCAGGCCGACTCTAGCACGTGGGCGGCGGGAAGAAAAGCGAGGGGCGGACGCCGCTGCGCGTCCGCCCCCCTCGGAGTGTGATGGCCTCTGGTTAGGGTTGTTTACTCGTGCTGATACCCGCCGTCATCCTGCCCGTTGTCCTGATTGTTGTCGTCGTAGCCGTTATCGTCGCCGTATCCGTTGTCGTCCTGAGCGCGGACATGGGGATCGTACCCGCCGTCGTTCTGCCCGCGATCGTCGCCCCGGTACGCGCCGTCGTAGCCGCCGTCGTCGGTGGAATAGGGGCCGTCCCAGTTCGAGTCGGCGCCGTCGTCCCAGTTGCTCACCGAGATATCGCATCCCCGCGGCCGGTCCGGGCAATGCTCGACGTGGTTCAGGTAGGCGTCGTAGCTGTCGAACTGCTCGTCGCAGAAGTTACAGCCGTAGATGTAGTGTGGACGCACGATGCGCGCGTGGATGCCGACCCCGCCGATCAACGCATCCGCGCCGATGAAGTACCGGACGGGCCTCACGTACACGAACCGGCCGTAGAACCTCGGCGCTGAGTAGATCCGCCGGGCGCGGAAGAAGCCTCCGCCGTACCGACGGTCGCGGATCCGGATCACGTCCCTGCGGACCGGCACGCCGCGCCATGTTCCGCGGCCACCCCACCAGACCCCGCCACTGGTGCGGTGGTCACGGTAGGTGATGCTGCCCTGCGAGCCGCGTCCACCCCACGCCGGGCCGCCCTGACCGCGTCCGCCGCGTCCACCCCACCCCGGGCCGCCCTGACCGCGATTGTCGCGCCCGCCCCAGCTCCGGTCGTCCCGGCCGCCGCGTCCCCCCCGATCCTGGGTACCCTGTCCATTGCGGTCACGCTGTTCGACTCTCTGGCCCCCTTCCTTGGGCTTCCACCACTTGCCTTGATCGGCTTGGGCGAGAAGGGGCGTTCCCAGTAGCACCGTGATGCCGAGAGCGCTCACGAGCAGATGGCGCATTCTCAGTAGATACGCTCGAGTCATTCGAACCACTCCTTTCGGACCTTGGGGGAATGCTGTCCTTGACTGCACGGGTCGGGAATTTGCAACCGCCGTGCCGCACGGGCCCGACGCCCTCAAGCGGCTGGCAGAAAGCACGTTAGGCGTAAGGCCCCGTAGCTCCTGGCCCGGACGCCCCGTGACGATCCGACCCCACGGTCGCGGGGCAGTCACACCTGCGGCTCATGAGGCGACGGGATCCTGCCGATGATTCACGGGGCCGCCGGAAGGGGCCGGCGATCCACAAACCGAACCACAAGAGAGGGGAAACCATGGCTTCCATGAACGAGAACGAACGCATGGAATACTCGGTCCTCATGGGCCGGGGACGCGATGCCGAGCGCACGAGCCGGTTCTGCTGGGTGGCTTCGTGCATCGCGGCCGCGATGATGCTGTCGTGGGGAATGGCCGCGCGGAATCCGGCGCTCATGATGCCGGTGATCTTCGCGACGGCCTGCGGCTTCTACACGATGGTGAACGGCCGCCAGCAGACACGCCTGATCGGGGGCTACGTGAAGGAATTCTTCGAGGGAGACGGCGGGCCGCAGTGGTTCACGCGCCTCGGCCACCTCGAGATCGTGCCGGGGTTCAGCGCGTCCACGACCGATTGGCTCTCCGCCATGCTCTGCAACGCGATGGTGGCCACGGCGGTGGTCTTTGCGTGGCTCTTCTCCTCGGCGATGCCGCGCGGCGAGCTCTACGCCGGGATCGTGACCGGCTGCGGCATGATCTTCATGTTCCACTCGTTCTCGGAGACGATGAAGCTGCGCCAGAGCGACGCCTCGGCTTTCTGGCGGCAAATCGGCATGGGGCCCGTGGAAGAGCGCCGGCCCCGCAGCATGGCCAATCGGTAACCATTTCGCGGCTTAGGCCCCGGGGGGAATCCTCTCCCCGGGGCTTTTTCGTTTTCGCCTTACTTGGCTGTTGCAACCCGCGCCCCCGCGGACGTAGCTTCGGTGGGTCGTCTTCCCCCCCGTGCTCCGTTCCCCGGATCCAACCACGCCTCCAAGCCGGACTGTTCTCGGAGGTATCGACGATGAACCGGACCTCGCTCCACACGCGCTTTTCGCTCGCCGCGCCGCTCGCTCTGATGGCGGCGCTCCTCGTCACCGCCCCCGCCTGGGCGCAGTACATGTACCTCGATACGAACGGCGATGGCGTGCACACCGGCGCCGACGTCGTGAACCCCGTCGGGTCCACCCAGGTCGACGTCTGGCTGGACACGAACCACGATCGCGACGGATCGCTCCAGACGTGCAACTCCCACACGGGCGCGCCGGTCGACTACGTGGGGCCGCCGGCCAATCCCGGCCTCGACATCTTCAGCTACGACATCTACCTCGTCGTGACCCACGGCACCGTGAGCTGGGGCGGGTTCGAGGACACGATCGGGTTCAAGGTCCTTCCGAACGACGAGTTCAATACCCGTACCGACACCCAGATCCACATCTCGCGGGCCTCGGAGCTCGGGGGCGAGAAGCCCGCGGGGCGTTACAAGCTGGGCTCGCTGACCGTGTCCTGCTCCGCGGGGACCCCGTCGATCTTCTTCTCCCCGATGGTCGGGTGGGATTTCAGCTCCTTCGGAACGCACTGCAGCGCGTCGGAGGAATTCCCCAACACGTACGTGTACGGCGTGGACTGGTTCGACGCCGACGGGGCCCTCTACGGCGGCACGATCAACCACGAGCCCGTGCTCGCGCAACCGGACCGGATGGTCGCGGTGGAGAACCACGAGGCGGACCAGGCCCTGACGGCGACCGACGAGGACGGGCAAGCGTTGACGTTCTCCAAGCTCTCGGGTCCCAGCTACGTGACCGTCACGACGACCGACCCGGGCACCGGAACGGGCTCGGGATCGATCCACGTCGCTCCCAGCAGCGCGGATCTGGGCGGCGCGAGCGTGGGGATACGCGCCTCGGACGGGATCTTCTGGAGCGACCGGACCCTGATCGTCTTCGTCCAGCCCGAGCTCGACCTGAACGCGCAGCCGGACGTCACGGTCACCGCCGGGCAGGTCGCGTACCAACCGCTCTCCGCGAGCAACCCGCTTCATGAGAACGTCCAGTACTACATCGCCTCCGGGCCCTCCTTCGTGAGCCTCGATTCCCCCGTTTACGGGATCCGCACACGGATCTCGCCGACGCCCGCAGACCTCGGGACCTGGACGGTGACCCTCGGGGTGGTCAGCGGAACGGCTCGGAGCGAGAAGACGTTCACGATCAACGTGCTCCGGAACGGAGCGAATCATCCACCCACCGTCGCCGTGGCAGGTCCGGCGCAAGGCTACGTGGGCCGGACGGTCATCCTCGATGCATCCCACACCACGGATCCCGACGGCGACGCGCTGACCTTCGCCTGGGACTTGGGGGACGGCGTCCGCGCGACCGGCCCGCGCGTCGATCACCGCTATCAGACTCCGGGGGACTACTCGGTCGAGCTCACGGTCTTCGACCCGGACGTCTCGGTCACGGCCACCATGAACGCGCACATCGACCCCGTCGCGCCCGCCCGAGCCTTCGTCTCCGGCGGAGTGAGCGCGATCCTCGGCGGAGCCAGCACGGTCAGCGTCCGGGTGCAATCGGTCGGCGGATCGTTCGCGGGCGAGGAGATCTCCGCGGCCAACGCCGCCTCCTTCGTCCTCTCGAGCGCGGCGGGACAAGCCGCGGCGGTCGGGTGCGACCCGAGCGGCGATCCCGATGCCGATCGGGATGGGGCCCCCGACCAGGGAATTCTCTTCACCGCGAGCGACGTGGCGAGTCTCCTGGGATCCTACGCGGGGCGCCGCGAGGTGGCGCTGACGATCCAGGGTGATCTCGTGGGCGGAGGGCGCTTCAGCGCTCCTCTCACCATGCAGGTCATCCGGCACGGCGGACCTCTCTCGGCCGGCATCTCTCCCAACCCGCTGAATCCGGTCGGACAGCTCTCCTTCGTGACGAACAGCCCGGGAACCGCGGACGTGAAGATCTTCGACGTCTCCGGCCGGCTCGCGCATCACCCGATCGATCACGGCATCCTTCCGGCGGGATTTCACGAGGTATCGGTCGGGCATGGGAGCGCCGGCGAGGCGCTGCCGTCGGGGATCTACTACTACCGCATCGAAACCCGGGAGGGAGTCGCGCGCGGGCGGTTCGCGGTGGTGAGGTAGCTGCCTACGCGGCGCGGGGCCGTGCTCTCGCCGCGATCTGCCGCCAGCCCATCAGGAGGAGCGCCAGCGCCAGCACGGGAAGGATCTGGATCGCCTGGAGGGCGACCCCCGCCGCGAGTGATTGTGGCGCGGGCACGCCGAAGGGCAGGAGCGAGACGATCATCGCGGCCTGGGTCACGCCCACGTTGCCCGGCGAGAGCCGGAAGAGGCCGCCCAGGTTCGTCATGATGAGCGCGGTGAACGATGCCGCCAGCGGCGCCTGAATTCCGAACGCCGAGAGGGTGAGCTGGTAGGACGCCCAGAGCGCCACCCAGTTCAGGATCGCGAAGAGCAGGGCCGGGATGAAGGTCCGCACGGATCCGGTCTCGGTGATCTGCGTCAGCACGGAGCGGACTTTCACGGGGAGAAGCTCGAGGAGCCGCACCCGCCGACCCGACCACGCCACCGCGACCAGCGTCAGCATCAGGCCGCCCCCCGTCGCCTGCAATCCGTGGAGGAGCGGGGGCAGCTCCAAGATCGCCGGCGCGAGAAGCATGAAGCAGGCGAGCGCCAGGGCTTCCACCGCGCGCGTCCGCACCACCGACGCCGCGACCCTCCCCGCGGGGATCGCCTCCCGCGTCGCGAGGTCGCGGACGCGCGCCGTCTCGCCGGCGACCGAGATCGAGACCGAGTTGGTCGCGGCCCCGAGGAGGTTCGCCTCCTGCGCCGCCAGCCAGCGGCACGGCCCCCCGGCGCGCAGCAGGAAATACCAGGCCGAGCCCTTCGCGATGAAGGAAACCAGGTTCACGGCCAGCGCCACGGCGAGAAGCCCCGGGTGCGCCCTGCCGATGACGGCCGGCATCGTGCTCCACGGGAACCGGCTCAGGAAGAGCGCGAGCGCGACGGCGCCGGCCACGAGAAGCCCGACCCGGAGCCACGTCTTCGGCTTCAGCACCGGAGCGCCTCCCGCTCGCTCGCGTGGCTCAGGAGCTCCCCCAGAGGGCGGAACGCGTACCCCAGCTCGCGCGCGTCGCGGATGATCCCGTCCAGCGCCTCGGCGGTCTGCGACCGGTCGCCCTCCGGGTCGTACCCGTCCCCGTCATGGAGCAGGATGATGGTCCCCGGCTTGAGCCCGCGCCTCACGCGCCTCCGGATCTCCTCGGCGCCGGGCCGGGCTGAATCCCAGACCCCCAGCGTCCAACCGAAGATCTCGTAGCGAAGCTCGCGCGCCACGGAGTGGACCGTTGGATTCCGGTATCCGTGCGGCGCGCGGAAGGACCGCGGCGCGCGGCCCGCCACGTCCTGGATCGAGGCGTGCGCGGCGCGAAGCTCGGCTTCGATGAAGCGCCGTCCCTTGAGGTGGAGCTTGGCGTGGCGCTGGGTGTGGTTCCCGATCTCGTGCGCGGTATGTCCGACGCGCGAGGCGATGCGCGGGTGCATCCGCACGTGGCGGCCCAGGAGGAAGAACGCGGCGGGCACGCCGCGGGCCTCGAGCGTGTTCAGGATGTGCTCCGTGGCGGAGGGGCTCGGCCCGTCGTCGAACGTGAGGTAGAGCGCGTGGCCGTCGCGCGGGCCGCGGCCGATGACCGGGCCGAACAGGGTGCTGTTGGGTGCGAGCATTCCGTAGGAGCACGCTCCGATCGCCGCGGCCACCGCGGTCGATCCCGCGCCCCATACGGCGGCGCTCACGCTCGTCTCACCCGATGATAGACCTGTAGCACGCGCGCCGAGACGTCGCTCCATGAATATCGCGCCGCCTTTTCCAGCCCCCATGCGCTCATTTCGGCCCTCAGCTTCGGTTCCCGGATCAGATGGACGACCGCCCTGGCCCACGCGGACGGGTCGTCGGGCGGTATCAAGAGCGTCTTCCCCCCCGCGACCAGCTCGCGAAAACCGGAGATGTTCGATCCGATGATCGGCGTGCCGCACGCCATGGCCTCGAGCAGCGTGATCCCGAACGAGGCCTTGTTGGTGGGGCAGAGGTAGAGATCCGAGGAACCATACAACGCCGACCGGTCCTCGTATACACGTCCCAGGAAGCGAACGTTCCCGTTGAATCTCCGTGCCTGGCTCTCGTAGACGCGGCGAAGCGGGCCGTCGCCGGCCACGATCAGCTCCGCGCGAGGAAACACTTCCAGAATCCGCGGCATGGCCGACAGAACCTGATCCAGCCCGTTCCGCGGATCCAGCCGGCCCAGGAAGAGAAGCCGGGGCGCCGCCTGCACGGCGTCCGGCGCCCTTCTCCCGTTGGGATGGAAGTGGTCCACGTCCACGCCGTTCGGGATGATCTCCCAGGGCGCCTCGAAATAGCGCGCGTGCGCCTCCGCGGCCGGAACGCTCACCGCGATGGCGGCCGCGTAGCGCGCCAGGCGCTCTTGCAGCGGGGCGCGGAAAATCTTGTACGGGATCGACCGCCGGAACCAGGAATGGAAGGTCCCGACCACCGGGATGCCCAGCTCTCCCGCCGCGTCGGGCGCCACCAGCCCCAGCGTGGGGGCGAGAGGTCCGTGGACGTGGAGCACGTTGATCCGCTCCTCGCGCAGAATACGCTCGATCGCCCCCTTCAACCCAAGCCCCGCCGTAACCCTGGCGAAGGAGCCGTTGCTGAGGAGAACCAGACTTCTTCCGAGGCGGTAAACCCCTGGCATATCACAAGTATGCCCGGGGATGTGTGAGGTGATCACGATCGCGGAGTGGCCGGCCATGCGCAGGTGTATGGCCAGATTCTGGACGTGCTCGGTCACACCACCGAAGTGTGGGTAGTAATACTCTGTAACCAGGGCGACACGGAGCGGTTGGTTCCCCAGCCGCGCGGCTCCTGGCTTCTTGTCTAGGATCATGGATTGTGTCCCAAGGTGGCAGCCTCCGGAGTACCATACGTAGCGGCCCGCCGGATTGGACACATCGCGCGGGGCCTTCGCATAGAAAAATGCATGGACCAGGGATGGAGAGGGATGCTCATTCGTAACCGAGTCGCGTTTTCAATGGCGCCCATTGTATGCCTGGTGCTCGCCACGGCCGCCGGTGTCGCACGTCCCGTTAAGGAGCCGTTCACGAACGGGCGGCTCCGTTTCTCCCCTCACCATCTCCCATCCGCTCGTTCCAGGATTCCCATGCTCGTAGGAGCGTCTTGCGGGACGCGACCGCGCCGGCCGTGTGGAGGGCGCACCGGCGCGCCGAATCCATCCCTCACAGGAGGAAATTCATGAATCGTTTGTTCACGTATCTCGCGTGCGCCCTGTTCCTCTTCTGCCTCGTGGCGGGGCCCGTCGCCCGTGCCCAGGCGGCGGCGGCGGATTCTACCGCCGCGCCGAGCACGCCCCCGGCGGATGCCACGCCCCCGCCCGCGACCACGCCGCCTGACGCCGGCGGCACGGCGAAGGCGACCCACAAGGCGCATTCGGCCGCGAAGAAGATGGTGCCGAGAGTCGACATCAACTCGGCCAGCAAGGAAGACCTCATGAAGCTGCCGGGAATCGGTGAGGCGACCGCGGAGAAGATCGTGGACGGCCGGCCGTACAAGACCAAGGCCGAGCTCGTCTCGAAGAAGATCGTCACCAAGTCCGTGTACGGAAAAATCCGCAATCTGGTCATCGCCAAGCAGGAAGGGAACGCCCCCGCGAAGTAGGCGGAGCAGGGACCCCCTGGGGACCCGGTCCGAATCGGGCCGGGTCCTCTATTTTCCCAGCAGAGCCCCCAGGCCGGGGATCGCGGGCTTCATCACCATGAGGACCACCGCGATCGCGGGCGCCACAAGAGCCACGGCGCCCCAGATCTCCCAACCGTGGGACAACGACCGGTAGGCGGCCCAGTCCAGGGTCTCCCCCGACTGCCGCACGAGGGCGAGCATCTTCCGTTGCAGCGGCCCGACCTGCGCCATGAAGGCGATTCCCGAGAGCGTGAAGAGGACGATCGACCAGAAGATCCACCCGGTCCCGAGGATGGGATAGTTCCCGGCGATCGCGGCGCCGATGCCGCCGATCAAGATGAAGAGGATGGGCGGCATCGTGAAGAGCCGGTCCGCGCGGATGATCCCCTCGAGCATGTTCCCGATGATCCGCGGATCCCTCGTCCGGTCGGCGTTTGCCTTCCAGAAGACGCCGGTCGTGATGTTGCCGAGGAACAAGGCCACCGCGAGGACGTGAATCAGCTTGAGACCGAGGTACATGTGAGACATCGCGGCCCTCCTTGGTTTTGGGGCGCTAGGGGATCAGGCCGACCGTGCTGAACTCGGGAAACCCGTGGTGCCAGATGCCCCAGATGGCGAAGAGCAGGATGGAGACGACCGCGCCCAGCGTATAGAAGCGCCGCACGGGGGTGAAGGGCCGGCCCTTGGCGAGAGACCACGCGAGGTAGGCCACGCAGAAGGGCAGCACCAGCGGAACCGTCTGTCCCTCGACGCCCTCCGCGAAGGTGATGAACCCGTAGGCCGTCACGCCGGCGGTGAAGAGGCCCGTGGCGCCACCCGCCGTGGTCTTCGGCGCCGCGCCTTGGCCCTCGAGCGCCGTCAGGCCGATGCAGATCGCCGCCTTCGATCCGTGGATCGTGAAGTGGGAGAGGTGCTCGTCCCACCAGTTCACGAGGCCCAGCGGATCCGGCGTTCCCGCCCGGGTGAGCGCGTCGTGGATCGAGTTCGCGGCGACGTGGATTCCGTGTCCCAGCACGAGCCCGAATCCACCCAGGGTGACGAGGAGCCTCGGGGCCGGGCCGGCCGGATGGGCGGGACGCGGGGCGTCTCCCGGCGGAATCACGCGGAGCGCCCGGAGAACGAGGGCGTACAAGAAGACGAGGAGGACCGGGGTCGCGATGTCGATCAGGTCGCCCCAGGTGACCCCGGGACGGATCGCCGGCGCCTTGATGTAGACCGAGGCGAGATCCAGCGCCGCGGAAGCGATCCCGAGCCACGCCAGCCTCGTCGGGAGCGGCGGCGGGGACGAGCGCCAGGATGGAATCGGCGAGGCGCGTCCCGCGGGGGGTATTACGGGCCCAGGGTCTTCGCGACCCATCCGCGCCCCTCGCGCGTGTAGAGCACACGGTGGTGGAGCCGGTGCGGACGTCCTTCCCAGAATTCGATCCGCCCGGGCTCGATCCGGAATCCGCTCCAATGGGGAGGCCGCGGCACCGGGGACGGCAGACTTCTCGAGAGCTCCGCGAATCGCTCCAGCAGCTCGTCGCGGCCATGGGAGAGCGCCGCGCTCTGGGGGGACGCCCACGCGGCCACCTGGGACTCGCGCGCCCGCGTGGCCCAGTAGGCGTCGGCGTCGGCGTCCGAGACCCGCGTCGCACGCCCCTCCACGCGCACCTGCTTCGCCAGCGGGGGCCACCAGAAGCAGAGCGCCGCCGGGGCGCCCTCCGGGGAGGCGCCCTCGAGGAGCTCGCGTCCTTTCCGGCTCTCGAGGTTCGTGTAGAAGGCGAAGCCGCGCTCGTCCACCGAGCGGACGAGGACGATGCGCACGGACGGGTTCCCCGCGGAATCCACCGTCGCGAGGGCGGCGGCGTCGGGCTCGGGAATGTCCGGGCGCGCGGCCGAGGCGGCCCACTCCCGAAACAGCCCGATCGGGTCGGACGCCTCGGTCACGGGCTGGGGACCGGCTTTCCGGCCTTGCCGTCGCGCGGAACGGGGCGGTACTTCACCCCCAGTCGGTCGAAGAGGAACATCATCACGTCCGCCGTCTGCTCATCTCGCTCCGAGAGCGCGGTCTGGATGCCGTGGCCTGCTTCATAGCTCACGCGCATGAGCACCGGGTTCTTGGAGCCGGTCGCCTGGAGCCGGGCCACCATCTTGAACGTCTCCCACGCGGGCACGCGGGGATCGTTCATTCCGGTCAGGGCGAGGACGGACGGATAGGTCTTCTTGTCCTGGACGTGGTGATAGGGCGAGTAGCCGTACATGCCCCGGAACTGCACCGAGTCCTTCACGGTGCCGAATTCGGTCGTGTTGAATTCTCCGTTCGGCGAGCGCTCCGTCCGGAGCACGTCGCCGTAGCCCACGTGCGCCACGGCCGCCTGCATGAAGTCGGGATAATGGACCAGCGTGCCGTAGACCAGGAGCCCGCCGGCGCTTCCTCCCTCGATGGCGAGTTTTTCCTTCGAGGTGTAGCCCTTCTCGACCAGGTAGCGCGCGCAGGCTGCGAAGTCGTCCATGGAAATCCTCTTCGTCCCCAGCCGCGCGGCATCGTGCCAGGCGTCGCCGTATTCGCCGCCCCCGCGGATGCTGGCGTCGACGTAGATCCCGCCCTGCTCGAGCCAGAGCTTGAGGTCGGGTTGGAAGTACGGCTGCTCGCTCAGCCCGTAGCTTCCGTAGCCGTAGAGGATGGCCGGCGCCTGTCCGTCGAGCTTCGTTCCCTTGCGCAGGATGATGTTCACCGGGAGCTTGGTCCCGTCGAACGCGTCCGCGAACTCGCGGCGGACCTCGCAGTCGCTGAAATCGGCGGGCGAGGTCTGCGCGAGGGCCGTCACCTGCATGGTCTCGCGACCGGGGCCGTACTTGTAATACGCCGGGGGACGCGTGTAGCTCTGGCTCCGCACCAGGACCTCGTCGCCCGAAGTGCGCACCGCGCCGTTCAGGAGCGAGATCTCGGGCATCGTGACGAGGCCCAGCTCGCGCCCGTGGAGATCGTAGACCCGCATCTGGGTCGGGCCGCCCGCCATCTCGGTCACGTAGAGCCGGCTCTCCGTGGGCGTGCAGAACTCGATCGCGTTGTCCCCCTGCGGCACGATCACCGCCGCGTGGTGGAGATCGGGAAACTCGAGGGGAAGGCGGAGTATCTTCTTCCGCGGCGCGTCCTCGCGCGAGATCAGATAGAGGGCGTTGTCCAAACCGAACGTGGCTTCGATGATCTTGTCCTCGAAGCGCGCGAACTGCGTCCACGCGCCGCCCGGGCTCAGGAGCCAGTAGCCGTGCTCCCCTCCGTCCCCGTTGCTCACGTCGGCCAGCACGTAACGCCCATCCCGGCTCGTGCTGAGTAGAACCTCCGCGATCTTGGGAAACTCCTTGCCCAGGACGTAGGTGTCCTCGGAGATCGGCGTCCCGAGCTTGTGGAAGTAGATCTGCTGGTAGAAGGGGAGATCCTCGGGCGGGCGCTCACCCCCGTGCGGATACCGCGTGTAGTAGAGGCCGCTCTCGTCCGCGTTCCACGCCGCGCTCCCGCCCGCCGTGCCGCCGTTCACGCCCGGAATCACGTCGGGCAGCGGCGTTCCGCTCGCGGCCTGATAGAGGTGCAGCGTTCCGTCCTCGGTTCCGTTCTTGGAGAGCGAGACCGCCACGTAGCGCCCGTCCCGGGAGGGTGCGTAGAAGTCGATCGAGAGCCCGCCGGAGGAATCGAGGGCGTTCGGGTCCACGATCGTCCGCTCGGTTTTCACGTCCATGACCGAGGTCATCGCGATCAGGAAGGGCTGCTCCTTGGGGGGCTGCTCCTTCAAGAAGAAGTAGGTGCCGTTGTCGTAGCTCCCGCCGTAGTAGTCGGGGGATTCGGAGTGAGTCAGCGCCACGACGCGGTCCAGAATCGCCTTCCGCTCGGGATGGGAATCCAGCCACGCCCGCGTGTATCGGTCCTGGCCCTTGGCCCATCGCGACGCGATGGGGTCCTTGAGATTCTCCATGTACTGATACCCATCCGGGACCGTCACCCCCCAGTACGTGTTCGTGACCTCGTGCTTCGGCGCTTTCGACTTCGGGGGAAGTCCGGCTGGATCCGTGGCCAGGGCGGGGGTCGAGAGCAGAAGGGCGAGCGCTGTGACGAGAGCGGGGCGATGCATGCCGCCATATTACAACAGCCACAATCCGCCCGCCCGGCGCTATACTTCCCGCCGGCCGGCGCTTCGGGTCCACTAGCATCTTGCCTAGTTCGCCCGGGCCCGTTTGCGCCCGGCCCTAACTTCATGCCCGGACACGGGCTCCCGATTTCGAGGATCCTTCGGCTCCATGGAACAGCTTCCTCTCTGGGGTAGCACGCCCACCGTCACCGCTCGGAACTCGATCCCGCTCCTGTCCAAGTCCCGCTTCATGGCCGGTCTCCAGTGCCACAAGCGGCTCTACCTCGAGTGCTTCCCCTCGGTCGCGAGAGACCAGATCAGCCCGGCGACCCGGGCGCTCTTCGAGGCGGGCGCGCGCGTCGGGGCGGTGGCGCGCGGCCTCTTCGCGGGGGGCGTGCGGATCGGGGAGGGCGCAAAGACGCACGACGACGCCGTCCTCGAGACCCACACGGCCCTCGAGGAGCCGGGCACGAACGCGATCTACGAGGCGGCCTTCAACCACGACAACGTGCGGGTGCGCGTCGACATCCTGGCGCACGCGGGGAACGGCTCCTGGGATCTGGTCGAGGTCAAGTCCAGCTCCGGCTACAAGGAGGACTACCTGTCGGACTTGGGGATCCAGCTCTACGTCCTCGAGGGTGCGGGCGTCCCGATCCGCCGCGCGTGCCTCGTCCACGTGAACAACCAATACGTGTACGAAGGCGGCCCCTACGTCCTGGATCAGCTCTTCACGGTGCGGGACTTGACCGCGCAGGCCCGCGAAGCGATCCCGAGGCTCAGGGCCGATCTCGAGGAGATGCGGTTTCCGCTCTGGGGGTGGCAGGCTCCCGAGATCGCGATCGGTCCGCAGTGCAAGCGGCCCTACCCTTGCCCCTTCTATGCCCACTGCCACTCCGGCGGGCCCGACCATCCGATCGAGAGCCTGCCGCGGCTCAATCCCAAGCTCGTGCCCGCGCTGCGCGAGGCGGAGATCGACGACATCCGGGACATCCCCGAGGATTTCGACGGCCTGAACGATCTCCACAGGCGGATACGCGCTTCCGTCATCACCGGCCGGGTGCATGCCGACCCCGAGCTGAAGGAGAAGCTCGAGGCCCTGCGTCCTCCGATCCACTTCCTGGATTTCGAGACCTGCAA
>DASQBE010000218.1:0-15061 GCA_035635355.1 Binatia bacterium | reverse complement strand
CTCGGCTCGAAGCGGCCGAAGACGCAGGAGCTTTCCCTCCAGCGTCGGTTGCAGATCGAAGGGCATCGTCGAGTCTTCCTCGGGCCGGCTCGCGCTCCGAAGCGCCCGCTAGTAAACCCGTACGGGCAGGATCACCATCGGCAGGCCATGGAACGCGAGCCGCCGCTGCAGAGCGGGGCAGGTCTGGTTGTGGAGCCAGCGGACGATGGTTCCTTCCTTCTGGAACACCAGCTGCCCACCGAACGTGACCGAACGGGGATAGTCCTTGCTGGCCTGGAGGCACAGGGCCTCCAGCTCATCCACGATGTCGGTGCCGATGGAGTAGCGGTACTCGGCGGGGATCCCGAGCTTCCGCGCGAAATCGACGTACTTCGCCAGCTCCGTCTCGGTGCTCTTCCGCAACGCCTCGATCTCGTCCGCGCCTTTGAACCGCCCGGAATCGATCGCGCCGACCGAGACGAACACGATCTGCTTGAATTGATTCGGGAAGATACGGAACTGGTTCAGGAGCGAGTGGATCCCCAGCCCGCCGAAGTTCGTGACCGTGAGAATCGCGGTCTGCGCGTTTCGAAGCATCGGCGCCGTGGTGGGCTCGCTCCGTGGCAGGGGCACCGAGGTCAGCGTGTCGTCCAGGCGGTGGAGGCTCAACGCGGTGCGGACGTAATGACGCCGGATGGCGACGCAGCAGAGCGCGAGGATCGTCGTCAGGAGCAGCGTGCCCCAGCCGCCCTCGCGGAACTTGAACGCGACGGTTCCGATCAGGAGCGAGCCGGTCACGAGGAAGCCGAGCCCGCTCACGAACAGCGGATGCGCCCACGGCTTTCCTTCCTTCCTCAAGTTCAGCGCATCGCGGATCATCCCCAGCTGCGCCAGCGAGAAGGTCAGGAAGACGTTGATGCTGTAGAGCACCACCAGGATGTGCACGGCGCTGCCGGTGACCATGAGCACGGCGGCCGCGGCGATGGCCATGAACATGACGCCGTTCGAGCTGACGAGGCGCTCGGAGAGGTTCGCGAACCGGGACGGCACCCAGCGATCGAGCGCCATGTAGACGAGCACGCGGGGCCCGCCGAGGAATCCGGTCTGCGCGGCCACGAAGAGCAGCGCGCCCGCGGAGAGAAGGAGGACCGCGACCAGCGCGCTTCCGACGTGGCTTCCCGGCGAGAAGAGCTGCGCCGCGACGTCGTACCACAGGACCGCGTTCAGCGTCCGGCCGGGAACGGGATGCACCCCGTAGAGGAGGTACCCGAAGAGAATCCCGCCCGCGATCAAGGCGAGCGAGAAGGCCATGTAGCGCATCGTGACCTTCGCGGTCTCGACCTTGGGCTCGCGTAGCATGGGCACGCCGTTGCTCACCGCCTCGATCCCCGTGTAGGTGCCTCCGCCCAGCGTGAAGGCGCGGAAGAGAATCATCAGCAGCGGAATCCACCCGGTGGTCTGAACCGCGAGCGAGGACTGCTCGCGTAGATGCGCCACCTCCAGCGGGACCTGATGGATGTTCAGGTAGACGGCCGCGCCGATCGCCCCTACATGGCTCACGATGAAGGCGAGGAAAATGGGCGAGATGACCTTGACCGACTCGCGAACGCCGCGCAGGTTCAGCAGGGTGAGGCTGCCCAGCAACAAGAACGTGAACGGGATCCGCAGCCCCTGAAACCCGGAGGGGAGGAGGCTGAAGATCGACTCCGAGCAGCTCGCGAGGGAGATCGCGATGGTGAGCACGTAGTCCACGAGGAGCGCGCTTCCCGACATGAGCCCCGCGCCCGGCCCCAGCATCTTGGTGGCGACCACGTACCCGCCGCCGCCCGCCGGGAAGCGCTCGATGATCCGCATGTAGCTCACAGCGATCACGACCACCGTGATGGCGGTCATGATGGCGAGCGGGATGGCGAGGAAGGTGTTCTCGCCCAGCGCGCGGAAGGCGGCCTCGGGGCCGTAGGCGGAGGACGAAAGCCCGTCCGCGCCCAGCCCGACCCAGGCCAGGAACGCGGCCAGCGAGATCTTGTGGAAGAGGTGCGGGTCGGTGATCCGGCGCGCCGGGCCGACGATGACCTGGAACGCCCGTTCCAGGAATCGGCCCAGACCGGAGGCCTCGGCCGGCAGGCCGGGCTCCGGGGGCAGTTCCGGGATGTTGCTAGGAGTGGATCCTTCCGGCGGGTGCTCGGTCATGCAAGCCGTCGACTATATATCGGATGACCGGGGACGGGCCGCCGAAATTATTGGGGCCGAAAGACCGCGCCCCGGCGGGAGAAGCTCGTACCCCGGACCAAAAATACCGCGCCCCGGCGGGCCGAAACCCACCGGGGCCTCACTCACCAGACGTTCGAAGCGAAATCAGACGGCCGTCACGTTGGCTGCTTGCTTGCCCTTGGGACCTTCGACGATCTCGAACTCCACCGCCTGTCCCTCGGCCAGGGTCTTGAAGCCCTCTCCCTGAATGGCGGAATAGTGCACGAACACGTCTTCGCCGCCCGGCTGCTGGATGAAGCCGAATCCCTTCGACTCGTTGAACCACTTCACCGTGCCCCGCTTGCGCATAGAATCTTCACCTCCTCCCGAGTGTGAGCCCGCCCGGGAAAACAGGCAGACCCCAGCGCTCCCGGACGACGCGGGTCGCGCGTGTGGCGCGCGATGAGGCGATCGACGGAAAGAGCGCTCTGGCGATGGGTTTCATTTGATGTTGGTGATTGCTTCAGCGTCGTGCGCACCGATCGTTGCTTTGAACCTTGCCGCGTGCCAGCGCTGAAGGGACGAGCCGATTGCGAGGCAACACCATTGCAGGTTTCCAAAGCGATCTGGACCTGGCCGTTGGTACCCGGCCCGAAAGACGGCGGAACGTTATCCCCGTCCCACGGGGGCTGTCAAACGCAAAGTTCCCCGCATTCTTGACCGCGTCACGCCCGCGCCGTAACGTGCGCTCCATACGCTCGGAAATCCCAATGGGTTCCACCCGGAGGTGGCATGCGCGCATTTCGCATCACATTCGTACTCCTACTGGCCGCCGCGCTCGCGCCGTGCGGTGCCAAGGCCGCGGCCCTGAAGCGCGCCCCCGGTCCCACGGAGATCGTCATCTACAATGACGACCTCGCCCTCGTGCGCGAGCCGTACGCGCTGAGCCTCGCCCGCGGCGGGAACGACCTCTCGCTGGAGGGTGTGCCGCGCCGCATCGACTCCACGTCGGTGCGCCTGGAGGGGGAGGGGTTCCGGGTGCTGCGGCAGAGCTTCGACTACGACCTCTGGAGCGGCGACCGCGTGTTCCGGCGCTTCCTCGGGGACACGATCCGCTATCGCTACGTGGGAAAGTCCTTCCGCGGCCGCCTCGTCGGCATCGAGGGCGATGACCTCTACATCGAGCGCCGCGATTCCGTCGCCGTGCTGGTGATGCTCAATCGCCGCAACATCACCGAGCTGGAATTCCCACCGTCCATGGGGCTCGCCACGCGCCCCTCCCTTCGGTGGGAGGTGGAGAGCGCCAAGGGCGGCGACCGGCCCGCGGTTCTCTCCTACCTCACGTCCGGCATCGAGTGGACCGCCGAGTACGCGGCGGTGCTCGAGGCGGGCGAGAAGGAAGTGGAGCTGACCGGCTGGGCCTCGATCATCAATCGCACCGGGAACAACTTCGAGAAGGCCAAGGTGTCGCTCGTCGCGGGAGAGCTGCACCGCGCGGGCGAAACGCCGGAGCGGGGTACTACGGCGGAAGTGGCGCCGCCCTCGGCGCCCTCGCAGGCCGCCCAGGACCTCTTTGCCTATCACCTCTATCCGCTCGCGGGGGCGATGGATCTTCCCTATCTCGAGACGACCCAGGTCCCCATCGTGGGCCCCTCGCGCGTTCCCGCGAGGCGGACCTACGTGTACGACGCGGCGCGAGACGGCTCCCACGTGCGGGTGCGCCTCACGCTGGGGAACGAGAAATCGCAGGGCCTCGGCCTCCCGCTTCCGGAGGGGCGCGTGCGGGTCTACGAGAGCGATCCTTCCGGCGCCCGCACCCTCGTGGGGGAAGACGCGATCGGCCACACGCCCGCGGGCGAGAAGATCGAGATCCTGAGCGGCACCGCGTTCGACCTGGTGGGCGACCGGACCCGCGTCTCGCACACGCGTGTCTCGCGAAACGTCACCGAGGACGCGTACACCATCTCGATCCGAAACCGCGGGCAGAAGGCGGCCACCGTCACGGTCGTGGAGACGCTCTACGGGAACTGGGAGATCACCGCGAGGTCGGTGGAGTACCGGAAGAAGAACGCCGACACCATCGAGTTCGATCTGCCGGTGCCCGCGGGGCAGGCGGCCGCGATGAACTACACGGTTCGGTTCACGTTCTAGGGATTTCGATGCCGCGCGCCGCTCTCATTCTTGCGATGGCGGCGCTGGCCATCGGGACGCCGGCCGCGGCGGGCCGCGCGCCCGCACCTATGTGGATCTTCTTCCGGGACCACGGCGCCCTGGATGTGGCCGGGCCCGCACGCGACCGCGCGCTCGCGGAGGCGGCGCGGCGGATCACTCCGCGGGCGCTCGCGAGGCGCGCGAAGGCCGCGCGCGAACGCTCGGGGCTGGGGAGCCTTGTGGCCCCGGCACCCACGCGCGCCCCTGCACCCCCGCTCCTCGACGACCGCGATCTGCCGCCCGATCCCGCCTACGTCGCGGCGGTTGTCTCGCGAGGCGCCGCGATCCGCACGCGCTCGAGCTGGCTCAACGCCGTCAGCGTCGCGTCTCCGACCGAATCTCTAGCCTGCATCCAGGCGCTGCCCTTCGTCGCGGAGATTCGCCCGGTCGCGCGCGAATCCCCGGACGAGGCGGACGCAAACCCCGTCCCGAGCGCGGACCCAGGCTCCGATCCACGCGCCTCGGCGGACCCCGCCGGCGAATTCGACGCGGGCCCCTCCTTCCTCCAGATCGACATGCTCCACATTCCGGAAGTGCACACGATGGGAGACCACGGCGAGGGCGTCGTCATTGGCGTGCTGGACTCGGGATTCGAGCTGGACCACGAGGCGCTCCGGCAGCTCACCGTTCGGGGGGAGCGGGATTTCGTGAACGGGGATGACGATCCGTCGTACAACCCGCGCACCGATGCGCCCACGCAGTCGGTCCACGGCACGGCGGTGCTCTCCACCATCGCGGGCTACCTGCCGGGGAAGCTCATCGGCCCCGCGTACCGCGCCGAGTACCTCCTGGGCGAGACGGAACGGATCGGCTCGGAGCTCCCGGTCGAGGAGGACTACTGGTGCGAGGGCATCGAGTGGGCCGAGGCCGAGGGGGCCGATATCGTCACCAGCTCGCTCTCCTACCATGCCTGGTATCACTGGAGGGATCTGGACGGGCGCACCGCCGCCGCCACGCGCGCGGCCAACCTCGCGCTGGCCCGTGGCGTTCTCGTGGTGAACGCGATCGGAAACGAGGGGCCGAAAGAAGGGAGCATCGGAGCGCCCGCCGACGCGCCCGGCGCGATCAGCGTTGGAGCGGTGAATGGGATCGGGAATCTCGCGGGCTTCAGCTCGGTGGGGCCCACGTACGATCGCCGCACGAAGCCCGACCTCGTGGCGCCCGGGGTCGGCGTGTTCACGGCCGTGGCGCGAACCTACGACCACTACGCGCGCCTGAACGGCACATCCTTCTCCACGCCGCTCGTCGCCGGCTGCGCGGCGCTCGTTCTCTCGGCGCACCCGGATTGGGGCCCCGAGGCCGTGCGCGACGCGCTCGCGATGAGCGCGAGCCGCGCGGGGCAGCCGGACAATCAGTACGGCTGGGGGATCGTGAACGCGCGCGACGCGGTCCTCTACCCCTTGCTGGAGGGGACGGTCACGGACTCCATCACGCGCGAGCGGCTGGCGGGCGCGGCCGTTCGATGGGAGCCGGTGGCGGGTTCGCCGCGGGCCCCGGCGGCAACGGGCGATTTAAACGCGAGTGGCTCGGTCCTGACCGATTCCACGGGCGACTACGTCATCCCGAATCTGCCGCGAGGGACCTACGCGATCACGGTCTCGAAGCCGGGCTATCTCGACGCGCCCGCGGGACCCTACGAGGTCCCGCCCAATCTGGGCGACGCGAACGTGGCGCTTCGCCCCCGCTAATGCGCCATCCCAAACGCCCCACCCTCCGCTAGCGCGGGGAGAGGAGATCGCGGCTCGGGATGCCGCCTTCCCAGCGAATCCGCCCGCGCTTCTTGAACTCGTAGTCGGTATGGCGGCGCAGGAACTGGACCGCCGCGTCGTGGGTCAGGACTCCCGTGGTGACGGCCTCTCCCGCCTTCGCGAACTGCGTGTAGCCGTCTCCGCCCCCGTAGAGGAAATCGAGGGTGGCGACGGTGTAGGTGTGGTTGGAGTCCAGGACCGTGCCGCCCACCCGGATGTCCGAGGCGCGGCCGTTTCGAATCACGAACGCCGCGCCCGATATCTGGGCGAAGCCGCGCTTCCCGATCCGCCGGGCGATGAAGTCGAAGAGCTCGCGCACTTGCCAGCCCATCATCGGAACCCTCACCACCGTGTTGTCGAAGGGGAGCACCGTGAGGACGTCGCCCACCGTGACCGTGCCCGAGGGCAGGGGCGCCCGGATGCCTCCCGAATTGATGATCGCGATGTCGGCGCCGGAGGACTCGAGCATGGCGTCGGCCACGAAGTTCCCGAGCGGCGTGTCGCCGTCCTCGAGGCCCGACATGCTCACGCGGGACGTGGTTCGAAACACCGGCTTGTCCATCGCGGTCGCGATGGAATCGCCGTAGGGCTGGAGCAGCGCCTTCACCGCGCGGTCCTCTCCCTCGGCCGGGCGGACCGCGATCAGGGCGTCGGTGAGACCCCGGACGCCGTCCGGACCGATGGCGATCGCAAGCCGCCCGACGCGATCGCCCCACCGGCCGGCCTGCATGATCGCGGTGCCGTGGTACCCGTTCGCGTTGCGGCTCATGACGAAGAGGGGCTGCCAGAGATACGTATGGCTGTGGCCGCCCACGATGACGTCGATTCCGGGCACGCGCGAGGCCAGCGCGCGGTCGGCATCCACGCCTAGGTGGGTCAGCGCGACGACGAAGTCCGCCTTCCTTCTTATCTCCGGGACGAGCGCGGCTGCGGCGGTGATGGGGTCGGAAACGGCGACCCCGCCGTTGGGGGCCCGGCTCACGATGGCCACGATCTCCTTCGTCGTGAGCCCCAGGATCCCGACCTTGATGCCGCCTACGTCCTGGATGATGTAGGGCGTCGTGAGAAAGCGAAGCGGTGCCTCCTCCCGGACCCTCGCACCCCCGATCCATCGCGCGCTCCTCCGCACCGCCGGGGTCGCGGGGGCCAGCGAGCCCGCCCAGGCGCTCTCGGCCGCCACGAACACGTTCGCGCTCAGGATGGGGAAGGCGGCGTGTCCGCGGGCTCTGAGCCACCGGGCCGGCCCGTCATCCAGCTCGTGATTCCCGAGGGCGCCCGCGTCGTAGCCGGCGAGCGACATCGACCGGTAATCGGGGACGCCGCGGAAGAAATTGTAGAAGGGCGTGCCCTGGAAGACGTCGCCGGCGTCGAGCAGGAGCGTCCTCTTGCCCGGGAAGCCGCGGAGTCGCGAGATCAATGCGGCCCGGGCCGCGGCTCCTCCTACGACCGTTCCCTCGGGATCCTCGAAGGGCATGAGGTGGGCGTGGATGTCGTTGGTGTGAAGGATCAGGAGCGATTCAGGCCGCGCCGGCCAAGCGGCGTGGGCGCGCGGCGCCGCCGCCGCCAAACCGAATGTCAGGGCAGCCGCGGCCACGAACGGCAAGAGGGATGAATTTCTACGTTGTATTACGGACATCAGGCGTGCTCCAATTTGGCGTTCTCGGGCCTAGCGTTAGGGGGAGACGGGCGGCGGAATCGGAGCAAATCCCTTGACACAAGTACCTGGATTCTATATAGTTATGTTGTGTGCCGTCAATTCTCCGCGCGTTGGGGATATCTCCGGTAGCAACGAGCCGAACTCAGTGCAAGGTCTAACCCCAGTCTCCTCTTTCCCGCTCTGTCCCAACGAGATCCTCGTATGCTACGCCCTTGCCTCTGGCGCTACTCGCCCGCCAGGGGCTTCGTGTTTTCAGGCGGGAGCGCCTCGGAGGCTTCATGGTGGAGAGTGACAAGACTATCAAGTGTCGGGACTGCGGGGAGGAGTTCGTTTTCACGGCAGGGGAGCAGTCGTTTTACAAGGAGCGAGGGTTTCAACACGAGCCGACCCGGTGCCGCCGTTGCCGCGATGAGAAGAAGCGGCAGGGCAACGGACCGGCCGCGGGAGGATTCGGAGCCTCCCCGGTTTCGACGGGGGCGTCCTCGCGCGAATTCCACGAGGCGGTCTGCTCCTCGTGCGGCGTGGCGACCCAGGTTCCGTTCAAGCCGACTGCGGGCAAGCCCGTCTACTGCAGGGATTGTTTCCAGTCCGTCCGTACCGGAAGGGGGGTCGGCGCCTCGTAGAATTACCAGATCTCCAACCGCACCCGAGCGGAAAGGAGGGGCCCGAAATTGAAGCATCGCGGCTCGGTAAAGTGGTTCAACGAGACCAAGGGATACGGGTTCATCCGCGAGGACTCCGGCGAGGAGTTCTTCGTGCATCACTCGGCGATCCAAGGCGACGGTTTCAGGACCCTCGCGGAAGGTGAGGTCGTCGAGTTCGAGCCCGTGGAGGGCCAGAAGGGGAAACAGGCGGCGAACGTCGTGAAGCTTCAGGCCTGATCCCAAAGCGACCCGTGCAGAGGCCCCGGCGGGGAACCTTCCGCCGGGGTTCGTTTTTATCCAGAGATACGATAGAGTCCGGATCAGGCCCAGGCTTACCCGTCCCCGGAGGTACTCGACCGAATGCGTCTCCGCCCCGCGCTCCCGCTCCTCGCCCTGCTCCTCGTCTTCCCAAGCCATGAAGCCGCAGCGGTTCCGGACCTCGTACGGACCCTTCCCAACAAGGTCACGGTCATCGTGCGCGAGGTCCACACGCGCCCGGTCGTCTCGCTCCAGGCCTGGGTTCGCGCGGGCACACGGGATGAATCGGCCAAGGACCGCGGGCTCGCCGTCGGAACGGCGCAGTGCATCATGGAAGCGACCACCCGCCGCGATCCGGGCACGATGCAGAAAGAGGTGTACGGGCTGGCGGGCACCTACTCGAGCGAGGCCGGATACGACTATTCCTATTTCGACCTGACCCTCCCCGCTCGCTCGCTCGAAACCGGGCTGAACCTCCTGGCGGAGGGCCTGACCCAGGCGCGCATCGACAAGCAGGTCGTGGATTTAGCGCTCGGGCGCGCCAAGGGAATGTCACGCACCATCCTCTCGGACGCGGATCACGCATCGGTGAACGGCGTGCGGGCCCGGCTCCACGAGGGGAACCCCTTGGTCTCCCCGCTCGCGATCAGCGAGTCGGAGTACAGCGTGATCACGCCGACCCTGATCCAGCGCTTCTACCATGACTACTACATCGCCGAGAATCTGACGCTGGTCGTAACCGGCGACGTCGATGCGGAGGAGGTGGCGGAGAAGGCCGCGGCGGCGTTCCAGGGGATGCTGCGCGGCAAGGCCGCGTCGCGCTCCCGGGTCAGCGACCGCGGTTTCCAGAACGGACCGCGCGTGGCCCTCGAGCGGGATCCGGAAGGCATCGGCGGCGCCGCGATCACGGTCGGATTCCCCGCGCCTCCGTGGGGCAGCGCCGATGCGCTCGCGCTCGAAGCGCTCATGGCGGTCCTCGTGGACAGCCCGATCTCGCGCACCCAGGCGCACCTCAACACGGGGACCTCCGAGTTCACCCGCGCCACCTCGGTCCGCGAGTACGAGACGGATGGCGGCACGGTCGCGCTCACGTTCGCCGTCGATCCGGACAGCGTCCAGGACGCCGAGGGGGCGGTCCTGAACCTGATCGAGCAGGCGCGCTCCGCGCCCATCACCCAGGAAGAGTTCCAGGCCGCGATGAGGCTCACCGTCCAGCGCGATCTCGCCGCGCGCTCCGATCAGAGCGGCGTGGGCCGCGCCCTGGCGCTGGCGAGTCTTCGCGGCGCGCCGGGCTCGGACGATGTCTATATCCAGAGGATGAGGGCGCTCCGCCCCACGGACCTGGTCGCGGTGGCGCGCAAGTACCTCGACTTGAAGCGAGCCGTGCTCGTGGAGATGGGGCCCGAGGCCTTCGTGGCGAAGGTCAAGGTTCCCGACATCGAGCGCCGGATCCACGAGAAGCAGTCCGTCTACGAGGTCGCCTCCCGCACCGGACCGCAGGCGACCGCGAGCGCCGATGCCGAGCGGATCGCGCGCATCGACGCGCCGCTCAAGGCGGCCGCGACGGCGAAGCCGGTCAGCGCCGGCAGCGGCCGGGTGGCCCGCGTGGTGCTCCCCGGCGGGACGAGGCTCCTCACCGGCGAGGACCGCAGCGCGCCGCTCGTCACGGTCGCGGTCTACCTCATGGGCGGGGTGCGCTACGAGAACGACAACAACAACGGAATCACGGCGCTTGTCCGCGAGGCCCTGCTCAATTCCAACGACCCGGAAGGGAAGGGGCGCACGTACCGCCAGACCCTTTCGTCGATGGGCGCGATGCTGTCGTATCAGGACAAGGACATGTGGGGATGCTCGGTCACCGTCCCCTCCGACGCGTGGCGCGACGCGGCCAAGCTCCTCGGGGGCATGTTCACCCATCCGGATCTCGACACCGTGAACGTGGACGCCACGCGGATCTACGTGCTCGACGCCCTCGACCGGTGGCTGCACGATGACGAGGCGCAGCGGCAGCGGCTCATCTTCCCGACCAAGTACCAGATCAGCGGGTACCGGCTGCCGGGGCTGGGTTCCCACAAGACCCTGGTCAGCGTGCCCCATGCGCAGATCGCCGATTGGTACCGCACCCTGGTCGTCCAGCCGAACATGGTCATCTCGGTGTTCGGGGACGTGAACCCGTCCGAGGTCCAGCCGGAGATCGAGCGGAGCTTCCACGACATCGCCTCGAAGCCCTTCCAGCCCGGGACCGCCGCGCAGGAGGGCGAGTTCGAGGGATTTCGCGAGAAGTGGGAGCTGGGGGCCGGCCCCACGTCCACGGTCACCATCGCCTTCAACGGTCCGCCCGCGCACAGCCCGGACGTCCCCGTGCTCTACGTGGTCGCCTCGCTTCTCGGTGGGCCGAAGGGCTGGCTGCAGCAGTTCGTGATGACGACGGGAGGGGCCAAGGGCGTGAACGCGGTTTGCTCCCAGGCGCTCGACGAGTGCCCGCTTCTCTCGACGGTCGTCGTCGCGGGCCCGATGCAGGAAGAGGACATGGTGAAGCTGATGTTCCGCCAGATCAAGAAAGCGGCGCTCCTGCCCCTTCACGGCGATCTGGCGCCGGACCTCGTGAACGCCAAGACCCTGGCCGCCGGCGGCTATGACATGGCCCTCGACTCGAACCCGACGCGCGCGCTGCAGTTCGCGCGCTCGGATCTGTTCGGCCTGGGGATCGACTACCCCATTCTCCTTCCGGCCAAGATCGAGGGGGTCACGTCGAACGACGTCCTCCGCATCGGCCTCAAGTACTTCCAGAAGGACCAGTGGAACCGCGCTCCGTACGCCATCTGCGAGACGCGTCCGGGCGGATGGTGACCAGCGCGTCCTCGTCCTAGGCGCGGGCCTCCGCGTGGAGCCGGCCGCCCTCATCGTCACGGTTCGAAATGAAGCGGGGACCGTGGGCCCGCTCCTCGATTCCATCCTCTCGGGGACGCGCGTTCCCGACGAGATCGTGATCGCCGACGGCGGCTCCACCGATGGCACGTGGGAGATTCTTGGCACCCGCGCCTCCGCCGATCCGAGAATCCGGGCGGTCCTGGCGCCCGGGAACCGCTCCGTGGGAAGGAACGCGGCGGTGCGCGCGTCCCGATCCCCGGTCATCGCGTGCACCGACGCGGGCGTGGAGGTGGAGCCGGAGTGGCTGGAGCGCATCACGCGTCCCTTCGACGAGCCCGGCATCGACGTCGTCGCCGGATTCTATCTCCCGGTCGGCGCCACCCCGTTCGAGCGCGCGGCCGGGGTCGTGTCCGCTCCGTCGCTCCGCGAGGTCGATCCCGCGCGGTTTCTTCCTTCCACACGCTCCGTCGCGTTCCGTCGCGCGGCATGGGAGCGGGTGCGCGGCTTCGACGAGGCCCTGGCGCACAACGAGGACACCCCCTTCGCGCTCGCGCTGAAGCGCTCGGGCGCGCGATTCTTCTTCGAGCCGGGGGCCCGGGTCCGCTGGCATCCGCGCGGGGACCTGGGGTCGTTTTTCCGGCAGCACCGCCGTTTCGGATTCGGGGATGGGGAATCGCGGGTGCAGGGTCCCTTCTACGCGCGGCTCGCCGTCAAGTACGTCCTGGGCGCGGCCCTCATCGTGGGAGGATTCTTCTACCCCTTCTGCGGGTGGCTGCTTCTCTTGGGGGTGGCGCTCTTCGCGGCATCCCAGGCGCGCCGCGGATCGGGGAAGATCGGGTGGATGGAGCGGGTGATCTACGTGCCTCTCTTGAAGCTGGTCTACGACGCGGCCTACCTGACCGGCTACCTCAGGGGGCGGCTCACCCCTCCTGTCCGATCTCTTCCGGACCCGGGCTCTCCTCGGGCCTCGGGTTGAAGATCGCCGCGAGCTCGCTCCGGAGCTGACCGGAGTCCAGCTTCCACTTCAGCTCTCCCTTGTGCGCGATCAAGATCGCGCCCGTCTCCTCGGAGACCACGATCACGACCGCGTCCGTCTCCTCGGCGAGCCCCAGCGCCGCGCGATGCCGCGTGCCGAGAAGGGGCGAGAGCCCGCGCGTCGGGCTCAGGGGCAGGATGCAGCCGGCGGCCACGATCTGGTCGCCTCGGATGATGGCCGCGCCGTCGTGGAGCGGCGAATGCGGCGTGAACACGGTTTCCAACAGCTCGGTCGAGACGCGTGCCTCCAGCTTGGTGCCGGTCTCCACGTAGTTGCGAAGTCCCATGTCGCGCTCCACCACGATCAGCGCCCCGCGCCGCTCCTCGCTCATCTCCTCCACGGATTTCAGGATTTCGCCGATCACACCGTAGCCTTCCACGCGGATGAGCGCGCGGAGCAAACGATTTTGACCGATGTGGGTGAGCAGGGCGCGCAGCTCGGGCTGGAAGAGGATCACGAACGAGATGACCCACACCGTCCTCAGGCTGTTGATGATCCAGTTCAGGGCGTTGAGGCGAAACCACTGGGCCACGATCGAGATGAAGACGATGACCACCAGCCCGACGAACATCTGGGAGGCGCGGGTGCCCTTGATCATCGCGAAGAGACGGTAGAAGAGAAACGCCACGATGAGGATGTCCAGCACGTCGAGGGCGATCTGGGGCTTGATCGCGATCATGCCGGCGCTCCCGGCGCCACCGCGTCCGCGGGCGCCAGAATGCTCTCGGCCAGACGAAGGGCCGCGACGGTCTCCCGGACGTCATGGGTGCGGAAGATCCTGGCGCCCAGCGCGAGAGCCGCGACGGTGGCGCCCAGGCCCGCGGCGAGCCGGCCTTCCACCGGGTCGCCCGTGAGCGCGCCGAGGAAGGACTTTCGCGACAGGCCGACATAAACCGGCCGTCCGAGCGAGGCGAGGCGTGGGATCCCGTGCAACGCCTCGAGGCTCTGCTCCGCCCTCTTCGAGAACCCGATCCCCGGATCGAGCGCCAGCCGCTCGCGGGGGACGCCGCGCGATTCCGCGAGGCGCATCCGCTCCGCCAGGAACGCGCTCACGTCGCGCGCGACGTCCTGGTATTCGCGCGGGGCGTGGATCCGGTCGGGCGCCCCGAGCGAATGCATGAGCACGAGGCCGGCCCCGGAGCGCGCCACCGCATCGGCGAGCTCGGGCTCCACGCCGAGTCCGCTCACGTCGTTCACCATCGAGGCGCCCGCATCCAGCGCCCGTCGCGCGACCAGGGCCGAGTACGTGTCGATGGAGATGGGAAGGGGGATGCGCTTCACCAGGGAAGGGAGCGAGGGACCCACCCGGTCCCACTCCTCCTCGGCGCCCAGGGCCGTGGCGCCGGGGCGCGTGCTCTGCCCCCCGACGTCGATCGCGTCAGCACCCTCGGCGGCCATCGCTTCGGCACGCGCCAGCGCGGCGTCGGGAGCCGCATGGCGGCCACCGTCGGAAAAGGAATCGGGGGTGAGGTTCAGGATCCCCACCACGCGCGCTCGTCCGGGCCATTCCCAGACGCCGGTGCGGTGGCGGAAGGTCAGTGGTTCGCGCGGAAGTTCGGTGACGTGTTCCGGCTGCGGCACATCGCGGTCCGATCGCACGGGATCACGCGATACCAGGACTCTCGCTGGGCGCGATCCGGGGCGCGTGCGCGCCCTCGCGGGCGCCTTTCCCTTCGTCCGCCTGCTGCGCGGCGCCGCTCTGGTCCTGACCGTCCGACGGAGAGCGCAGGGGGCGCGGAAGCGGCTCGAGCTTCTCGCCGCGCAGGACCTTCTCGACCTCCTCGCCATCCAGCACTTCGCGCTCGAGGAGCGTCAAGGCGAGGGTGTGGAGCTTGTCGAGATTGTCTTGGAGGAGCTGGCGGGCATGGTTGGAGGCTCCGTCCACGAGGCTCCGCACCTCCTCGTCGATCATGATCGCCGTCTTCTCGCTATAGTCCCGCTGCTGCGAGATCTCGCGCCCCAGGAACACGAACTCTTCCTTGCTTCCGAACGTCAGCGGTCCGAGACGCTCGCTCATGCCCCACTCGCAGACCATGCGGCGGGCGATGTTGGTCGCGCGGCGGATGTCGTCCGAAGCCCCCGTGGTGAGCTGGTTCAGCACGATCTGCTCGGCGGCGCGTCCGCCCATGAGATGGGTCAGCACGCGGAGCCAGTACTCGCGCGAGAAGGAGTGGCGTTCGTCTTGCGGCAGGTACGCCGTGAGACCCAGCGCGCGCCCGCGCGGAATGATCGTGACCTTGTGGACCTTGTCGCTCCCGGGCTGGAGCCACGCCATCAGCGCGTGCCCGGCCTCGTGGTAGGAGGTGCTCTTCTTCTCGGTGTCGGAGATCACGAGACTGCGGCGTTCGGTGCCCATCATGACCTTGTCCTTCGCGTCCTCGAAGTCGGGAGCGGCGACCTTCTTGTGATTGCGCCGGGCGGCCAGGAGCGCGGCCTCGTTCACGAGATTCGCGAGATCTGCGCCCAC
>DASQBE010000217.1:0-5972 GCA_035635355.1 Binatia bacterium | reverse complement strand
CACGCCTCCGGTCCAGACCGGCTCGGGCTCGCCCTCGCGGAACACGTCGATCGCCCCGGCGCCGTCCCGGACGACCGCGATTCGATCCCCGGAGGCGCCCTGGACGATGCTCTTGCCGCCCAGGAGCCGGAGCGTCCACGGGCGGGAGCCGGCGATCGTGAGGCGGGGCGCGCCCACCGCGAGCCCCACCCGGATCGAGGTCGTCGAGCGCCAGGGGTCGGAGGTCGGAGCGGGCGCCGGAGCCGTGCGGGCCGGCGGAAGCTCCGGGGGACGCCGGGATCCGGCGCACCCCGCCATCAGGGCCAGGGCCGCCGCGGCGAGCATGGCGACGCCTCTAGCGGGGATAGGGCGACGGCGTGACCGAGCCAAGCACGACCTCCTTGCGGGCGCCGGTGGCCGAGGGCACGTTGCCCGGCCGCCCCGATATCGATTCATGGGCCAGAAACGCAAACGCCATGGCTTCCTTCGCCCCCACCGGCACCCCCAGCGCCTCGGTCGTGAGCACCCGGGAGCCCGGCAGGGCCCTCCCGATGGCCTCGAGGAGGGTCCGGTTCTTGGCCCCGCCTCCGGAGACCAGCACCTCGTCGGGCCTCCGGCTCCCGGATTGCGCCACGCCGCGCGCGACGGCGCCCGCGGTGATCTCCACCGCCGTCCTCAGCCGGTCGGCGAGGCCCAGGTCGGTCGTGCGCGCGAGAAATCGCTTCAGGTAGGAGACGCCGAATTCCTCGCGCCCCGCGCTCTTGGGAGGGCGCCGCGCGATGAACGGGTCGGCCAGGAATTCCTCGACCACCTCGGCGGCGGCGCGTCCGCGGGCGGCCTCGGCCCCCTCGTCGTCGTAACGCGACCCCGCGGGGCCGAGCGAGGCCATGATGGCGTCGAGGAGCATGTTCCCCGCGCCGCAATCGAACGCCACCACATCCACGACCTGGGCATTGGGCTTGAGGCGGGTCAAATTGGCGATGCCCCCCAGGTTCAGGAGCACGCGGTCGCTCTGGTCGGACACGAACTGATGGAGATCGAATCTCGGAACGAGCGGGGCGCCCTCGCCTCCCTCCAGCACGTCCGCCATCCGGAAATTCGAGACCACGCGGCAGGTGAGGGCGCGCGCGACCGCGGTCGGCTCGCCGATCTGGATCGAGAGCGGAACGCCGCAACGCTTCCCCTGCGGATCGTGGAACACCGTCTGGCCGTGCATCCCCACGACCTCGGGGGTGAATCCGCGCGCCTCGGGCGCCGCGACCGCGTCGATCGCCGTGAGCGCGGCGTGCTGTCCCAGCTCGACGTGCAGCGCCAGGAGGTCGCGCATCGGCAGCGTCCCTTCCTGGGCCTCGAGCACGCGCGTGCGGAGCGCGGGGGTGAAGGGACGGTGCCGCCAGGCGATGAGCTTCGTCCGCCGGGGCGCCAAGCCCCGCTCGACCGTTACGACCGCGGCGTCGGCCCCGTCCGCCGAGGTGCCGCTCATGATCCCCACCACGCAGGCGTATCCCACCACGTCGCTCCGGCTCATCGCCCGCTCCCCTGCAGGAGGCCGTCCACGATCTGCCGCTGGAAGAGCACGAACGCCAGGAGCACCGGCACGGTCGCGACGGTGGAGCCCGCGAGCAGGGCGCCCCAGTCCACGCTGTGCTCCGATTGCGCGAAGAGCGCCAGACCCACCGGCAGCGTGCGCATCGACTCCGAGGTGGTCAGCACGAGCGGGTGCAGGAACGCGTTCCACGTGGTCAGGAATCCGTTCACGCCCACGACGGCCAGACCCGGGCCCGACAGAGGAAGGACGATCCGCCAGAAGATCGAGGCGGGGCTGAGCCCGTCGGTCCGCGCCGCCTCCTCCAGCTCCGGGGAGAGCGTCTGGTAGTAGTGGGCCATGAAGAGCACCCCGAAGGGGTCGGCCAGATGGGGAAGAATGAGCCCGGGATAGGTGTCCAGGAGACCCAGCTTGGCGAAGAGCAGGTAGAGCGGCACCAGCGTCACCTGGCGCGGAAGGATCAGGAACGCGGTCGCGAGGCCCAGGGTGATGGCCTTCCCCGCGAAGCGCCCGCGGGCCAGGGCGTGGCCCGCCGCGGCGCTCAGGAGGATCTGGAGCGGCACGGCGATTCCCGTGACCAGGAGCGAATTGAGGGCGAAGCGGCCCATCCCCGTCCCCTGGCCGAGCGCCCGGTAGTGCTCCAGCGTGAGGCCTCCGCTCCACCAATCGGAGGGCGCGATGGGAAGCGAGTTCCCCACGCCCAGGGAGACCCGCGCCATGTAGAGGAGCGGGGCGATGGACAGGAGCGCGACCGCCGAGAGCAGGATCCCCGCGCGGCTCACGCGGCAGTCCCGGGAGCGCGCGCGATGAGGCGCCGCTGCATGAGGAGCATCAGCCCCACGAGGAGAAGCAGGATGTAGGCAATGGCGCACGCGTAGCCCATCTCGAAATGGTAGAACGCCCGCTCGTAGAGGTGATAGACGAGCGTGAGGGTGCTCTCGAGCGGGCCGCCGCGCGTCAGCACGAACACCTCGATGAAGATCTGGAAGGAGCGAACCGTGTTGAGCAGCACCACGAAGAGAAGGACGGGCCGGACGTGCGGCAGAACGATCCGCCGCTCGATCTCGAACGCGCCCATGCCCTCGAGGCGCGCGGCCTCGAGCTGCTCCACCGGGAGGGTCTTTCGTCCCGCGAGGATCAGGATCGCGTAGTAGCCCACGCTCGCCCAGATGTCCATGACCATGATGGAGGGAAGCGCCAGCCTGGGGTCCTGGAGCCAATGGACCGCCGGCAGCCCGATCGCCTGGAGCCAGCCGTTCAGAAGCCCCTGCTCGGCGTACAGCGACTTGAACACCAGCGAGATCACCACCATCGAGAGCGTCGCCGGGAAGAAGATCGCCGCGCGGAAGAAAGCCTCGCCGCTGCGGAGCCGGCCCAGGAGCGCGGCCACCCCGTAGGCGAGCACGAGTGTCACGGGAAGGGTGCCCACGACGAAGATCGCCGTGGTGCGGAGCGCGTGCCAGAACGCGGGGGATCCCAGGGCGCGGGCGTAGTTTCCGCCCCCGACCCAGCGCGTGAGGTCGGGGCGGAGCGGGTTCATGTCGAAGAAGCTGAGGCCCAGCGCCGTGAGAAGCGGGATGAGGCCGAACACGGCGAAGCAGAGCCCCCAGGGAAGGAGTCCCGCGAGTCGCCCCCCCGACGCGCGCCCGGTCATGGCCTCTTGCGGAGCAGCGCCCCGATTTGCGCGTCCGCGGAGCGGAGGGCCGACTCCGCGGATTTCTTCCCGTAGATCGCCTCTTCCAGCGCTCCGTTCAGGATCTCCTCGATCTCGACCCAGCGCGGGTGGACCGGCGGCGCGACCGCGGTCTTCAGCTGCTCCACGAAGACCCGGTCCCCCGGGTGGGAGACGAAGTAGGTGTCCTGTTCCGCCGCCACGGCCGCGGGGAAGGCGTTTCCGGTCGCGACGTAGAGCGGCATGGCGTTCTCCTCCCGCACGAGGAACCGCGCGAGCAGAAGCGCCAGGGCCTTCTCCTTCGAGCCGCGGAAGATTCCCAGAGCCTCGGCCCCCGCGAAGGAGGCGGGGGTGCCTCTCGCCGCCGCGGGCCGCGGCATCAGCGCGACCTGGAACTGGAGGTCCGGCGCGGAAGCGGGCAGCTTCCGGAGCATCCAGGGCCCCGAGATCGTGAACCCGACGCGCCCGCGGGTGAACGCCTCGTCCAGCATCTCCTGGCGGTCGAGAAGCGAATGCGGCTTCAGGCTGAGGTAGAAGCGGAGCGCCTCGATGTTCTGCGGGCTCGCCACGACGCTCCGGGTGAGGGTGGAATCCAGGATGTGGCCGCCGTTCCCCCACGCGAAGGGCATGAACTTCTTGAAGAGCACCTCGCGCTCCCCGGAGTTCATCCCGAAGCCCCTGATCCCCGAGCCGAGCGCATCGATCCGGGCCACGGCGTTCGAGAATTCGGCCCAGGTGGCCGGCGGGCGCGAGAGCCCCGCGCGCTTCATCAGATTCGCGTTCACGTAGAGCGCGCGCGTCCCCAGCATCCAGGGGATGGCGTAGGCGCGCCCGCGGTATTCCGCCACGGGCCAGCCGCGCAGGGCGCTCTTCAAGTCGGGGATCGAGTCCGTGAGGTCGATGAGGGTGCTGTCGGCGACGAGCCCGGGAAGGAACGTGGAGCCGATCTCGGCCAGGTCGGGCGGGCGGGCGGCGGCGATCGCGGCGACGATCTTCTCGCGGCCGCTCTGCCACGTGAGCTGCTCCACCTGCACTTCGATGTCGGGGTGTTCGTGATGGAATCGATCCAGGACGGGCTGGATGGCCGTCAGGGGAGAGAATTGCCAGAAGACGATCGTGCGCTTCTGGGGCGCACGCCCCGCGCAGCCGGCGAGGGCCAGCGCGAGCGCCAAGGCCACCGCCCCTACGACCGGATTGCCTCGCGAACCCATCCCTGGGCCTCCTTCAGCCGTCGCTCCGCCTCCGCCCGCGTCACGCCCGCGCGGCGCATCACGATGGCCACCTTGAGGGAGCCGCCGGCGCGCTTGAGCCAGGGCCCCGTTTCCTGGTAAGTCGCTCCCGTCGCGTTCATGAAGACCCGCTTGGTCCGCTCCTCCAGCTTGCGGCTCGCGGTCCTGAGATCCACCATGAGGTTCTCGTACACCTTCCCCAGCCGGACCATCGCGCCCGTGGTGAGCATGTTGAGCACGAGCTTTTGAGCGGTTCCCGCCTTGAGGCGGGTGGATCCGGTCAAGACCTCGGGCCCCACGCGCGGCGCGATCACCACGTCGCAGCGGAGCGGCGCGCTCTTCGCGGGATTCGCGGTGACCGCGATCGTGGCGGCCCCGACCCTGCGTCCGTACTCGAGCGCGCCCAGCGCGTAGGGGGTGCGCCGGCTGGCCATGATCCCCACCACGATGTCGCGCTCTCCCACCCTGTGCTTGCGGAGCGCGGCCTGGGAAGTCTTGGCGTCGTCCTCCGAGCCCTCGATCGACCGGACGAGCGCGCGGCGTCCGCCGGCGATGATGCCCTGCACCAGCGTGCGCGGCGTGCCGAACGTGGGCGGACACTCGGTCGCGTCCAGGACGCCGAGGCGTCCGCTCGTTCCCGCGCCGACGTAGAAGAGCCGGCCGCCGCGGGCGAGGCGCTCCACGATGAGGTCGACCGCGCGGGTGATGTTCGGGATCTCCCGGCCCACCGCGAGCGGAACGCGGCGGTCCTCCTGGTTCATCAGTCTCAGAATCTGGGCGGTGGGAAGTCTGTCGAGGTTCTTGGAACGGGGGTTCCGCTGCTCGGTGACGAGCCGGCCCAGCTCGCGGAAGATGGCCTTGCCGCTCCGGCGGTCGGTCATCGGGTCCGGATCATCCGCCCGTCCTGCGAGACCCTGTGCCCGGCGCCATCCACCGCGGAGAGCCGATAGAAATAGAGTCCGTTCGCGGCCACGTTTCCCTGGGAGTCGCGGCCGTCCCAGCAATACACGTTGAAGCCGGCTTGGCCGGGCCATTCGAGCGAGGCCACGCGCCGGCCCGCGACGGTCATGAGCAGGAGCTGCACCTTGGGGGAGGGCGTGGTCAGCTCGAACTGGAACACGGACCCATCGCACCCCGATCCCATGAGGCGCGGGCTCACGACCACGACGCGGCGGATGGCCAGGCCCGTCTCGACGTTGAAGGATCCCTGGGCGAACACGCCGGCGCGCCCGCTGATCTCGACGTCGAGGGTGTGGAGGGCCTGCACGAGATCCGCGGCGGGAGCGTCCAGGGCCCAGCGGCGGTTCGTCGCGGCCAAGGCTGTCTTCGTGACATTGGCCAGCAGCACCCCGTCCAGGAGCAGCGTGAGGGAATCCGCCGTCACGGGAATCGGCGTCGTCACCTCCGCGCGAAGCGTCGCGTTCGACTCGATGAACCCGCCGTTCACGATGACAGCGCCGTTGGCGAGGTAGCGCACGGTGCTCCGCACCTGGAAAGCGAAGGTCTGCTCACGCCCGTTCGTGTCGGTGGAGCGCACCAGAAGATC
>DASQBE010000216.1:0-8406 GCA_035635355.1 Binatia bacterium | reverse complement strand
TCGCCGGCTCGACCCTGGTCTGGGACGCCGCGGTTCAGGCCGAGGTCTACGCGCTGGCCACGGCGGTCTTCCTGGCGCTCGCGCTCGCGGCGATGCGGGCACGATCGAAGAGCACCGCGGGGCCCCGGTCCGACGCCGTCTTCTTCTTTCTCGCGGGTCTGGCGCTCGTGGCGCACCAGACGCTTCTCTTTCCCGCGCTGGCTCTGTCGGCGTGGGTGCTGCTGCGCCGTCCGTCCGCCGGGCGGGCGGCGTGGGCGCTCCTCTGGACCGTGGCCGCGTTCTCGATGGTGCTCTTCCTGCCCCTGAGAAGCGGTGCTAACCCCTGGCTGGATTGGGGTCATGACCGGAACCTGAGCTTCCTCTGGGACAATCTCTTGCGCCGGAGTTACGGCGGGCTCCGCCAGAACGCCTTCCGCGTGAACCTCGTGGTGGACGAGGTCGTGGCCATCGGCGGGCTGGTGGCGGTCTCGTGTGGTCCGATCGGCTCCTGCCTTGCCGCGATCGGCACGGTGATCTCAGGCCGGGCTAAGGCCGCGCTGCTTCCGCTCACGTGGGCCGCGCTCACCGTCCCTCTGGCGCTCGTGGCCTTTCTCGCCTTCACGCCGGATGCCGAGCATCTGGCCCAGATCTCGCCGTTCCTGATCCCGGTGGCCGCCGTCGTGGCGCTCTGGGCCGGCGCCTGCGTCGGGAACGGGCTTCGCCTCACCCCGCGGATCGCGCGCGCGCCGCTCGCGGCCGTGTGCGCCGTGGCGCTCCTGGTCACCCTCGGGCTCCAGTACCGGCTGTGCGATCGCGCCGGGTTCCGCCTTCCGGAGCGCTACGGCCGGGACCTCCTCTCCACGCTTCCGCCCGACGCGATTCTGGTCGTGGACGGGGACAACGAGACGTTCCTGACCGCCTACGTCTCGCGCGTGGAGGGCTTCCGCCCCGACGTCACCCTGATCAACCGCCGGGGCTATGTCTTCGGCGACCCGTACGGGCTCCGCGGCGTTCCGCGCCCCAGCTGGGGGCCGATCCAGCATCGCGTGGACATGGAGCGGTTGAGGACGGCGCGGGTGCCGGTCTACTACGCCACGCCGCCCGCGGACATGGTCGAGTCCGGCGTTCGGTTCGCCGACGAGGGTCTGGTGTACCGCGCCACGCTCGTGCCCGCGGAGGCTCCGCACGGCCTTCCGAGTCAGGAGCCATGGCCCAAGAGCTCCGACCTTCTCCCCGGGGGACCGGAGCGCTACGACTACGTGACCCGGAAGCTGGCGATCGGCTACTCCGGGGCGCGCGCGCAGGACCTCTGGGAGAAGGCGCGCTATGCGGAGGCCTTGCCGTGGTTTGAGGACGCGGCGCGCGTGGGCTTCGATTTTCCGTCCGCGCGGATGAACCTGTCCGTGGCGGCCGCGGCGGCGGGAAAGCCCGAGATGACGCTCTCGGAGCTCCTCGCGGCCCTGAAGCTGGCCCCCTACGATCCCGAGCCCTCCGCACGGCTGGCCGTCCTCTTCGCCGTCGCCGGGCGCTATCGGGACGCGGCCTTCTACTTCGAGCGGGCCTACCGCATCCGTCCCTCGGCCGAGCTGGCCGGGAACGCGGCCCGCGCCTGGACCCTCGCGGGCGAGCGGAAGCGCGCCGAGTACTGGGAGGCGAAGGGATGACCTCGCGCGGATTCAGCCTGACCGAGCTGATCGTGATCCTCTCGATCCTGGGGATCCTGAGCTGGATCGCCTATCCCAAGATGTCGGCGATGGACGAGATCAAGCTGGACGCGGCCGCGCGGCGTCTCGCGGGGGACCTCCGGTACGCCCAGAGCCTGGCGATGAGCCGGCGCGTGATTCACGGGATTCTGTTCGATCCGGCCCTCGAGAAGTACACGGTGTTCGCGCCCAACGCGTCGACCCCGATCACCGACCCGGCCGACCGGGCCCGAACCATGATCGTGGATTACACCTCGCGCACCGAATTCCGGGGGGTGCTGGTCCAGACCGCCGCGTTCGGCACCACGCCCGGGGTGACCTTCGACTATTTCGGGGTTCCTCGCGACACCGCGGGCGTGGACCTGAGCTCGACCGGAACCGTCGTGCTGAGCTACCAGGGCCAGACCGACACCGTCTTCGTGGCGCCGCAGACCGGCATGGTGACCGTCCGATGAGCGCGCGACGCGCCGCGGAGGCCGGGTTCACCCTGATCGAGATCGTCCTGATCATCGTGATCGCCGCGATCGCCATCCTTCCGCTCAGCATGCTCTTCGCGAATTCCTCGATCCACTCGAGCGACGCGCGGAACGCCACGCTGGCGGCGGAGCTGGCGCAGGCCAAGATGGAGGAGCTGACCGCCGACAAGAACTCCCCCGCGCGAGGGTTCTCCTACCTCGTGACGGCGAACTACGCGGCCGAGAGCCCGGTGACCGCGTTCCCCGGATACAGCCGATCGGTCTCCTTCGGCCCGGACTCGACGTACGACAGCGTGACGTTTCGCACCGTGAACGTGACCGTGACGTGCACCAACATTCCCCCCGTCACACTGACGACATGGTTCACGAACTACTGACGCCGCGGCGAGGCCGCGCCCGGGGCTTCACCCTGCCCGAGCTCCTGATCGTGATCGTGGTCGCCTCCATCGTGGCGGTCGCGTTCTCGGCCATGTTCATCGAGGCGGTCAAGACCTACCAGTTCATGGACGCGGAGAAGGGCATGCTCGAGGACGCCCGCTACGCGGAGGAGCGGGTGGCGCGCGAGCTGAAGCGCGTGAAGGACAACACCAGCGTCACGGCCGCGAGCGCGACCACGCTCACGTTCGTGGACCGCGGGGACGCCACCGTGAGCTTCTCGTGGAGCGGGGTCTCCGGCGCGGATCTTCTCTACACCAAGAGCGGCTCCTCCCAGACCCTCGCCCGGGGCGTGGACTCGCTGGCGTTCCAGTACTGGAAGCAGGACGGGACCGCGGCCGCTCCGGTGCTTTCCCCCTCCGCGACCGACATCTGGCGGGTGACCGTCTACATGAGGCTCATCAAGGGCTCACAGACCGTGGCCTCGTTCGGCTCCGTGTTCGTGAGGTCGCTGTGATCCGGCGCGCGGACGCCGGCTTCTCGGTCGTGCTGGCGGTCTTCTCCATCCTGATCCTCCTCACGCTGGGGATCGCGATGGTCTCGATGGTGGTCGAGGACTCGGACCTCTCGGTGGTCCACGTCCGGGAGAACCAGGCCTTCTACGCCGCGCACGCGGGGATCGAGTACGCCATCGTGAAGCTCTCGGCCAACTGGTCCTGGGGCGGGCTGGCCTCCCCGGGGAAGAACGTGGGCGCCGGGTCGTTCTGGATCGCGCCGCCCGACGCGGTGGACGAGAACGGGAACGCGCTCCCCGCGGGTCGGAAGCGGATCGTCTCGAACGGCGTCGTGGGAAACACCCTCCGGCAGATCCAAGTCCAGCTCAGCCAGGGCGGCATCTCCACCTACGCGGGCACCGGCGCCACGGGCTCGACCGGCGACGGCGGGGCCGCGACGTCGGCCACGCTGAGCGGGCCGGCCGGCATCGTGATCGCCTCGAACGGCGACGTCTACTTCACGGACGCGAACAACAACGTCATCCGAAAGATCGCGGCCGCCACCGGAATCATCACGACCGTGGCCGGCAACGGGAGCGCGGGATTTTCCGGCGACGGCGGGCCCGCCACGGGCGCGGGGCTCAAAACGGTCGAGGACATTTTTCTGGCGTCGAACGGCGATCTCTACATCGCGGACACGGGGCACAACCGAGTCCGCAAGGTCACCGCGGCCACCGGGATCATCACGACCATCGCGGGGAGCGGAAGCCCCGGCTCGAGCGGGGACGGGGGCGCGGCCACCGCGGCCAAGCTGACCACCCCGGACGGGATCGTGGTGGCGTCCAACGGCGACTTCTACATCGACGACCGGGGCAACAACCGGGTACGGAAGGTGATCGCCGCGACCGGGATCATCACGGCGTACGCGGGCACCGGGACCTCGGGCTACTCGGGCGACGGCGCGGCCGCCATCTTGGCCAAGCTGAACGCGCCGCAGGGAATCAGCCTGGCCGCCAACGGAGACCTGTACATCGCGGATACGGGCAACAACGTCATCCGCAAGGTGACCGCGCTGGGAATCATCACGACCTACGCCGGGACAGGCACCGCGGGCTCCACCGGGGACGGGGGCGCGGCCACGTCGGCCCGTCTCAACGGCCCCAAGGCCCTCACCCTGAATGCGGCCGGGGATCTCTACATCACGGATACCGCGAACAACAAGATCCGCCTCGTGACCGCGGCCGGGATCATCACCACGATCGCCGGCACGGGAACCGCCGGCTCGGCGGGAGACGGCGGCTCGCCGACCTCGGCGCAGCTCAACGGCCCCGCCGGCATCGCGGTCAGCTCCACGGGGGTCTATTACATCTCCGACACGACCAACAACAAGATCCGCAAGGTCAGCGGCAACCTCGCCGTGGTGGCCTGGGTCGAGACGCGGACGTAGGAGGAAACGCACGTGAGCGACGAAACGAAGAAGGCCTGGTGGCGCCGTCCGGCCGCGCCCCGAACGAGCTCGCCACGGAGCGCAGGGACCCTTGCGTCCGATCGCATCCATTCGCTCCTCTCGTCCCCCTGGCCCGACCTCGTGGGCGTGGACCTGAGCGATCGCGCCGTGCGCGTCGTGCACGTGGTCCGGCGGGGCTCCCGGATCGCGCGGATCCGGAGCGCGGAGCGCCAGCTTCCCAATACCGAGTTCAAGCCGGGGGACCGCCGCTCCGCCCTGAAGAGCGCCCTCCGCGATCTGGTCCGCGAGCTGGGGGTCCGGGGGAAGCACGCCGCCGCCGCGATCTCGGGGAACGAAGTGGTGATCCGGCGCATGGCGCTCCCGGAGATGAGCCGCTCGGATCTCCTGGCCGCGCTCGCGCTGGAGTGCCGGAAGCACGTCAATTTCGCGATCGAGGATTCCGAGATCCGCTACGAGGTCGTGGGGCGCTCCGAGCACGGCGGCAACCCGGAGCTTCTGCTCAGCGTCTGCGTCGCGCACCGGAGGCGGCTGGCGGAGATCCGCGAGGCGATCGTGGAGTCCGGGCTCAGGGCCTCGCTCCTGACCACCCGTCCCGACGCCCTGCGCGCCCTCGTGCGGGCCACCGGCGCCATGCCCTCCGACGAAGTGGTGGCGTATCTGGACATGGGCGGGACCAACACGCACATCATGGTCCTCAAGGGGAACGACGTGCGCTTCTCGCGCGAGTTCGGGGTGGGTGGAGACACCCTGACCGACGCGCTGCGCGCGATCGTGGTGCCCGGGCAGGGCACCGTCGAGCTCTCCTATGAGGAGGCGGAGGCCCTGAAGCGGGCGCACGGCATCCCCTTCGGAGCGGAGGAGGCGGGCCAGGCCGGCCGGATTCCCCTCTCGGCCGTCTCGATCATGCTCCGCCCAATCTTGGAAAGGCTCGCCCGGGAGCTCTGGAACTCCTTCGACTACTGCAACGAGCAATTCCAGGGGGAGGCGGTCACCCGGGTCGCCCTGCTCGGGGACGGCTCCCGCGTCCGGAACCTGGCGGAGTACCTGACCGGCGTTCTCAAGATACCGGTCGTTCGGGCCGATCTTGCAGAAAGCATGGCGGAGATCGCGCGCCGGTCGGCTCGGCCGGCGCCGGCCGGCGTGCGTCCGTCCGAGCTGGGCCTGGGCCTCGCGCTGACCGAGCGGGGGGCGATCAATTTCGCCACGCCCGCGGGGGCGGGGGTCCCGTACCGGCTGGCCGAGGCGATCCCGCAACGGATCGCGGCCGCGGCGGCCGCGGTGCTCCTGATCTCGGTCGCGCTTCCGTCGCACATCGGCATGATGAGCGAGCGCCATCGGATCGATGGGTTGAAGGCGAGCCTGACGAGCCTCACGCCGAAGGCGGAGGCGGTGAGGCGGTTCCGGGCGGCGCGGGAGGAAGAAACGCGGCTCCACGACCTGCTCGCGCACCTGACCGGAGGTCAGGTGCTCTGGTCGTACGCGCTCCGTGACCTGAGTCACCGGATCGGTCCGGACGTGAGGCTGACGCAGCTCGAGGTGCTGGAACCTCAGGCGGCCACGCCGTCGCCGGGAGTCCCGGCGGCGGCGCCGTCGAGGCTCGTCCGGCTCACGGGGCTCCTGCGCACCCAGAGCCGAAGACCGGAGGACGTGGTGGGAGAGCTCATGCAATCGCTGGATCGCTCGCCGGTGTTCGGGCAGGTCCGTCTGGAGGGCTGCCAGGCGGTGACCGCCACGGTGTGCAGCTTCGTCGTGACGGCGGACATCGCCGAGGGCCCATGACCTTTTCGCTCCGGCATCCGATGGTCGGCCACGCGTTGATCGTGGCCGGCTTCGTGCTGTCGGTGGGCGTGGTGCGGGCCGTCTACGTCGAGCCGCGCGCGCGCGAGGTGAAGGCGATGCGCGCCACGGAGGAGCACCTGAACACGGAGCTGGTGGATCTCCAGAACGGAATCCGGGAGATGGACGGGTGGGCCACCGCCCACCCGGGGCAGGATCTCTGGACCTACCACGCGCGGAAGGCGCTTCCGTCCCAGGACATGGTGGCGGGGTTCCTGCGCTCGATCGTGCCGCTCGCCGATCGGCACCGGGTGAAGACGCAGCTGATCCAGCCGGCGGGGGCGCTGATGCAGGAGACGGTTTCCGACGCCGCGGGGAACCCGATGACGTACCTGCGCACGGAGCTCCGCTTCCACCTCGAGGCGAAATACCAGGACCTCGGGGAGTACCTGAGCGACGTCGAGGCCATGGACCAGCTCGTGGTGGTGCGTTCCGTGGCGCTCGCCAGCGGGGCCGAGTATCCGGAGCTGGGCGCGGACGTGACGATCTGGCTGTACGGAACGCCATGAGGACCCGATGAATTGGTTCCGCGATCAGGTGAAGAAGGGGCTGAATTTCAGAACCTACGCGCTCGTGGCCTTTCTGATCGTCGTGCTGTTCTGGATCCACTCGCTCGACCAGAAGCGCAAGGCCATTCGCGCCGCCATCCCGGTCGTGGCGGTCGCGCCGCCGGCCCCTCCCGCTCCGGCGCGGCTCGCCGGACACGGCGTGGCGCAGGCCTCGATGACGCCCGCGGGATGGGGGAGCGACCCCTTCGAGCGCCGGGTCTTCGAGGGGAAAGAGTCGGCGGCCGCCATGCGGCCGGTCGAGCGATCGGCGGCAGCGCCCGCGACGACCGGGCTCTATCTGCAGGGAATCATGGAAGGGCCCATGGGGCGGACGGCGTTGATCAACGGTGAGATCTATCGCGAAGGACAGCGGATCGGGACACGTGAAGTGATCCAGATCGGGCGAAAGGCCGTGATGCTCCTCGACAAGGGGAACGTCACGACGCTCACGCTCAAAGGAGACGGGTGATGAAACGGATAGCGGTCGTGCTGGGGATGCTCGCCTGCCTGGGCACGGCGAAGGTGGCGTCCCCGGGGCCGGAGGCACGCGCCTCGTTCAACTTCAAGGACGCGCGCGTTCAGGACGCGATCCGTCTCATCGCGGGCCAGTTCGGCCTGAACGTGGTGATCGGCAAGACCGCGGGCGGGACGCTCACCGCGAGCCTCAACAACGTGACGGTCGAGCAGGCCATGAAGACGGTGTCCGACGCGACCGGCTGCGAATACACGTTGCAAGACAACGTCATCGTGGTGAATCCAGCCGGGATCTCGGCCCAGGTCTTCCCCCTGCGCTACCTGGATCCCGCCGCGGCCGCGGAGGCCGTGGCCAAGGTGCTGAGCCCGCAGGGCCAGGTGCAGCCCTTCTCCGGACGCGCGAAGCTCAGCGTGTCGCGCTCGAACGCGCTCTCGAACTACCTCGTCGTGACCGACACCAGCGCCCGGCTCGCCCAGGTGGCGCGCGTGATCTCGGAGATGGACCTGAAGCCGAAGCTGATCGCCATCGAGGCGAAGCTGGTGGAGACGACCCTCGGGAACGACGAGAAGCTGGGGGTGGATTGGCAGATCCGCGCCAGCGCCACGGGGGCCGTGCTACCGACCACGTTCCCGATCCCCAAGTCCCTCGGCTCGGGCGACCTGACGGGCACGCCGAATCCCAACAACCAGGTGGGCGGCGTCGGCCCTGCGTTTCCGCCGGGGCAGAACTTCCCGTTCACCACCCCGTCCGATTACACGTTCGGAAAGCTCTCGTTCCAGGAGTTCAACGTCGCCCTCGACATCCTGAAGGAGTCTTCCACGACCAACCTGGTCTCCGCGCCCAAGATCACCACCCTGGACAACCAGGAGGCGGAGATCATCGTGGGGACCGTCGTTCCGATCGCGCGCTACGAGAACTCCGTTCAGACCGGCGCGCTCCAGATCTCCGGGTACGACGAGAAGAAGATCGGCGTTCGGCTCATGGTGACGCCCCACGTGGGTCCCGACAGCAGCATGATCCTCACCGTGAACCCGGAGATCAGCGAGATCGTG
>DASQBE010000215.1:0-6530 GCA_035635355.1 Binatia bacterium | reverse complement strand
CGGAGCAAGAGATGCAGGGCGCGCCCGTTCTTCCGGTCCTGCTCGCGAAGCTCCTCCGCCTCCTCGATCGCCTCCTCGAAGCGTCCGAGCGCGATCAGGTCGAGGATCAAGCCCTCCCGGATGGCCCGCTGCTGGGCCGGGGTCTGCACGACGCGCACGGTCAGCTCCCGATGCACGTGCAGAGCGCGGGCCGGCTCCCCGCGGTCGCGCAGGAGATTCCCGATGTGGATGTAGGCGTCCACGTTGTCCGTGTCGATCTCGACGGTTTCGGTGAACGCGCGGAGCGCCTCCCCCGAATCTCCCCGGAGGAGCGAGTCGAGCCCATGCTGGAAGGGGGTGTCCGGAGCGGGCCGCTCGGTGGTGAATCCCCCCGAGAGCGTCCACGCGGCCCACCCCGTGAGGGCCAGGACGCCGCCCCAGAGCACGAAGGAGAAGATCCCGGACATCAGGCTTCGCTCTCCTCGTGATCGGCCTTGAGATCTTCAAGCGGGAGATTCCGCAACGCCCGGAGCTCCTGCTTCAGGCTCTGGATCTCGCGCGAGAGACGGCCCATGGCGGCGCGGCCCTTGAGGTGGTGGATCAAGGTCAGGAGGAACGCGAGAAACATCCCCAACGCGAACGCGGCGAAGAGGACGACGGTCAGCGGAAGGTCGACGTAGGTGGTCCCCGGGAGCCGGATCTCGGAGGCGCGTCCGTTCACGTTCAAGATCGCAAAGCCCACGACCGCGACCATGATCAGGAGCCAGGCCAGGTTTTTCAGGATCCACATGACGGTCTCCTCCGGGTGGGCGATTGGATCCGAGTGCCGGAGAATATCGGCAGAGACGCTAGAGGGTCAACCGGTCGCTGACGGCGCGCTCCGAAACGGTTCGGGCGCCGACGCTTCGGGAGACGGGCGTTCCCAGGAGGCGGACGCCGTCCTCCCCCGTGATCGTGACGTCCAGGATCCCTTCGCCGGAATCGGGGTCCTGGTCCAGCTCGACCGGGACGTAGAGGTCGCTCATGCCAAGGGGACCCCTGGCGCCGCGACCCCGCTCCAGCACCACGCCGAGCCTCGCGCCCACCAGCGCGCGCCGGAGCGCCCGCGTCTTCGCCTCCCCCAGCGCTCGTAGGATTTCCGAGCGCTCGCGGGCCCGCGCCTCGGGTACGCCCCCCGAGAGCCTCGCGGCGGCGGTGCCGGGCCGGGTGGAGTAGCGGAACACGTGCAGGAAGGTGACCGGCGCCTCCTCGAGAAATCGCCGCGTCTCCTCGAATTCCGCGTCCCCCTCTCCGGGGAAGCCCACGATCACGTCCGCCCCGATGCCGACGGGCCCGCGCTCGGCGAGGCCCGCGAGGAGCGAGCCGTAGTCCTCGCGCGTGTAGCCGCGCCGCATCGCGCGGAGCACCCGGTTCGACCCGCTCTGGAGCGGGAGGTGGAGATGCCGGCAGAGCCGCGGCGTGACCCCGATCATCGCGGCCAGCGCGGGATCCACCTTGTGGGGCTCGATCGAGGAGAGGCGCACGCGATGGCGAATCCCCAGGCCCAGGATCCCCTCGACCAGCCTCGGGAGCGCCCCGTCCTGGCCGAGATCGCGCCCGTAGTCTCCGAGATCCGCGCCCGTGAGGACGATCTCGAGAAAACCCGCCTCCAGAAGACGACCCGCGCGCTCGAGCGCCTCTCCGAGGGGAAGGCTCCGGCTCCTTCCGCGCACGTACGGGACGACGCAGAACGCGCAGAAGGAATCGCACCCGTCCTGCACCTTGAGAAGCGCCCGGGAGCGGCCGGCGTGCCGCGGGGCCTCCGTCGCGAACGGGCGCGCGGCGCGCCCCGGACCCACCGCGACGAAGGGGCCCGCGGCCGCGCGCGCCCCCACGGCGCGCAGGAGCGTGTCGGGGTGCTCCCGCTCGGCGGCCCCGAGAACCGCCGTCACGCCGGGAAGCGACCGTATCTCCTCCGGGGCCCGCTGCGCGTAGCAGCCGGTCACCACGATCCGGGACCCCGGTGCTACGCGGTGGAGCTTCCGGATGAGCTGCCGGGCCTCCTGGTCCGCGCGACGCGTCACCGTGCAGGTGTTCACGACCAGGATCTCGGCGCTTGCTTCGCCCTCGCGGGACTCGGTGAGCCCCGCGCCCAGGAGCCTCGCCCGAAGGGCCGCGGTGTCGTACTGATTCAGGCGGCACCCCAGCGTCCAAAAAGAAACCCGAGGAGCCTTGGAGGGCCCCTCGGGCGATGTCGCGACTGCTTTCGTCATCTCGACGCTAGAATTCCGTCGCCGGGTCGCCTGACTCCTCGGCCTCCACCGCGACCACATCCTCGGCCGGGGACTCCCCTCCCGATTCGGCGGAGGGGGTCGGCTTGAACTTGACCTGGAATTCGGCCTGCGCCGCTTGAGTCTGGTCGGCGAGCCACGCCCGCACGCTCAGGATGATCCGGTGCGCCTGCGTATCCACGCGAGTTACTTTCAAACTCAGGTCGTCCCCGACGTGGAAGCTGTCGGCGGGTTTCTTCAGTCCGTCCACGCCCAGCTGCGAGAGCGGGATGAACCCTTCGAGCCCTTCCTCGAGATCCACGATGACGCCGCGGTCCAGGAGACGGACCACCTTGCCCTTCACGATGAGGTCGGGAATGTACTTCTCGGCGAGCGTGGGCCACGGGTCCTCGCTGACCTGCTTCAGGCCGAGCGAGATCCGGCGCGCGTCCTTGTCGATGGAAAGGACCACCACGTCCACCTTGTCGCCCTTCTTCAGCACCTCGCTCGGATGAACGACCCGGCGCGTCCAGGACATGTCGCTGATGTGAACCAGACCGTCGATGCCCTCCTCGATTTCCACGAAGGCGCCGAAGTTGGTCAGGTTCCTCACCTTTCCGGTCAGCCGTGTTCCGATCGGGAACCGGGTGTCGAGCGTGAGCCAGGGATCCGGCTCGGTCTGCTTCAGCCCGAGCGAGATCTTCTCGTTTTCCTTGTCGATCTTGAGGATCACCGCCTCGATCTGATCCCCGATGGCGACCACCTTCGAGGGATGGCGCACGTGGCGCGTCCAGGACATCTCGGAGATGTGGATCAAGCCCTCGATCCCCTTCTCCAGCTCCACGAAGGCGCCGTAGTCGGTGATCGAGACCACCTTGCCCTTGACCTTCTGGGCCACGGCGTAGCGCTTGTCGACGTCCTCCCACGGATAGGGTGTGAGCTGCTTCATGCCCAGCGAGATTCGCTCCTTCTCCGGATCGAACGAGAGGACCTTCACCTTCACCTTCTCGCCGATGGAGACCAGCTCCGAGGGATGGCTCACGCGGCCCCAGGACATATCGGTGATGTGGAGCAGCCCGTCGATGCCGCCCAGGTCCACGAAGGCCCCGAAGTCCGTGATGTTCTTCACCACGCCCTCGCGAATCTGGTCCTTCGCCAGCTCCTGGATGATCTCGCTCTTCTGCTTCGCGCGATGCTCCTCGAGCACGGCGCGGCGGGATACCACGATGTTCCGGCGGCGCTTGTTCAGCTTGATGATCTTGAATTCCATACCCTGGCCGATCAGGGAGTCCACGTTCTGGACCTGGCGGAGCGCGATCTGCGAGCCCGGAAGGAACGCCTCCACGCCGTACAGATCCACCACCACGCCGCCCTTGATCTTCCGGACCAGCTTGCCTTCGACCAGCTGCCCCTGGTCCGCGGCGGTCTTCACGCGGTCCCAGACCTTCACGAAGTCGGCGCGCTGCTTGGACAGGACGACCAGCCCGTCCTGGTTCTCGGTCTTCTCGAGGAAGACCTCGATCTCGTCCCCGACCTTCACGCCTTCCAGGTCCGGGAACTCCTCGACCGGGATCACTCCCTCGGACTTGAACCCGACGTCCACCGTGACTTCCTTGTCGTCGATCTTCAGAACTCGGCCGCGGACGATTTCCCCTTCTTCGAGGTCTTTCAGCGAGTCCTCGTAGAGCTGGAGCCACTGACCCATCTGGCTCGCGGAGTCCTCGTCCGGTTCCAGCTCCTGGATCCCGACGGCGGTCACGGTGCCTTCGGCTTCCCCTTCTTCGTGGAGGTACCGGGTCTGCGGCTTGCGCTTGCGGGGCTTCGTCTCGACTTCGGCGTCATCCGCCGATTCGTCCTTTACGTCCAGATCCTCTTCATGACGTCGAACCATTCGTTGCTGTTCCCCCTTGCTTCTTCTATGAAATTCGGCCGTGACGGCCGGTGGTGCCGGAATGAAAACTCAGCTTCGCCTGGGCTCGATCTTGGTGATTCGCTCCACGACCTCGGCGATGACCTCGTCCGGGGTGGAGGCCCCGGCCGAGACGCCGACCCGGGTCAACCCTTCGAACCAGTCCTCGTGGATCTCGTTCGCCGCCTCGATCTGGAGCACGCGCGGGTTCACCTTGCGGCAGACCTCCGCGAGCTGCGCCGTGTTCGCGCTCTGGCGCCCGCCCACGATCACCATCGCCTCGACCTCCGAGGAGAGCTCGATCGCGGTCTTCTGCATCGAGGTGGTGGCGCCGCACAGGGTGTTGAACACGCGCACTTCCTTGCCGCGCTTCAGGAGCGCGCCCACGATCTCCTGGACGTGCCCGATGGCGTGCGTGGTCTGGAACACCACGCCCATTCTAGGGATGAATTTCAGCTTCTCCGCTTCCGCGACCGAGTCGAGGATGATGGCCTGGTTCTGCGTGTGCGCGACCACGCCGATCACCTCGGGGTGGTTCCGATCCCCGATCATGACGACCTTGTAGCCGTCGGTGATGAGCCTGGCGGCGTACTGCTGCGCCTTCGTGACGAAGGGGCACGTCGTGTCCACGACTTTGAGCCCGCGCCCCACGGCCTCGTTCTTGAGCTCCGGCCCGACGCCGTGGGAGCGGATGATGACGGTGTCCTCGGCATCGACGGCGTCCAGGTCGGCCACGACCTCGAGGCCGCGATTCCGGAAGGAATTCACGACTTGCGGGTTGTGGATCAAGGACCCGAGCGACTTCACCCTGAGACCGGCGCTGTCCATCGTATCGTTCGCCATCTTGATGGCGCGCTTCACGCCGAAACAGAAGCCTGCGTTATCGGCTACGATTACTTCCAGAAGCTCCCTCCTGCTCCGCGCGCAGCGCCGCGATCTGGTCCATGACCTTTCGCGCGTAGGCGCGCACCTCGTCCCGGTCCGTCTGACCCGGGGGCATCATCGGCGACCCGAACGTGATCTTGATCCGGACCTGCCGCCGCATGGATCTTCGGATCTGGTCCGAGCCGGTGATGCACGCGGGCGCCACCGGCGTCCGGGTTGCGGCCGCCAGCCGTCCCACCCCGGCCCGGGGAGCCAAAAGCTCCCCGCTCTTGTTCCGGGTCCCCTCCGGGAAAATGAGGACCGCCCCGCCCGCGGAGAGCACCTCCTCCGCGCCACGGAGCCCCGTACGAGCCTGTGGCCCTCGGTGAATCGGGATGGAATTATAAGCGCGGATGAGCGCTCCGAACAAGGGATTATGGAATAATTCGGCCTTCGCGACGAAGTGCATCTCGCGGGGCAGGTGGGCCCCCACCAACGGGGGGTCCCAGAAGGAGATGTGATTGCAGGCGACGATCAGGGGCCCCTTGCGCGGGATGCGGTCCAGGCCCTCGATCTCGAAATCGAGCAGGGTCCGGGCGAAGAGGCGGGTGAAGCCGCTTCCGAAGGCGTAGACCGGACCGATCCGCCTCACGGGTCGCATCGCGAGCGAGGCCCAGTGCGAGGCCAGATCCACCGCCTCCTCGGCTCCGATCCCGGTGGTATCGAGGAGAATGGCGTCGCGGGCCCGTACCAGCGGGCTGGTCGCGCGCTCCATGTCCCGGCGGTCCCGCTCGCGGATCTGCGCGAGGATCGCCTCGCGATCCACGCGCTCCCCCTTGGCCTCGAGCTCGAGGAATCGGCGCTCGGCGCGGGCCTCGGGGGTCGCCGAGATGAAGATCTTGAGGTCGGCGTCCGGGAAGACGACCGTCCCGATGTCGCGCCCCTCCATCACGAGCCCCGGCGGGCGGGCCAGGGCGCGCTGCATGGCCACGAGGCGCTGGCGCAGCCCGGGATGGAGCGCCACGCGCGAAGCGGCCTCCCCCGCCTCGGCGCTGTGAAGCCAATGCTCGAGGGATTCCCGGACCGCCGACATGCCGTCCGGATCGAGGAGCATCGGGGCCCGATCCACCATCGCGACCAGCGCGGCCTCGTCCTCGAGCGAGACGCCCTGCTTCAGCGCCTGCCACGCGACCGCGCGGTACATCGCGCCTGAATCCACGTGGGGGAGCCCCAGCCGCCGGGCCACGCCGCGGGCGGTCGTGCTCTTGCCCGCTCCGGCGGGCCCATCGATCGCGAGGACGAACGGCTTCAACGAAAGAGGCCCCGCAGGCGGCTCAAGAACCCAGGATCCGAGACGCGGGCGGACTCGGCGCCGAGCACGGTGACCCCCTCGCGCGCCGCGAGGCCGGCCACCATGAACGCCATCGCGATCCGGTGGTCGCCGGCCGCATCCACCGTCCCGCCGCGGACCCGCCCGGCCCTGCCGTGGATCGTCCATCCGTCGGGATGCTCGTCCACCTCGACGCCGA
>DASQBE010000214.1:0-18374 GCA_035635355.1 Binatia bacterium | reverse complement strand
AGCGCGTTCCTCGAAAAGCCCTGCGATCCCGACCGCCTCATGAGCATGACCCGTGAGTTCCTGGACGCGGCCCCCAAGATCGAGGATCGGATTCTCGTGAAGACCCGCCCACGGCGCGGCGGCCAGACGCCCGTGGAGGGTTGATTCTCAGCGGCGGGTGACGGAGCGTTCGAGGGTCGTCAGAAATCCCCGCTGTCCCGGGAAAATCCTCCGGTGCGCCTCTTCGAAGCCGAACCAGGCGCCGCGATCCACCTCGGGAAACTCCACGTTCCGGCCCGATCGTGGCGGCCACTCCAGCGTGAGGGTCATGCTGCGGAGCTTCTCTGCATCGAGATCGCCCGGGACGCTCCAGGCCTCGATCACCTTCCCGCTCGGCTGTGCGATCGATCCCAGCGGGGTGAACGGCCCCGCGGGGGGATCGAACCCCGTTTCCTCGCGGAACTCCCGTAGGGCGGCATCGAGCGGCTTCTCGTCGTCCTCGAAGACTCCCTTCGGGATCGACCAGACGCCGAGGTCCTTCTTCGCCCAGTAGGGTCCGCCGGGATGGACCAGGAACACCTCGACCTGGCCTGCTCGATTCCGGTGAAGCAGGAGTCCAGCGCTTCTCATCGACCCTCCCGAGCCCTCGATCCCAGCGAAATCCTTCGCGTCCCGGCCGCCTCATATTATGGTACCGCTCATGGAGAAGCCTGTTCTCGTGTACGACGGAACGTGCGGCTTCTGCAAGCGCTGGATCGCGCGTTGGCAGGGCGATCTCGGCGATCGAGTCGACGTCGCGCCGTCGCAGGAGGTCGCGTCGCGCTTTCCGGAGATCCCGCCCTCCGCGTTCGCGGAGGCGGTGCATCTCATCGAGCCCGACGGAACCCGGTCGCGCGGCGCCGAGGCGGTCTTTCGCGCGCGTGCGATGGCGCCGGGTCACGGCGCGGGCCTCTGGGCCTACGAGACGGTGCCCGGATTTCGCGCGTCCAGCGAAGCGTGCTATCGCTTCGTGGCGAGCCACCGGCCCTTCTTCTCCCGCATGACCGACCTGCTCTGGGGAGCGCACGTCGTCCCTCCCGGCGAGGCGGTGACCTCGTGGCTCTATCTGAGAATTCTGGCCGTCGTGTTCGGCATCGCGTTCGCGTCGCTCGGGGCGCAGATCCAGGGCCTGGTCGGAAGCCAGGGAATTCTCCCGGCATCCCAGACGATGCAGCTCATGGCCGCCCATGCGGGCGCCGGCGTGGGCCGGTACCTGCAATTTCCCACCCTCTGCTGGATCTCGTCGGCGGACTGGTTTCTATCGGGGCTCTGTGCGGCCGGGATCGCCCTCTCCGTAGCACTCGCTCTGGGCGTGGCGCCGGTTCCGTGTCTTCTGCTTCTCTGGGCCGCCTACCTCTCGCTGGCCACCGTGTGCCCGGTCTTCCTCTGGTTTCAATGGGACGGGCTTCTGCTCGAGGCCGCGTTTCTCGCGATGTTCCTCGCGCCGTGGGCGCTCATGCCGCGTCCACGGGGCGATGGCTCCCCGGCGAATGGCGCGCTCCGAAGCTCCCGGTGGCTCCTCTTCCGGCTACTCTTCGCCTCGGCGGCCGTGAAGCTCGCGAGTGGCGATCCGACCTGGCGGGACCTGACCGCGCTCCGCTACCACTATGAGACGCAGCCTCTGCCGACGTGGCTCGCCTGGTATGCCCATCAGCTGCCTCTCTGGTTTCAGCGCGCCTCGGCCGGCGTCACGTTCCTGGTGGAGGGTCTCGTCCCGTTTCTGATCTTCGCGCCGCGCCGGATGCGATTCGCGGCCGCCGCGATCATCGTGGCACACCAGCTCCTCATCGCGGCGACGGGGAACTACGGCTTCTTCAACGTCCTGACCCTCGCCCTCTGCGTGCTGTTGCTGGACGACGGGGTCTGGCCGCGCGCGTGGGTGGAGCGGCTTCGCGGACACGCCGAGGCGGGCCGCGCTCCCGCCGGGGACGGGTGGCCGGCCTGGATTCGCCGCCCCGTCCTCGTGAGCGTCTTTCTCCTGAGCCTGGTGCCTCTTTGCGCGGCGGTGGGCGCGCCGGTTTCCTGGCTCGGGCCGTTCCCGCGCGCGTACCTGCTCGCGGAACCGTTCCGGACGGTGAACGGGTACGGCCTCTTCGCGGTCATGACGAAGGAGCGGCCCGAGATCCAGATCGAGGGGAGCCGGGATGGAATCGAGTGGAGCGCCTACGACTTTCGCTACAAGCCGGGCGATCCGTCCCGGCGGCCGGGCTTCGTGGCGCCGCATCAGCCGCGCCTGGACTGGCAGATGTGGTTCGCCGCCCTGAGCAACTACCGGAGCGAGCCCTGGCTTCTCAGGTTTTGCGAATGCCTCCTCCGGAACTCGTCGCCCGTCCTCCGACTCCTGCGCACGAATCCGTTCCTCGGCCCTCCTCCGCGCTACATCCGGGCGGTCGTGTATCGTTATCGATTCACGGACCCCGAGACGCGCCGCGCCACCGGCGCCTGGTGGCGTCGCGAGCGCCTCGGCCTCTTCGCGCCGGTCCTCACGCTCCAGGACGGAGCGCTGGCCGTGGCACCCCCGGAGCTCCAGCGGTGGTGACGCGCGCCCGAGAGGTCGTGGTCTGCGGCGCTGGAATCGTGGGGCTCTGCTCCGCCTATTATCTCCTGGAGCGGGGCCATCGCGTGACCGTGCTCGAGCGGGGGGCGCCGGACCACGACGGCTGCTCCCTGGGAAACGCCGGGTTCATCTCCCCGAGCCACTTCCTTCCCCTCGCGGCACCCGGAATCGTGCGTCAGGCGCTCCGGTGGATGGGCGATCCCGAGAGCCCCTTCTACGTCCGCCCGCGCCTCGATCCCGACCTGATCACCTGGGGCATTCGATTCTGGATGGCTTCGAATCGCGAAAGAGCCCACCGAGCGGGCCCCCTCCTTCGCGACTTGAACCTGGCGAGCCGGGCGCTCTACGAGGATCTGGCCGCGCGCACCGCGAACGAGTTCGGGCTCGCGCGCGAGGGGCTCCTGCTCCTCGTCCGGACCGAGCGCGGGCTCGACGCGGAGCGGGTCCTCGCCGCGAGGTCCCTCGAGCTTGGGATGCCCGCGGAGGTGCTCGACGCCAAGGGTGTGCAGGCGCTCGAGCCGGGGGTCACCCTCGACGTGCTGGGCGGCGTGCACTACCCCCTCGACGCGCACCTCGTGCCGCAGCGGCTCGTCGCCACGATGACCCGCCTGGTGGGGGAGCGCGGCGGGACGTTCGCATGGGGCGCCGAAGTGAGCGATTGGAAGACGCGCTCGGGCGCGGTGCGCGCCGCCGTCACCACCCGGGGTGAGATCGGCGGCGACGAGTTCGTGCTCACGGCCGGATCCTGGACCCAGGTTCTCGCCCGCGCGCTCGGGCTCGAGCTTCCCATGCAGCCGGGGAAGGGGTACAGCCTGACCCTGGCCGCGCCGCGAGAGCTCCCGCGGCGATCGCTGATCCTGGAAGAGGCGCGGGTGGCCGTGACGCCGATGGGATCGGCGCTCCGGGTGGGGGGAACGATGGAGCTCGCGGGCTACGACCTCCGGATCAACCCGCCGCGGATCCTCGGCATGACGCGCTCGCTCTCCCGGTATCTCCCCGCGTTTCATCCCGAGGACTTCGCTTCGGTTCGTCCCTGGTGCGGGCTCCGCCCCTGCACCCCGGACGGGCTTCCCTACGTCGGCCGGACGCGCCGCTGGCCGAACGTCGTCGTGGCGTCCGGGCACGCCATGATGGGGGTGAGCATGGGGCCGATCACCGGGAAGCTGGTGTCGGAGATCGTCTCGGAGGAGGAGCCGTCGGTGGATCTCTCGGGGTTGAGCCCCGAACGCTTCGGCTGAAGCGGGGACCTACGGGTTAGGCGTGGCCGGGGCCGCTTGCTGCGGGCTGTCCGAGCTCCACATGTCGCGGTAGAGCTTCCAGCCGCCCTCCTCGTGCTTCCAGACCACGATGTACTTGCCGTCGTCCATCGTGCTCCCGTTGCTCCCGACCAGCGTGAATCGGCCCGTTTCCCAGGCCGTCTCGCCGTTCCCGTCGACATCGGCGGTGCGGAGCTGGAGGCGGCCCACCGGCATGGAGAGGAGCCCCTTCCACATGTCCTGGATCGCGGCGCGGCCCGCGACGATCGCCAATCCGGGCGGGTACGCCTGGGCATCGGCCGCGTAGAGCTGCCCGAGGGCGGCGACATCGCGCCGGGCGACCGCCTCGGCGAACTGCGCGTTCACGGCCTCGATGCTGGACTTGAGCTCCACGACCTCTTGGCTTCGGTTCTTGGCGCATCCCGTCGCCAGGACGGCGATGCAGAGCGGGAGGGAAATCCACCGAGCGAAGATCAGATCCTTCTGCGCCCCCGGCGGTCCATGCCGTGTGATTTCTTGGGCCGCCTTCCATGGTGCTGCTCGCCACCCGAGTTGGAGCTCGGGCGGGGGGAAGCGCCTTGCGAGCCGGAGCCGGAATGGGTCGAAGACCCCTGCGCGCGGCCCTGGCCAAAGCCTCGCCCTCGCGGCGGCGATCCGCCGCCGCCGAAATGACGGCCTCCGCCCTGGCCCCCGGGACGGCCTCCGCGGCTCGAGCCCCCGGACGGTTTCGCCTCGGAAGGGCGCCGCTTGTAGTCGAAGTCGGGAAGGATGACGCGCGGGACCGCGCGGCCCAGGAACCGCTCGATCGCGGTCAGCTGCTTCTGCTCCTCGGGCGCGATCAGCGTGAAGGCGTCTCCCACGGCGTCCACGCGGCCGGTCCTGCCGATCCGGTGGACGTAGTCCTCGGGAGCGTGGGGCACGTCGTAGTTGATCACGTGCGTGATTCCTTCCACGTCGATCCCGCGCGAGGCGATGTCGGTGGCGACCAATACCTGGACCCGCCCGCGCCTCAGATCCCCTAGGGCGCGCTCGCGCTGGCTCTGGCTGCGGTTCCCGTGCAGCGTCGCGACCGAGTGGCCGCGGCGCTGGAGGTCGCGCGCCAGCTTGTCCGCCCCGTGCTTGGTCCGCGCGAATACGATCACGCTGCTGACCTCGGAGCGCGACAGCATGGAGTCGAGAAGGTCCGTCTTGAGGTGGCGCGGCACGGGGTACACGGCCTGGGTGATTCCCGCCGCCGGGCGCTGGGGAGGTGCCAGGTCCACGCGAGCCGGATCCCGCAGCGCTTCGTTCGCGACGCGGTTCAGCTCCGGGGGCATGGTGGCCGAGAACATGAGAGTCTGACGGTCGCGGGGCATGAGCCGGAGGATTCGCTTCAAGTCCGGCGCGAAGCCCATGTCCACCATCCGGTCGGCCTCGTCGAGGACCAGCGTCTCGATGAAATCGAGCCGGAGCGCGAGCCGGTCGTGCAGATCCAGGAGCCGGCCCGGCGTGGCCACGAGGAAATCCACCCCGTGCTGCTTGAGCAGCCTTTCTTGCGGAGGGATGGGCACCCCGCCGTACACGACGCCCACGCTGAGATCCGTGAACCGCGCGTAGTCGCGCGCGTTGGTCTCCACCTGCGCCGCGAGCTCGCGCGTGGGCGTGAGCACGAGCGCGCGAAGCCGGCGCGGCCCGTCCAGAAGGCGGGTCAGGATGGGGAGCACGAAGGCGGCGGTCTTTCCCGTGCCGGTCTGCGCCGCGCCGATCAGGTCTTTCCCCTCGAGGATGATCGGAATGGCTTTTCTCTGAATCGGGGTGGGATCGACGTAACCGGCGGCGCGCACACCCTTGACGACGAGCGGCGACAAACCAAGCGAGGCGAATGGCATCGCCGGAGAATACGCGAGATCGGGGCGCAGCGGTGACATATAATGCGCGCCTTGGAACTCCACCCGATCCCGCGTCAGGCTCCCGCTGTCCCATCGTTCGGCCGTTCCTGGCTCTCCCAATGGGCCCTGGATCCATCCGTCACCTATCTCAACCACGGCACGGTGGGCGCGCCCCCGCGGCGCGTGCTCGAGGCCCAGCAGTCGATCCGGGACGAGATCGAGCGGCAGCCCTCGCGATATCTCCTGCGCGAGCTCTCGGAGGTCAGCGTCGGGATGCCGCGCCGCGATCCGCCGAGGCTCCGCGTCGCGGCCCGCGAGGTCGCCTCGTTCCTGGGCGCGCGGGGAGAAGACCTCGTATTCGTGGACAATGCCACCACGGGGCTGAACGCCGTCCTCCGATCCTTCCCGCTCCGCGAGGGGGACGAGATCCTGGTCACGGACCATGGCTACGGCGGCGTCCTGAACGCCGCGGTATTCCACGCGGAGTCGCGGGGCGCGTCCGTGCGCGCGGCCCAGCTCCCCGCGCTCTCGCGTGGGCGGAGCGCGCTCGCGGACGCCGTGATCGCCGCGATCGGACCCCGCACCCGCCTCGCCGTGATGGATCATGTGGCCTCCGAGAGCGCCGTCGTCCTGCCCATCGAGGAGATCGTGAGCCGCTGTCACGAGCGCGGCGTCTCGGTGGCGGTGGACGGCGCGCACGCGCCCGGAGCGATCCCGCTGGATGTCCCCTCGATCGGCGCCGACTGGTACGTGGGGAACCTCCACAAGTGGGCCTACGCTCCGAGGAGCTCCGCGTTTCTCTGGGCGGCGCCCGGCCGGCAGGAAGGGCTTCACCCTCCCGTGATCTCGTGGGGAATCGGACGCGGATACACGGCCGAGTTCGATTGGGTGGGGACCCCCGATCCCTCCGCGTTTCTCGCCGCCCCCGTCGCGATCGCCTACATGAGAGAGATCGGGATCGACGCGATGCGCGAGTACAACCATGGCCTGGCCTGGGAGGGCGCCCGTCTCCTCGGCGCCGCGTGGGGGACCTGGCCGGGGCTCGAGGAGGCCATGGTCGGGACGATGGCCACCGTCTCCGTGCCCGGGCGACTCGGCTCGACGAAGGAAGACGCCGCCCGGCTGCGCGACGCGCTGCTCGAGCAGGACCGGCTCGAGGTCCAGGTGCATCCATGGCGCGGAAGCCTGTGGGTGCGTATTTCTACACAGATCTACAACGAATTATCGGACGTGGAGCGTCTCGCGAAGGCCATTCACGCGAAATAGTTGCGGAATTGTCGAATTGCTTTGAGTTTCAGGAGAGGGACGCCGATAGTGCAGATAGATATCTCCAACAACCATCGAGGGTTCACTTGCTCCCAATCACGATCGCCGTATTCGCAGGCTGCCTCGCCGCCACCGTCCAATCCAGTTTCTTCGAGTGGGCCTTTCATCGCTACTGGCTCCACCGTCCCTGGCTGCCCAAGGATTGTTTCACCACCCACACCCTGATCCACCATCAGCTCTGCAAGTTCGACGACACGTTCCACGTCGTCGAGCACGAGCAGGAGGAGGCGCTCCACTTCCAGTGGTGGGGAGGGCCGACGCTCGTCTCGATCAATATCGTGCCGTGGGTGCTGGGCGCCTGGGGGCTTTGGTCCCTGGGGGTGAAGCTGCCGTATCTGGCCTATCTCATCTCGTTCAGCGTGGCGGCGGCGCTCTATTACGTGGGATACGAGAGTCTTCATTACTTCATGCACAAGCCCCAGATCGCGTTCATCGAGCGATCGAGGTGGTTCCAGTTCTTGAAGACGCACCACCGCATTCATCACGTTCACATGAACCGGAACCTGAACGTGCTGGTCCCGCTCGCCGACCTCGTGCTGGGGACGCTGGTCACCAAAGTCCCCGCGCCTCAAACCACGCCCGCTTCCGCGCGAGACCTCGCCCGGCGCCACAGCCAGTTCGCGAAGCGCCGGGACGTAAGCTAGCCCGGCCTCAGTCCCCGCGGCCGCTCACGCGTGCCGCACCCTCGAGATCGACCACCCGCCGGCCCTCGTTCGCTCGAGGTCGACCCGCACGGACTTGGCCCGGCTTCCCGCGACCGAGAGCGTGAGGGAGAGGCGCTTCGCTCCGTCCGGCAGCGGCACCTCCGTCGACGCGATGTGCCTGCCGGCGGAATCGCGCGCCCCTTCCGGGGAAGCGTCCAGCTCCACCTCGTACTCCCGCGGGCCGGTCAGGCCCAGGTCCAGCGCCAGGTCCCGGAACCGCAGCGTCCCGCCGTCCACGGTGAAGAAATCGAGAGGCGCCACCCGGTCGAACCAGTAGCGCGCGATCTTTTCGCGCCGCTCGATCAGGACGGGGAGGAGATACGCGGGAGCCCGGGGGTCCTCGTAGTGGGCGGCGTCGAGCGCGGCCGCGATCTGCGCGTCGGAGAAGCTGGCCACGAGCTTGGCGCCCCAGTAGCCGTCGCGCTCGGTGAGCTTGCGGTACGGCGAAACCTCCTCGAGCGGCTTCCAGCGGTTCGGATGGAACCGCTTGGATTCGAAGCGGCCCACGGAGGGAATCCCGGTCTCCTGCGGCGCGCGCCGCCACGGCTCCTCGACGAAGCCCAGGGTGAGAAGCCTCCTCAGGGTCCAGGGGAAATCCACGCGCATCTCATAGCCATAGTCCGGCGGCTTGGCTCCCTCCGCCGCCGCGCCCAGGGATCCGTCCACGTCGAGTAGATAGTGGGTCAGGTGCTCTCCGCCTTCCCCCGGCTTCCCGTACATGTCGAGTGTCTGCTGGTCCTTCATGTCCCAGTTGTTGACCCAGGAATAGAGCACGTACAGGGCCCGAAGCTCGCGCCGGTTCTCGTGACGGTACCGATCATTGGGATCATCCGGGCGCCGGCCGCGGAGGTCGGCGGGCCCCGCCGGCTTCCCGGGCAGGAAGAGGCTCGCGCTGGCGTAATAGCGGCCATCCGCGGACCGGGCGGAGCGGTCCAGGATCGGCTTCACGTCCGCCTCGGTGATGGGGGGATCGTTCGCGGCGACAGGCCGTGTCGAGGCGACCTGGGTCTCGAAGAGGAGATCCTCGCGGCGGAACGTGACCGACTGGTAGAGCGGGATGTTGTAGCCGGCGGCCCACACGAGACGGCTCACGACCGTGCCCGCGCCCGAGCCGGATTGCGGGTGTTCCTTGCGGTCCAGCTTGATCAGCCACTTCCGCCCCGCGGCGTCGTGGATCCGGAAGCCCACGTTGTGTCCCTCTTTCTTCACATCCGAGATCGTCCAGGGCTTCTCCGGCATCACGCCGTCGAACGGGCCCGTACGGATCTGACCGGCCGGCACGGCCCTCATGTGATTCCGGTTCGTGAACCAGGTGGAGTTGGGCACCTCGTCGAAGGCGTTGACGTCCGCCGCCTCGCGCTTGCGACTCACGCCGAGCGGGGTCGAGAGCCAGAGGAGCTTGTCCGGGACATCCAGCGCGTGGCTGACGGGCTCCACGACGGCCTGCCGGAACATGTAGCCGTAGAGGCTGATCTTCCGCGTCTTGGGCTCCCGCGTGGGACGCCCGTCGTGATCCACCCAGGTGGAGGGCTCCACGCCGCTCCCGGGCGCGGCGAGCGCGGGGACCGCGATCGCCGCGAGGAGGATGGACGCCAGGATGGCGTTTCGCACGGCTCGGACGCGTTTCAAAAGTCGACTCCCAGATCGGTCCGGATGGTCAGACCCTCGTGCCCGCGCGCGATCTCGATGCGCCCCGCCTCCTGCTCGCCGATCTTCGCGCGCAGGCCTCCGCCCAGGGACGGGTGGGCGGAGCGAAGGGACAGCTGGCCCGTCGTGGGCGCCACCTCTCCCAGCTCACCGAGGAGGAACGCCGAGACGGGACGCTCGATCTCCCAGCGGTACTCCAGCCGGCCGACGGCGAGCCTCTGATCCCGGAAGCGTCCCGAGGGATATCCGGCGAAACGATCGTCATCGGTGGATTCCGGAAGCCGGTAGAAGGGGATCGGCACCGATCCCGGGCGGCGATCCACACCCTCGTAGACGACCCGTCCCACCAGGACCCGCCGCTTGGCGAAGACCGGAAGGTACCCGCGCGCCTCGAGGCGCCACTGGTCGTAGCGGACATCCGAGCCGTCGTTGTCGGTGTAGCGCCTCACCTCGGGGCGGAAATGGAGCCCGCGGCTCGGCGCCAGGGAATCGTCGAGCGCGGCGAAGTCGGCGCTCGACCCGTACCACCAAAATCGCGAGTCGCGCGCCAGGAACGGGACCCCGGCCGGGTCGAACACGTCGACGGCCTGCGGGCTGGCGCCGTATCCGCGCCCGACGTCCATGTCGGAAGCGCCCACCATCACGCGGATCCGCCTGAGATGGCTCCGTCCCGCGAACGCGTACAGGCTCGCGAGCTTGGTGCTCCGGAAGAAATAGGTCTTGTCCACGGGGGATGAATTCCCGATCCCCCAGAACGGGCGATTCGGCTTGTGCTCGAAGAACGCATCGACGCCGGCGCCGACGCTCGAAACGCCGTCGCCCACGAACCCGCGAAACTTCACCTTGCGGCTGTCGCTCAGCGTCCACGCGCCGGTCAATGCCATGCGCGAGCCGGGACCCGCGAACTGGGGCGCGGCCACGGTCAGACCGAGGATCTCGGGAGAGAATTGAAGCCCCCGTTTCGCCTTCGCGTGACCGAACAGATCGCCGGGGGGAAAGAAGCGCTCCACGAGGGGACCGGTGGCTTCGATCCCGCGCGCCACGAGGCGCAGGGGATAGAACCCGATGCGGAAGGGCGCGCGCAGGGCCGTTTCCCAGACGCGCTCGTGGTCTCGTGCCGCGACGCGCGGGCCCGGATCGGAGGGGCTCCCCTCGATCTCGATGGACGGCGCGACCCAGGTGGAATCTCCGAATCGGGGTTCGGCGCGCGCCATCCCGGGCCAGGCCGCGGCGGTGGTGACGCTTGTGACGAGCGTGGCCGCCCATGCGGCGCGGCCCAGCGCTCGGTGAAGGCCGTGGGGCATCGTGCACCTCCTCAAGTTTCGCTTCGGCCCTTTCTATCAATCCGCGTGCCGGTCCCGGGCGATCGCTGGCACGCAAGGAGTTACGGGGGAGCGTTTGGGGAGGTGCATTGTCAGAGTTGCCCCGTCCGGGGCGAGTCTGAGCCACTCTTACAAGCCGCGGTGCGGGTTCGTTCGTAATCTCATGCACGGGACATGCCCCGAAACTTGCATGCGTCGGGACATGGAGACCCATTCCCGCTCCCGATCGGCGAGGTGATCCTGAAAATCGGCGTGATGGAGAACCTCACCCGGACCCTGGGGCTCGAGGCGCACGAGCGGCGCCTCCTCCTGCTCATGGGGAGTCTGGTGGGAATTCTCTTCTGCGCGTACACCGTCGCGAAGGTTCAGCGGGACGCGATCTTCCTCGCCGAGTTCGGAGCGATGGCGCTCCCGTACGCCTACGTGGGGGTCGCGGTCGCCTCGCTGTTCTTCGTGTGGCTGGAGGGGCGCGTGGCGAGGCGATTCACCCGGGTGGGGGCGACCCGTTTGAATCAATACATCGCGATCGGGTTCAGTCTCCTGGCCGCCGCCGTCTTCCCCCTCGCGCGCCACCAGACCGCCGCCGTTTTCTATCTCTGGACCGGAAGCCAGGCGATGATCCTTCTTCCGCACTTCTGGGTCCTGGCGTTGGACGTCTGGGATTCCCGCCGCGCCCGGAGGCTCTTTCCTCTCTTCAGCGCGTGCGGGCTCCTGGGCGGGCTCCTCGGGGGAGCCATCGCGGGCTGGCTCACGCCGGTCGTGAAGCGGGTCGGGCTCCTGTGGATTCTCTCGGCCCTCCTCATCGGCGCCCATCTCCTGACCCGTTCGGTGGACAAACACCGGAAGCGGCTCCCCAGCGCGACCGACACGGTGGCCGCGGCGTCGCGCTGGGAGATCTTCCGGCGATCGAGGTACATTCAGCTCCTCGCCGTCGCGCTCGCGCTCTCGGTGGTGGTGGCGACGATCGTGGATTTCCAGTTCAAGTACTTCGCCCAGCGCGCCTTTCCCGATCCTCACCAGCTCACCCAGTTCCTGGGCAAGTTCTACGCGGCCATGAACGGGCTCTCCCTCATCTTCCAGATCAGCGTCGCGGGGTGGCTCCTGCGCCGGATGGACCTCCTCGCCTCGACCAGCATCCAGCCGGTCGCGATCATGACCCTCGGAGCCTGGGGCGTGCTCGGGCCGAGGGGCCAGCCCGTGGTCCTGATGCGCGGCGTGCAGGGAATCCTCTCGCAGGTGCTCGGGAAGTCCTCCACCGAGATCTACTACATGGCGGTCCGCCCTCCCGAGCGTCGCGTCATCAAGCCGGCCATCGACACACTCGTCGAGCGCTGGTCGGACGCGGTCGTCGGCGTGCTCCTCATCGTGGCCTTCCGGGTGCTCGGCGTCGACGTTCCCGTTCTCGCCACCGCCACCGTGGTGATGGCGGCCGTCTGGCTCGTGGTGCTCCTCGGCCTGCACCGGCAATATCGGGGGGCGATCCAGAAGGCGCTGAGCACCCGGTGGCTGGAACCCGAGGCGGTCGCCGATTCGGTCCGCCTGCCGTCCGCGCGCGCGGCCCTTCTCCAGGCGCTGCGCGACGAGGACGAGCGGAGGATCCTGCTCGCGCTTCGCCTCAGCGAGTACACCGAGCACCCCGAGATCGTCGACGCCATACGGCGGTGCCTGAGCCATTCGTCTCCCGCGGTCCGGGCGACGGCGGTGGAGCTGATGGAGCGGAAGGGGCTGCCGGATCTCGAGCGAAGGATCGAGGGATTCCTCCACGATCCGAGCGAGAACGTGCGCCGCGCCGCGGCCGGCTACCTCCTCGCGACGAGCCGGCAGCCCACCGCGTTCGTCCGGGAGCTGCTCCAGGGCGAGGATCTCGCGCTTCGGCGCGTGGTGCTCGACGCCCTCTTCGACCGTCCGCACCAGGCGCCCGGGGCGATCGCGCCGCAGTGGATCGACGCGCGGATCGAGTCCGGTACCCGGGAGGACCGGCTCCTCGCCGCGCGCGCGCTCGGAACGCTGCAGGGTGCATCGCCCGTGGCGCCCCTGCTGTCGTTGATCCGGGATCCGGACCCGGAGGTCCGCCGCTTGGCCCTCCTCTCCGCCACCCGCCGTCCCCGCCGCGACCTTCTCGACCCGCTGCTGCCCCTCTTGCTCGAGCCGGAATGGAGCGGCGACGCGCGTCGCGCCATCGCGGCGATCGGCGATCCCGCCGTGCCCGCCCTGACGCGCCTCCTGAGCGGAGAGAGCGGCGGGCGCGCGCAGGCGCTCGCGGCCCGGACTCTGGCCGAGATCGCGAGCCATCGCGCCGTGGACTCGCTCCTCCATTTGGCCCGGGGCAACGACCGCGCGCTGCGGCACCTCGGATTCCGCAACCTGAGCCGTGTTCGGGTGCTGCGCCGGGAGCCGGTTCTTCCGCGCGCCCTGGCGCACCGGATGTTCCTGCGCGAGATGGGGGAGTACCGGGCCGCGCTCGCGCCGGCGGAGCGGTTTTTGGCCCAGGCGCTGCCGGAGCTCCGGCTCCTCGGGGAGAGCTACCGGGAGTTCGCCGACCTGGCGCTGGAGCGGGCGGTGCGCGCGCTCGCCTGCTGGTATGAGCCCCGCGCCCTGTACGGCGTGTTCGAGCGGCTGAGGGAGCGGAAGCTCGGCGCGTCGGCGCCGGCGCTGGAGTACCTGAGCAGCATCCTGCCGCGCGCGGTGTTCCGCCCCGTGAGCCGCGCGTTCGAGGAGGACCCGCGCGAGGAGGGCGCTCCGAGACCCCTCGATCCAGGCGAGCTCGCGGAGTGGATCCGCGCGGCGTGGCGCACGGGCGATCCCTGGATCCGCGCCACGGCCGTCTACGTCTCGCGTCACACGCCGGCCTTGAAGGAGAGCACGTTCGCGCTCGGCGAGAACGAGAGCCCGGTGGTGCGGGCCGAGCTCAGGGCTCGCTTCGGCGGCGAGGACGCGGCCAGGCTTCCGGGCGTGGAAGCCCGGACGTCGACCGCCTGAGGAGGAGCATGCTCACGCCCGTCGAACGCGTTCTGATCCTCAAGGGGGCCGACCTCCTGAAGGACGTCGGACCGCGTCACCTGCTCGGTCTCGCGAACGTCGCGCGCGAGATCGAGATCTTCGAGGGAGACACGATCTATCAGGAGAACGACCCGGCCGACGCGCTCTACATCGTGGTGGAAGGGCGGGTGGTCCTGTTCACCGCCGACCGCAAGATCTCCGAGGTCGGGCCCGGCGAGGCATTCGGGACCTGGTCTCTGGTGGACGATTCGGCACGGGGGCATCGGGCCCAATGCGTCCAGGACGGGCTCACGCTCGCGCTCCATCGCGACGAGTTCTACGACATCGCGGCGGGGGACCTGGCGCTCCTGCAAGAGCTGGTGCGCGTGCTCGCGAAACGCCTGCGGGCGCTGGTGGACAGGCCCGAGGAGGCGCGCGTGGAGGGGGAGGGGATCGAGAGGCCGGAGGCGGTCGTGGAGGCGGAGAGCGCCACGCCGTCCGCGGCCGCCGATGCGGCCGGAGCGAGCCCCGGCGAGACGCTGAAGGCGGCCGCCCTGGGGAAGGCCGCTCCCGAAGCGGAGCCGCCCGATTCCCTGCCGGAGCCCGTGGCGCCTCCCGACGAGGCCATCGCCGCGGAGGTCGAGCCGCCCGGGCCCTTGGAGGAGGCGGGGGATCCCTAGGCCGGCTCTTCCGAAGTCCTGGGTTCGGGGATGTCCTTCAAGGCCAGGACGCCCACGACCCTCCTCGTTCGATTCAGCACCGGGAGCACGGTCACGCGGCTTTCTCGCATGAGCTTGGCGGCCTCCGTCACATCGGTGTCCTCGAAGCAGAACAGGATGTCGGCGGCGATCACCTCGGCGAGACGGGGCGGCTCCGCGCGCCGCCTCCCCGGCGGGATGCCGGAAGCCACGTCATGATGGGTGATGGTGCCCACCAAGAGGCCGTCCCGGCATACGGGAATGAGGTCGGCCCCGCAAGCCTCGAGCTTGCGCTCGACCTCCTCGAGGCCCGCGTCCGCATGGACGGTCTGGAACTGACGTTTCATGAGCATCTCGGCGGTCATGGAAGCGATCCATAAACAAGTCCCGTGCCACCGAGGGGGGGCGCCGGCCGGCGCCAGGGTCAATCCCGAGGGATGCCTGGAATTGCGGGCGGTCGCCTTGGCGCCGCCGCGACGTGGCCGGTCTTGGTCGTACCGACCCTCCACCAGAGTGTGAAGAAATGGGAGCATTCCCTTGTAAGATTTGCGCGGTCCAACCGGCTTGGCTCGCCCTCTGCTTGGGATCCGTCGGTGGAGCCGACGTCCGCGCCGTTCGAGGGAGAAAGGAGCCTGTCTTCATGGAGCGCGCCCTTTGGAAGGGAAGCATCAGCTTCGGCCTGGTCGAGATCCCGGTCCGCCTCAGGCCCGCCGTCAAGACGAACGAGCTGAGCTTCTCGTTGCTCGACCGCAAGGACTTCTCGCCGGTCGGGAACAAGCGTTACAACAAGAACTCAGGGAAAGACGTTCCCTGGGACGAAGTCGTCCGCGGCTTCGAATTCGAGCCGGACGAATACGTGGTCCTGAGCGACGAGGAGCTGCATCGGGCGAACGTGAAGGCCAGCGAGACCATCGAGATCGTCCAGTTCGTGCAGCGGGACGAGATCGACCCCGTCTATTACGAGACCCCCTACTACGTCGCGCCGCTCAGGACAGGGAGCAAGAGCTACGCGCTCCTACGCGACGCGCTGGAACGGAGCGACCTGGTGGGAATCGCCCGCGTGGTGCTGCGAACGCGCCAGCGCCTGGCCGCGCTCCTCGTCCGCGACCGGATGCTGGTGCTCGACGTGCTGCGCTACGCGCATGAGCTTCGAAGCATGGACGAGATCGCGGAAACGCCGAAGTCGAAGGGTTCCGTCTCCGCGACCGAGATCCGGATGGCGCGGGAGCTCATCCAGGGGATGAAGGGGAAGTGGGATCCCACCCGGTTCAAGGACGAATACCGCGATGACGTGATGGCCCTGGTGCGCCGCAAGGTCAAGGCGGGGCAGATCCACACCATCCTCGAGCCCGCGCGCTCGGAAGCGCCGAGGAAGGACCGATCCGAGGTCATGGACCTGATGCCCCTCTTGAGGAAGAGCCTGGCCGCGCACGAGGCGGCGAGGCGCCCGGCGCGGAAGAAGCCGCAGCGCTCGAACCCCACGCGGCGGCGTAGGAGGAGCGCCTAGGAGAATTCGCGGCTCCCGATTTCCCTGGCATGGAACCTGCCCCTGGGGATCGCGGGCCCGGCACGAGCGGGCCCTTGGACCACGAAACGAGGAGGCGCTTCATGCTCTGGACGATCACGATTCTACTGATCTTGATGTGGCTGCTTGGAATGGTCACGAACTACACGCTGGGCGGGTTCATCCACATTCTTCTGCTGCTCGCCATCGTCTCGGTATTGGTGCGCGTCATCCAGGGACGTAACCCTATCTAAGGTGGAGCCGGCGGGGCCGGAGCGTCGCGTGCGCTCGGCCTCGCCGCCGTTCTTCGCGCCGCCAAAAAAGCGGCGACCGGAGACGGGCCACGCTGCGGATCCCCGCGAACCGCGAGGTGCCCCATTCATCCGATCGCCATCCACTCCTCGTCGATCCTCAGCGGCCCCCGGCCGAACGCCTCATATCCTCCATCAGGATCATTTCCTCGCCGCAGCAGCAGCGCGGCGCCTGGTCCGCCTCCGGAGCCTCGGATCGGCGGGTGACGCTGATCTGGCATCGGCACTCCGGGTCGGGGCATTCGTACTTCTCACCCTGTTCCATCGCCATGGCTGGTTCTCCTTTCGGTCACGACCCCCGTCAGGTTGTTCGAGGGCGTCTCCAGAACACGATCCATGCCGGAGGCCGCCGGTGCGGCCACGGCGATCGGGGTCGTTGCCGCTCGTGCCCGGGCCAGGCCTTTCGACGATCGTACGAGCGGCGCTGCGCCTCCTCGACCGGGTCCCTGTGCCGCCACGAGAATTTCATCTAGATCGCCGGCGTTTGAGTGGGCCGGGTCACGGGCTCGATTTCGGGTTTGCGATGACGCATGTACTCCTGGCGCCCCTTCTCGAACGCCGCTTTGGCATCGTGCTTGAGGTCGCTCACGCCTTCGCGCGTGTGCTGGAGCGCCTGGCGCGCGTTTCCGCCGAGACGCTTCACCGTGTCCCCGACGCGCTTGCGCGTCTCCCGGCCGTGCGCCGGCGCGAGAAGAAGGGCGACCCCCGCGCCGAGAACGGCGCCCAGGAGGAACGGTGCGATCGACGTGGAGCTCTTTCCGCTGTCGCTGAAATCCGGATAGGGTTGCATGACTCATGTCCTCCTTGCCGGGAGCGTGTTGAGCGTGTTCCGGCAAGACGTAAGGTTTATGGGACTTCCGTGTCAAAACGTGAACCCTTGCGAACGCCCGGACGCCATTTCTACCATCGGAGCTCGCATCCCTCCGAGGCCGCTCCCTGCGCAAACCCCATGTCCCACGAGGGATTTGAGAGGGCTCGCGATCCGGCGTCCGCCGCCCGCGGCGCATCACCCAGCACTCATAGCAATATCAAGGCCCGGGACCGGGACGGCGGGATCGTTTCTCGAAGCATGCCGTTCCCGTCCCTCGCCGCAAAAAGGGCATCTTGAAATGCCCGGAGAGGACCGTCACAATTTAAGTCGCCATGAGCCACCGCGCCCCGGTAGACAGGTCCGTCTTGGATCCCCCACTCGATGTGGGTCTCGTGCTGGCGGTCACGGACGAAGATACGATGAGGGCGCTGGAGACCGATCTGAGGCTCGCGGCCCATCTGCGCGCCCTCTCTCGCGTCGCGCTCGCGACGGGCCACGACATCCGAACGCCGCTCCACACGATGATCCTTTATCTGGAGCTTCTCCGGAACACGATCGCGGAGCCGCCGGGCCAGGACACGCGGGCCCGCCAGGAACGCTACGTGGAGGTGGTCGGGTCCGAAATCAGGAATCTGGAGATCATGCTGGAACAGCTCCTCAACCAAACCCGCGTGGCCGAGGACCGCATCGAGCGGTTCGATCTCGTCGAGACCGTGCGCGACCTCCATGAGTTCCTCGAGCCGCATCGCCGTAAAGGCAAGATCGAGTTTCCCTGGAGGGCGGCGGGCGAGGCGATTCCGATCGAGGGGGACCGCGGCTCGATCCGGCACGCCCTGGTCGCGATCCTGATCGCGGCCATCGAGGCCACCCCTCAGGGCAGGGAGCTGAACCTCGGCATCACGGCCGCGGACGGTCAGGCGAGGATCGCGATCACCGGGGCCTCGGCGGACCTGGTGCCGGCGATTCTCGGTGGGACCCAGGGGGAGCCCCCGAAGCCGCGCGCCCTCGGAGCGGATCGCGGCCTCTATGTCGCGCGCCGCGTGGTGGAGCGCCATGGTGGTACCATCAAAGTCCGGTCCGACGCGTCCCGCGTCGCGACCCTGGAACTTCAGCTGCCGCTCGCCGCGGCGGAGAACGGATAGGAGCCATGCCGACAGCATTGATCGTCGACGACGAGACCAAAGCCCTTTCCGCCATGTCCGATCTGGTCGAGAAGGAGGGATTCACAGCGCTCGCGGCCGCATCCCTCGGCGAGGCGCGCGAGCGTCTCGCGCAGACGCGCCCCGACGTGGTGCTGGTGGACCTCATGCTTCCCGATGGAAGCGGCCTCGAGCTCATGCAGCACGATTTCGGGCCCGCGAAGAAGCCCGAGG
>DASQBE010000213.1:0-10504 GCA_035635355.1 Binatia bacterium | reverse complement strand
CCGAGAATGCTGCAGGCCCAGCCGGCGGAAATGACCTGCATGACTTTTTCGGGCGATGGTGCCTTCATGGTCTCCATGGTTCCTCCTCCGGGAAGCGTATAATTTAGCATGGCGACCCGGCGATGCAGGGATCATTCGGAAGTCCAGGGGGTGACGGGATGAGCAGCGCGCTTCGACAGGGGCTGGCGTTCACGCTGATCTTGCTCGCGGCGGTGGCGGGCCGCCCGGCGCTCGCGCTGGGCAAGGATCCCAGCGTCATCCACGGGAAGCAGACGCTTCCCCTCACGACCGTGGACTTCGCGGGGCACCGCTACGTGGTCACCGCCGACCTGGGCCTGGGCGCGCCCGTTCGACTGATGGTGCACGGCAACGCGAGGATGTTCCTTCAGCTGACCCACAAGATCGGCGAGCGACTGAACCGAGGGCCGGTGAAGCGCCTGGAAGCGTATGGCTACAGCTCGAAAGGAAGGGGCGCGATCGATGTTCCCATGATGCGCGTCGGGAGCCGACGCTTCCCGCCTCTTCGGCGCGTTCCCGTGTTCGACTTCACCGCCGATGGAAGCGGCCCGTTCCAGGGCATGGTCGGCGTCCCCTTCCTGGTGGGAGAGAGGGCGGCCGTTGATTTCTCACGAGACGTCCTGATCTTGGGCGTGCCGCTTTCCGCGCCGCCGAACCAGGAGCTGCTGGCCCTCGGTTACAAGGGGGCCCCCTTCATGATCGACGTTTCCAACCGCGTGCGGATGAAAGCCTATTTCCCGAGCCTCGACAGCGCCGTGACCATCACGCCCTCGACCGTCTCGAACGCCCTCACCCTGCATCACGCCCTCTTCGCCGGCAGGGTCCCCCAGAGGCCCGATACGACCGGGACGGACCACAGCCCCAGCGGAACGAGCCCGAAAGTATTCCTGAGCGACGCCGTCGCCTTCGAGATCGCGGGCGTCCGATTCATGAGCCCGGCCTCGCTGGAAAACTTCGCCGAGTACGCGAACACCCCGGAGTCGGAGCTAAGAAGCGTCGGGTTGCTGGGGTTCGATTGGATGAAGGAACACGCCGCCATCCTCGACTACGCGAACCACTACCTCTATTTCAAGCCCTAGGGCAGCCGCCACTTCCGGTCCTCGCGAATGTCTAGAAGCACCACGGAGCGTTTGGGGTTGATGAGCGAGATCGCTCCGTCCGCCCCGGAGCTCGCCCCATGCTTGATGAGGTCGATGACTTCGGCGACCTGGAGTGACGGGTCGATGGCATAGAGCTTCGCCGCGAGGTTCGCCACCTGGGGAGCGGCCAGCGAGGTGCCCGAAACTCGCATACCCTCGCCTCCGGGAATGCGGGCCTCGACCGATTGGCCGTTGGCATAGAGCACCACGGTCTTGCCGAAGCTCGTGAACGTCGTGGGATGGCCCGATTGATCGACGGCGCCCACCGTCAGGAGATTCGGTAATTCCAGCGAGGGGGGAATCCCCTCGGAGAAGGTGGCGTTCTCGTTGGCGTTTCCCGCCGCGGCCACGAAGAGGATCTCGGGCGCGCTCCGGATGGCCTGGGTCAGCCCCCGCTTGACGATCGCGAAGCACTCCTGGGCCCCAGGGGACGCCGCCGCCGGCGGCGGCGAGAGCATCCAGCTCATGTTCACCACGCGCACGCCGTGGGCTTTGCAGTATCCGACGATCGACATCGCGTTGAGGGCGAATCGCCGCCATGCTCCGAGATCCCGAGGCGGCGATTCCTCGCTCTCGTCCCTCAAGCTCTGGCGCACCACCATGAGGCGCGCGGCGGGATTTCCAGCCAGGGCGACGTCGGCCACCTGTGTTCCGTGCACGTGGCTCAGGATTCTGGTCTTGGCGCTCTCCGTGAGAAGCGAGTCGCTCAGCCCTTCGGCGACCACCTGCCTGAACGAGCGGGCCTCGGGGCTATCGACGCCCGAGAAGAAGTCCGCCTTTCCCTGGGCCGCGACCCTCTCGTTCTCGAGCAGCCTCTTCCCCTCGGCGTCGATCGGGACGAGGAGCTCCGGCGTTCGCTCCCCGTCATAGCGAAACCCGATGCCGTTCACGTCGCCCACGAAGCCGTTGCCGTCGTTGTCCCGGCCGTTCCGCGTTTCACGCTCGTTGACGTAGAGGCGATCCGGAAAGACCGACGTATCCACGCCCGTGTCCCAGACCGCCAGCACGACCGGCGTGAGTTCTGGGTCGGGCCCGAGCGTCACCGTCCGCGACCTCCAGATGTCCACCGGGTGCGACATCGCAGGGGCTTCCACCCGGTGCCCGTCGGCGTAGCTCTGGAGCTCCTGGATGAATTCGCTCTCGATGGGCAGGATGAGCGTCATGAGCACACGCTCGAAGATCAGCTGGTCCGCGAGTTCCAGGGAGACGATGCCATGGCTCGTCTTCGAGTCCGGGGCCGGCCGCGGGCCCATCCAGGTGGGAATGACGTGCTCGCTCGTGAGCTCGAGGAGCGCCCTGTTCCTCGCGACCGCGTCCCGCACATCCGCCCACGGGAGCTGGTTCAGGTATTGGCTGACGTGACCCCGGAGCGAATGGAGGAAGAACTCACCCGTTCCGGCACCCGCATCCTTGCGCGCCCAGGCAATGGCTTCACTGTAGAACGTGATCCCGAGGAGCCTCTCTCCGGCTTTTTCCTCCAGCCGGCGGGCCATGTCCACGTGCTCCAGCGCGCCGTCGTCCTTCCCCTCGAGCAGGTCGAGGTGCGCCAGCGTGGTGTGCAGGTTCTTGAGGGTGGTCCTGTCCTGGATGTCGTAATGCGTCAGGGCGTTCTCGACGTGCGCGCGCACCGCGGCCGCGAGCGGCGCGAAGGCCTCGGCGGAGGCCGCGAGGTCATCGGGATTCCACGGCCCCTGGAAGTACAGCTGCGGGAGATCGGCGGCCCGGGTGATCTTCTCGGGTGCGGCCGAGGCGATCGTGCGGGGGAATGGAGCGAGCGCGAGGAGCGTCACCAGAAGGGCCACCACGGGCCTTTTCATGCTCTTCCGATGAAACTCCCCGCGCGCGTCCACCTACTTCATTTCGGCGCGCGGCGGGGCGTACTGAACTTTATGTCACAAAGTGACCGTTACTTCCCCGCAGCCAATGGAGCGTTCACGACGTGCTGGCTGATGAACCATACTTGCAGCTCATTGGTCCGGATGACATCGCTCACGATCAGATCGTTGGTTCCATCATCTCCCCGGTCCGCGGCCAAGCGGGCCATGGTCCTCGCCTCCTTGAGAACCACCTGGTGCGCGTGGAGAAGTCTGGCGATCTGAGCCGGCGCCGATTCGCGCCCCTTGGGAGGGCGAGGAATGAGCGTCGTTTCCGCGATGTCGGGGGCCATGGCGAGGGTCACGCCCCCGAGGGACTGGATCCGTTCCGCGATGGAATCCACCAGCTCGTTCTGCTCCCCGTAGTGCTTGTCGAAGAGAAGATGGAGCTGATAGAACGTGGGGCCGGCCACCTGCCAGTGGTGCTTCTTGTAGAGGTCGCGAAGGGTCATGGTGTCCGCCACGAGCTGATTCAGGCTCTCCACACTCTCTTCGCAAGCCGACTCGCCCAGGGCGATCGGCATCTTGACCAGGTGGCCGAAGGGCTGGATCTCGTGGGCTTTGGACTGCTGCTGGGGGGTCGCCTGCTCGATGATCTCGTCTGCATCCAGGGTCTTCGTCATTTCCTTCTCCCTTTCTTCTCGGCCCTGCTAGGCGCTCAAGCTTGTGGCCATGCTGGAAAGGTCCAACTCGATCATGCAATCGCACGTCGCTCCGAGACGCGCCAGCTCGCGTAACGATCCCTCGACGTCCACGCCGGGCATCCTGCTCAGCACGGCGCGTGCATGCTCTGTGGTGCCACGGCATCGGTGCGCTCGGCCGAGCTCGGACAGAAACTCCGGCCAGCGCGTGCAGCCTGGTACGATCATCTCACTGTCGGCGAGCATGGTGCTCCTCCCAAATCGCTGGCGGATGTCTGCGGAAGGGAGGCGGAGCGTATCAGGCCGATGTCGCCGGCGCATGTTACAAGAATGTAACAATCTCGCGACCCGCAGCACATTTCGTGGGATGATTGTCGGGATCATGTCCCCTCGCGCCTTCGCGCACCGTGTTGCCCTGCTTACGTTTCTGCTCCTGCCAACCGCGCCGCCACTCCTGTCGGCCCGGACGGTGGCGCCCGCTCCCGGCATCTCCCGCGCGCTCATCGTCAGCATCGACGGCTTGCGTCCCGACCTCCTCCTCCGCGCGAACGCGCCGGTCATCCACAAATTGATGGAGCAGGGCTCCTTCACCATGTGGGCGCGAACGACGGACCTGGCCGTGACCCTTCCCTCCCACACCTCGATGCTGACCGGCGTACGTCCCAGCAAGCACGGGGTCATATGGAATACGAATCTCCCTCCTGGCCGCCAGGTCTACCCCGCGTGGCCGACGCTCTTCGAGGTGGCCCGGCAGCGTGGTTTCACGACGGCCATGGTGGCCGGAAAATCGAAATTCTCGACGCTCGCCAAGCCGGGGACGCTCAGCTGGTCCTTCGTTCCGACCGAGACGGTCATATCCGACAAGGCCGTCGCCGACACCGCATCGCTCTGGATCCGCAGCTACGCGCCACGAGTCCTCTTCGTCCACCTCCCCGAAGTCGACATCGCGGGCCATTCGAAGGGCTGGGGGTCGCCGGCTCAGCTTGCCGCGATCGCGGCCGCGGACCGATGCGTCGGACAGATCCTCGAGTCGCTGCGCGACGGCGGGGTACTGGATTCCACCGTCGTGCTGATCACCGCGGACCACGGTGGAGCGGGCCTCTCGCACGGGCCGGACGATGTGCGGAGCCGCGAGATACCCTGGATCATCTCGGGACCGGGAATCTGCCGCAATTACGACCTGACCTTGAATCAGGATCTGGAGGTGCGGACGGAGGACACGTTCGCGACGATCTGCTACCTGCTCGGGATCACGCCGCCCAAGCCCATCGATGGACGCCCGGTGACCCAAATTCTCTGCGCTCACGCGCGCTGATTCCTCACCGGCCTTCCAATCCACAGCCAGGCGCACGCCGCGGCCAGGACGGCCAGCGCGGCCGAGGCGCGCGCCACGGTGCGAAAGGCCGTGACGAACGAGAGCGCGATAGCGCGCCGGACTTCCATGGCTAGCGCAGGGGTCAGCTCGGGTGGTGGCTGGGCCGCGGCGAGCTTGGCGCGCTCGGCCAGGATCTCCGCGCGGGCCGGCGGATCCAGCGGTAGCGCCGACACCCGGCGCTCCAGGTCGTGACCGAACACGTTCGCGTGCAGGATCGCCAGGAGCGCGATCGCCAGAAGCCCCGCGGTCCGCGATGCCGCGTTGTTGATCCCCGACGCCAGGCCCGCGTCCCCCTCCCCCACCGCGTTCATGACCGCGGTCGTGAGCGGCGCGATGCTCACGGCCATCCCGAAACCAAGGACGAGGACGCCGGGTAGAAATGTCGTCGCGTAGCTCCCGCCGATCCCGGGCCGGCTCAACAGCAGGAAACCCATCGCCGCGATGAGAGGCCCCGCGATCAGCGGCCCGCGAGACCCGAGCCGCGCCACCAGCCCCCCGGACCAGCGGGAGAGGAGGAAGAGCACAATGATCAGCGGCAGCATCGCGGCTCCGGCCGCGAGGGGCGTGTACCCCTGAACCTGGATCAGGTCGAGGGGAAGAAAGAAGAAAACGCAGGAGAGGGCGCCATAGAGAAAAAGCGTGAGAGCGTTCGCGCCGAAAAACGTGGGCGAGCGGAAGAGCCGGAGCGGCAGCATGGGAGACTTGGAGCGCGCCTCCACCGCGAGGAATCCCACGAGGGCGCCTCCCCCGATCGCGAGCCCCGCGAGAACGGCGGGATCGCTCCATCCCCGCCGGGAGGACTCGATCAGCCCGAAGACGAGGCCGCCCAGCCCCACCGTGATGAGCGAGGCCCCCCAGAGATCGAGCCGCTTGGGATTGGGATTTCGACTCTCGGGAACCCGCGCGAGCAGGAAGAGCACCGCCGCGGCGATGGGGATGTTGAGAAAGAAGGCCCAACGCCAGGAGAAGCTGACCAGCCAGCCACCCAGCACCGGACCGATCGCGGTCGTGATGCCGCTGAAGCCGGACCATGTGCCGATGGCCTGCCCTCTTCGGGTCGGGTCGAAGGAAGCCGAGATGAGGGCCAGACTCCCCGGCACCAGGAGCGCGCCGCCGATCCCTTGCACCGCGCGCGCCGCCACGAGCCACGGCACCGACGTGGCCACGCCGCACGCGATCGAGGCCAACGCGAAGAGCACGACCCCGATCGCGTAGACGCGGCGCCGGCCGAAATGGTCCCCCAGCGAGCCGCCGACCAGGAGGAGCGCGGAGAGAAAGAGCGCGTAGGACTCCACGACCCACTGGACATCCGCGCCGGTGGCGCCGAATTCGCGGGCGATGGCGGGCAGGGCGACCGAGACGACCGTCCCGTCGATGAAGGCGAGGGCCGAGCCCAGGATCGTCGCGGCGAGGACCCAACGGCCCGCCGAAGGCGATGCCGCAGCTTCGGCCTTGGGTCCAGAGCGGATCGCGGCTTCGTCGCAAGGTAGTCGCATGGTGCCCCCGGCCCGCTCAGTGCATGTAGTGCGCGTCCATCTGGCCCGCGCGGATCGCCACCGTGAGCCGATTCTCCTTCGGCGGGATGGGACAATTGTAATGCTCGGAGTAGGCGCAGGCCGGGTCGTAGCACTTGTTGAAGTCGAGCGCGTAGCGGCCGTCGGGTCGCGGGTCGGCATCGAGGTAGCGCCCCACGCTGTAGGTTTCTTTGCCGGTGGTCGCGTCGGTGAAGAAGAGGCTGAAATCCTTCTCGCCCACGCCCGGCTCCAGCAGTCGCGTCGCCTCGAGGCGGCAGGGCGTTCCGTTCACCTTGAAATCGAACCACCCCATCCGGACCGCGCGCCTGCGGTTGCCGCGCGTGGACAGGATGATGGTGGTGTCGGGGTTGGAATTGGGCGTGAGCGCCGCGACGATGTGATAGGAGAGATCGGGCGGATAGAACCGCATGCCCTTGTAGAGCTGGAATCGCGGGCTCTGCGGGTCGAACACGATGATCGCCGGGAAACGCTGGTGCGAGAGGCGGAGCGAGTAGCGCGCCACCTTGATGCCGCCCGGCGGCAGCGTCGCCCGGGCCATGGCCACGCTGTCCTTCACCATGAAGCGCGCCTTCGGGTCGAGCGTCTCGACGCGGAACGAATCGCCCACGACGGTGACGCGAAGGTGTCGCGGCCTGACGCCGGGATCCTGGATGCGCACATCGCTGCCGGGGGCGCTGCCTACGATCAGGGACGCGCGGTCCCCGAAATCAACCCTCATGATCGTGGCGAGGTAAGAGGTCGGCGAGCTCTTCAGCCACCCTTCGGTGTCGCTGCGGTCCTTGGCGTAGAACTTGAGGAGCGTGTCGGCCTCGAACGCGCTCATGCCCTTGGGGATCTTCACGCCCGAGGGCGTCGTGGTGGTGCCACCCCCCGAGCAGCCTGCGAGCAAGCCCGCGAGCAGCAACAAGACCGAAGGGACCGCGCGAGCCGCGAGCCGCATGTCATTACGAATCCACATTTTGTGCCCCTCCCCGTCTTGTAGGCGACCAGGTTATGCGCCCGAAGAATATACCTTCATCCGAGGCCGAACATGAGGGGTTTCACCCAGACGAGCGGGAAACTCCCCCAACCGGCGGCCCACCCGGGAATGCGGATCGCAGGCCGGCGGCATGCACAAAACCCACCACCCCTCCCACCCCTCGATCGGCACGATGGCTACGCGTTGGCCGTCTCTGTGCGGGATGCAACGCGGCTCGGCTCGTGAACGGGCACGAGTGATGCCCTTACCCAGGATGCGAAGCGGCCCCACTCCCTCCGATTCCCCCGGAGGGCTTGTCGAGGTCGTTCACCTTGAGGAGGAAGTCATGATGCCCCGTCGCATCGGGTCCACGCAAATTCTCACGTTGTTCATGGTTCTCTTGGTTGCGCTCGCCGGCTGCTCCAACATGCCCACAGCGCCCCAGGCACCGTCCGGCTCCTCCGCTGGCGCCACGGGCGGATCGTCGAGCCAAGTGCTCGGCCTCAGCCTCCTGGGAGGGTCCTCCTCGAGCACGGCCTCGAAGAGCGTCGTGGTAGGACTCCTGGGTGGGGTTGTGTCGGTAGGCGACTTCACCGTCGTGATTCCGCCCTTGGCCCTCAGGCAGACCGCGACGATCACCGTGTCGCAGCCCGACCTCGCGCACCCCGTGGTGAATCTCGGCATCGCTCCGGCGTCGGCGAATGGGTTCCTGCTGCCGGTGCTCCTGGTCGCGAACGCGAAGCGCCTGGATCCCGCGCTTCTCTCGGTGGCGACCATCAGTTATTACAACCCCACGACGGCGCAATGGGAGACTGTGGCTGGTGGGTCCATAAGCCTCTTGAATCTCACCGTGTCGGCGCCGCTCTCGCACTTCTCGACCTACCGCGTCACGGTCGGAGGCAAAGCGGGCTGGTAAGAGTCCTCCCGGATCGCACCGGCCGCGGCTCCTGGCCGGTGCGATCCGGTGCTAAGCTTATGGGGTGCGACATCTGACTCGAACGGGGCGGACCGCCAGTGTCCTGGCGGTCCTATCCTGCGCCCTGCTCCTCGCCCTGCCAACGCCGGCGTTCTCTTCCCAGGCCGCGCGCGATAGCACCTCCGGGGCGAACGATCGCACCTGGGTCGACCACGACGGCCACCCCATCCCTCAGCCGCCCGATTGGGACCCTGATTTCCTGGGCCATGTGTTCCGCGAAGCCGTCGTGGAGCCTCTCTCGCACGCCTTCGACGTGCCCGACAAGATGCTGCTCGCGGCGCGGGCCCTCGGCGCCCACACCAAGCGCGAAGCGTCGAACGTGAACGCGTTCGATGAAGTGCCCAATTCGACCTGGTTCACCAACCGCAATCACTTCCGCGCCGTGCCGGTGGCGCAGCTCCGGATGGGGCCGGACTCCACGGTCCTGCCCTCCAAGCCGTGGACGGTCACGCACACGAAGCACGGCGGCGCGACCCCTGGCTTCGAGATCAAGGACGCCGACGGCAGGAAGTGGCTGGTGAAGCTGGAGCCCCGGGGCTACCCGCAGCTCTGCACGGGCGCCGACATGATCGCGAGGACGCTCCTCCATGCCGCGGGCTACAACGTCCCCCACAACGAGCCGGTCCGGTTCCGGCGCGAGGATCTCGCGATCAGCAAGGACCTGGCGCGCGGAGCCAAGGGCGAGCGTCTGACCGACGCCGATCTCGATTCCATCCTCACGAGGGGCGCCGTGTTCCCGGATGGAGACTACTCGGCCATTGCCAGCCTGTTTCTCTCGGGCCACGTTCTGGGCTCGTTCAGCTCGTTCCGCCAGCGACCCGCTGATCTCAACGACTGGTACCGGCATCCGAACCGCCGCGAGCTGCGCGGCCTCTACGTCATCAGCTCCTGGCTCGGTTTCTGGGACACCAAGGACGCCGATTTTCTCGACACGTTCGCCACGACGCGGGACTCCCTCGGCCACGTGGTCCACTACATCCTCGACCCCGGCTCATCGTTCGGGGCGGACGCCCTCGGCCCGAAGAGGCCCCAGGATGGTTTCGAGAGTTTCTTCGACATCGGATGGACGGCGCGCCGCCTCGTGACCCTGGGCTTCGTGACCGAGCCCTGGAGACGCGCCCGCCAGGATACCGGGATCCCCTCGGTGGGGAGATTCGAGTCCGCGGTCTTCGATCCCGGGGGCTTCGCGCCGGGCGTGGCGGACCTGGCGTACCACGAGATGACCGGGGGCGACGATTACTGGGGCGCGAAGATCGTGGCCTCGTTCTCCGACGACCAGATCGGGGCGGCCGTGGACGCGGCCCACTACGACGACCCGCGGGCCAGGGAGTTCCTGGTGCGGGCGTTGATCGCCCGTCGCGACAAGATCGCGCGCTACTGGTTCGGCCGCATCGCCCCGTTGGACTTCTTCACGATGGAGGACGGCACGCTGCGCTTTCGCGACCTCGGAGTGGACATCGGCCTCGCGGCCGCGCGCGCCTATGACGTCGAGGTCGAGCACGCGGGCGGCACGGCGCCGAGGCGGATCCACCTTCGAGACCCGGATCTGCCCCTTCAGGAGCTTGGATCCGGAGCGTCTCGGGTCTCGATCGAGTTGTCCATCGCGGGGAGCGGGGCCAGGCCGGTGCGCGTCGAGCTGACGCGGAGGGGCGCGGACTGGGCGGTGGCCAAGGTGAGACACGGGTAGCCTTTCCCGCGCCGGTATCATGCTACACTTGAATGGGGTCGGGCTTCGGAGTCGGCTCCCGACGATCCTCGAGCCGCCAACTTGCGCAGGAGGAACACGAATGCGAGGACACCACCGAATACCTCGGATGATCGCACCCGCCCTTCTTCTCGTTCTCGCCTTCTTCGGCTGCTCCAGACACGCCACGGGCCCCGGAATCGGAACCATCAGCCTCCGGATGACGGACGACCCCGCCGACTACCAGGAAGTGAATCTCTCGATCACCCAGGTCTCGGCCCACCTCGAGGGAGCCGGCGCCGAA
>DASQBE010000212.1:0-16340 GCA_035635355.1 Binatia bacterium | reverse complement strand
ACACCGACGCCTCCGCCCCCACCACGGCGGGGGCGCGGTCCTCGCTCGGCGTGTAGATGAGCCAGTCGGGATCGTAGAGGTTCAGGGGGGGCACGGGGCGGACCAGGTCCATGTTCGATTCGTAGTAGGAATCCACCGTGCCGATGTCCCGCCAGTAGCCGCGGTGGGGGTAGGCGAAGACCGGGGCGCCCTCGGCGATCATGGGCTGGACCACGTCCCGGACCAGATCGGGCCCGCCCTCGGGACGGCGCAGGCGGTCCATCAGGTCGCGAGCGCGAAAGGCGTAGATGGCGGCCGAGACGACGCCTCCCCCCGCGCGCTTCGGCTTCTCCTCGAGCGCCGTCACCCGCCCGCCCCGCTCCACGTGCACGAACCCGTAGCGGTCCGGCTCCTCGCTCGGGGCCTCCACCGTGGCCAGCGTGAGGGCCGCGTCGCGCTCCTCGTGGAATCGGATCAGCTCCGCGTAGTCCATCTTGTAGACCAGGTCCCCCGAGAGGACGAGGATGTGCCTCGCCTGGGCGTCCTCGATCACGTTTCGGTTCTGGAGAAGCGCGTCGGCCGTGCCCCGGTACCAGTTCGTCTCGCGCTGCCGGACGTAGGGCTGGAGGAGGCGGATGCCGCCGTCGCGGCGGTCCAGGTCCCACGCGCGCCCGATGCCGATGTGCCCGTGGAGCGAGAGCGGCGCGTACTGGGTCAGGATCCCGACCCGGGTCAGCCCCGAGTGAACGCAGTTGGAGAGCGTGAAGTCGATGACGCGGTACTTGCCGCCGTAGGGGAGCGCGGAGGCGGTGCGGATGCGCCCCAGGGCGTGCAGCGCGTCGCTCCGGCCCCCGGCGAGCACGAGGGTCATAACCGGAGGAATGGCCGTCACGCCGTCCTCCGGGTACCGGCGCTAGAAGCGGTAGGAGCCCGAGACGCGATGGCTCGCGTCGAGATCGCGATGATCCAGGTAGGCGTAGTCGAGGCCGAATCGGTGGTAGCGAAGCCCCGCGCCGGCGGTGAAATTCTGCGCCTCGAATCCGGCGCGAAGCGCCAGCCGCCGGTCGTACCAGTACTCGAGGCCGGGATGGAACTCGAAGGTGACGGCGCCGAGGTTGGCCTGGCTGGAGAGCCGCTCGTCGGAGAATCCCACCTGGACGTCGAGGGCTGCGGTGACGAGGTGTCTCCGGTCGCGGAACCCGTGCGTCTTCGCGGCACCCAGGCGGAGCGACGGGGCGATGAACTCGCCGGTGCCGGTGTTCCAGAGGATCCGGGTCGTCGTCGCGTCATGGAGCGTCGCCCCCATGGAGAAGCCGCTGCGTCCGACATAGAGCAGCCCGAGGTCGATCCCGAAGCCGTTCGAGCGGAGGCTGTCGCCGAGCCACTGGCGGATGTACTTGAAGTTGCCGCCGAGCGAAAGGCCGGGGCGGATGTCGCGAGCATAGCTGAAAAGGAGAGCGACGTCGTTATCGCTGTCGAAGACGAAACGGCTCTCGTCCACCACGAGCAGGTCCTCGGGGTAGTCGAACTTCCCGTTCCCGTTCTGGTCGATGATGGTGAGCCCGCGCGTGTCCGGGATGTCGCTCACGCCCAGCCGGATCAGCGACACCGAGATCGCCTGGCGCGGCTTGCCGGGAGATCCGACCGGCATCACGTAGGATAGGAAATCGTACTGCACGATGGAGCCGAACTGCTCGGCGTGCATGGCCGTCAGCTGCTTCTCGGACAGGGTCGCGAGGCCCGCCGGGTTCCAGTAGGCCGCGGTGCCGTCGTCCGCGAGCCCCACGAAGGCGCTCCCCATCCCCAAGGCACGGGCCCCGACCCCGACGCGCAGGAACTCCCCCGCGTAGGGAGTGGCCCAGGCGGGCTCGGGGCGGAGCGGCGCCAGGAGCGCCGCAGTCATGGCGAGCAGGAGAAAGGATTTCGACATGGAGATGAGCCGCATCGGGCCCCGCCGGCAAGAGAAAGGGAATCCTTGGATCCGGACGACGGGTTCTACCCCGCCTGAGACCCCGGGGTTCCTGCTCCGCCCGGGTGCACGGGCACTCAATGGGCGGCCGACCTCCGCTTGGCCGCCGGCGCGTCCTCGGCGGCCCGCGCGGTGGTCACCCGGCGCAAGGACCGCCACACCACGTACTGCTCCACCAGCTCCCGGTCCTCCTCCGTCATGTCCGTGAAGCAGCAGGCCAGCTCGTACTTTCCCTTCTGGCGAGGTGCCTCGATCTCGGCGGCGCGCACGATGACGCCCTGGCACTGCACGACCCGGCCCCGCCTGAGCCGCCTCCCGAACGGAGGGAGAAGCAGCGTGAGGGCGACGCGGGTCAGGGGCTCGAGCCGGACCTTGCTCTGGAACTGAAGCCCTCCCCCGGACAGGTTGATGCTCTCGGTGGTCAGCACCGACGCGTCCTCGCCCACGCCCGCGATCTGCATCGCGAGCTTGGCGACGACTCGAGGCGCTTTGCGTCGCTCTTTCGAAGATTTGGTCATGACACCCTCCCCCGGCGGCCCTCGGGCCGCGCTGTTCAGCGACGCCTTCCCCTACCCCCGCGCGCCTTCTTCCGGGCGCGATCCGGCCGCTTCGACCGTCGCTCCGCGCGCGTTCTGAGGCTCAACTCGATTTCCCTGCGCTCCAGGTCCGCGCGGGCGATCACCACGTCCACCGGGTCGCCCAGCCCGAACCGATGCTTCGTCCGCTTCGACCGGAAGGAGAAGCCGTGCTCCGCCAGCGTGAGCGAGGGATCGCCGATGGCCCGCTTCGGCAGGAATCCCTCGATGTTCCATCCCTCGAGAAACACGAAGACCCCGCCCGGGGTCAGTCCCACGATGGTCCCGCGCGCTTCCTCGCCCAGCCGCTGCAGCGCGTACCGCACCGCCTTCATCTTCACAACCGCGCGCTCGGCGTCGTCCGCGGTCATCTCGGTCGAGGAGATGTGCGACGCGACGCCGCCGCTCAGCCACCCGCTCGCGAAGGCCCACGGATCCCCGGCGGGCTTGAGGCCGTCGAGGAGGTAGCGCTTCACGATTCGGTGGTTGGCGAGGTCGGCGTAACGGCGGATCGGAGACGTGAAGTGCGCGTATCCCCGCATTCCCAGCCCGAAATGGCCGACGTCCACGAGATCGTACCGCGCCTTCTCCATCGCCCGAAGCAGGTAGAGATTGACGATTCGGTCGCGCGTCGTCTTGCCCGCCGTCGTCCACCGGCGGAGCTGCTTCGCCTCCGTGATGAAGGGGGCGGCGCCCGAGCGGCCGAGGTAGCGCGCGGCCTCGAAGAACGCGCGCAGCTTATCATACCGGGGCCGCTCGTGGACCCTATAGAAAAACGGCAGCTCCCGCGCGAGCGCGCGGCCGCCCACGATCCGGTTGGCGAGGAGCATGAACTCCTCGACGAGCTCGTGGGTGGGAAGGCGCTTCGTCTCCTCGAACACCAGCGGCTCGCCGCGCGGATTCAGACTGGGGCGGACTTCGGGAAGGTCGAGATCCAGCCCTCCCTCCTCCATGCGGCGCCGCCTCAAGCCGCGCGCGATCCGGTCGAGCTGGGAGACCGCGGCCGGAACGCCGCCGCCCCCCTCGCGCGCGAGACGCGCCGCCTCGGGATAGGAGAGGGACGCAGCGCTCCGCACGATCCCGCTCACGATGCGGCTTTGGCCCACGCCGCCCTCCTCGTCCAGATCCACCACGACGCTCAGCGTGAGCCGGTCTTTCGCCTCGACCAGGCTGCACAGACCTCCCGAGAGCGCTTCCGGCAGCATGGGATACGTGGCATCGGCCAGGTAGGTACTGTTCCCGCGCGCCTGGGCCTCGAGATCCAGGGCCCCGCCGGGGGGCACATAGTGGCTGACGTCCGCGATGTGGATCCCGACCTCGAACGTCCCGCGCTCGGACGGGCGCACCGAAAGGGCGTCGTCGTGATCCTTGGCGTCCGCGGGATCGATCGTGACCGTGAGATCCTCGCGGAAGTCCACGCGTCCCTGGGCCGCGTGGGCCACGGAGGACTCCTCGAACGCGGCCGCCGCGGCGAGCGCCTCGGGGCCGAACTCGACCGGGATTCCCTCCTCGAGAGCGACCACGTAGCTGTCCTCCCGCGGGTCGTCGTCTCCGAGCACCGCGGCCACCCGGCCCTGGAGCGGTTCCGGCGGGGTCCGCTCGAGGCGCACCACCGCCCGGCGCCCGCGCGGCACCGAAGCGCGGCCGTGCAGGGTGAGGAGAATCTCGCGCGGGTATTCCGGACGTTCGGGGAGGAGCAGGGTCAACCGGCCCCGGGGCTCGAGGCGGCCGACGATTCCCGCCGGAGAGCGCTCGAGTACTTCCACGATCTCGTGCGCGTCCCCCTCCCGTCTCGATTCCAGGAAGGTCGCCACGACGAGATCGCCGTGGAGGGCGGATCCCATCGCGAACGGCGGGATGAACAGATCGTCCTCGCCCTCGCCGACCCTCACGAACCCGTAGCCGAATCGATTTCGTTCGAGACGGCCGACGCGCGGACGTGTCGTCACGGGCGGTGAGGGACGGGCGTGGACGGGTCTGTGTGGGGCTTAGCGGTTCTTCTTCTTGTGGCGATCGCGGCGGAGGCGTTTCTTCCGTTTGTGGGTCGCAATCTTCTTACGCTTGCGCTTCTTTCCGCTTCCCATCGCTCTCCTTCGGGTGCGGGCCCACGCTCAGCCGCGCACCGCCCCTTTGAGTTCGTTGGACGCCTTGAAGACCGGCACGAGCTTCGCGGGCACCATGACCTCCGCCCCGCTGCGCGGGTTGCGCGCCTTGCGGGCCTTGCGCTCGCGAACCTTGAACGTGCCGAATCCACGTATCTCGATGTGCTTTCCCTCGCTCAGCGCGCGCGAAATCGCGTTCAGCAGCTGATCCACGATGGTGGCGGTCTCGCTCTTGGAGATTCGAGTTTTGCCGGAGATCTCGTCTACCAGATCTGCCTTCGTCACGACTCCTCCTTGGCGGCTTCCCACCGCCGGGTCGTCGAGGGCGGCACTCTAGCACCGGGCCGCGCACCCGTCAATTAACGCAACCGGTACTCCAGGCGCGGGCCCATCTCGGAGAGGCCCGGCACCAGACGCAGCTTGTCCTGGAACAGATCGAGGACCGACACCCGGCGGCGCTCCTTGCGCACCACGACCGGGCGGCCCTTGATTCCGGCCATGGTCCCCGCGAGCTGGATCGCATCGTTCAGGTCGCCGAGGCGATCCACGAACCCCAGATCGCGCGCCTGATCTCCGGAGAAGATCCGCCCGTCGGCGTACGGAAGGATGTCGCCCTTCTCCATATCGCGCCCGTCGGAGATCGCGGTCACGAACTGCTGATAGACGTTCGAGAGGACTCCCTGGAGCAGAGCTTTCTCGTCCGGCGTCATCGGGCGGGAGAGCGATCCGATATCCTTGAACTTTCCGGTCTTCACGACCTCGAATCGCACGCCGACTTTCTTGAACAGCTCCTCGGTGTTCGGGAAGCTCATGATCACGCCGATGCTCCCGGTCAGGGTGCCCGGATTGGACACGATGGAGTCCGCCGCGCAGGCGATGTAATAGGCGCCCGAGGCGGCCACGCCTCCCATCGAGGCGATGACGGGCTTCCCCTCGTCCCGGACCTTGCGCACGGCTTCGTAGATCTCCTGCGAGGCGGCGACGCCTCCGCCCGGGCTGTCCAGGCGCAGGACGACGGCCCGCACGCTGGAATCGAGGCGCATGTGCTCGAGCTGGTCGACGACCCCATCGGAGGATTCGATGTCGCCGATGATCTCGACCAGCCCCACCCGCTTGCCGAGCGGTCCCAGGGCGAGCCCTTCGTTTTCCAGGGAGAGATTTACGACGAGGAAGGCGAGGGTCACGGTGGCGAGCGTGCCCACCACGAGGACGATGCAGCCCACCAACCAGCGTTTGACGGCCATTCCAAGTACGCTAGCAAAGCGCCCGGGGGAATTCAATCGACGTGCCTGGGGGAAAGAAAAACGGGACGTCCGATTTTCCGGACATCCCGTACCGGCCTGAAGGGCCGAAGAGTCTGTTCCCCGCCTGTGTCGCGCGCCTAGTACCAGTGAAACTGCGTCGTCTCGTCGAGGGGATCAGCTCAGGACCAGGCGATTCTCGCGTGCACCGCAGGGAACATATGGAGCAGTGCGTATGTGATCTCGTATCAAAGCAATCGGTGTACCCGCGGGCCCGGCCGGGAGGGAAAGCGAGGGTCAATTCGAGGACAAAACGTGGCTGTTTGTAAAGCGGTATATTACAATCAGTTACGGGTGCATGCTCGAGCTCCCGCGGCGACCTCGAGTGCGTCTTGGAGGTCTTGTGGGGCCTCGCGAGCGACCCGGATCCCCGGGCGGGGCCCCGCGTGGGGGGGAAGCCTCAACTTCGGGGGGCAATTGCCCCAGCCGTCGCCGGTGCCAGGAGCGACGTCCCGTCCATTTCCTTCGGCGCGGGGAGGCCCATGATCTGGAGGAGCGTGGGGGCGACATCCGCCAGGATCCCGTTCCGAATCTCGTAGCGGCGCGGTCCCAGGACCAGGATCGGGACCGGATGCAGGGTATGGGCCGTGTGCGCCCCGCCCGTCTCGTAGTCGATCATCTGGTCCGCGTTCCCGTGGTCGGCCGTGACGATCACGGTGCCCGACCTCTGACGCACGACTTCCATCAGCCGTCCCAAGCACTGGTCCACGGTCTCCACGGCCCGGACGGCCGCTTCGATCACGCCCGTGTGCCCCACCATGTCCGCGTTCGCGTAGTTCAGGACGAAGAACCCATAGGTGTCGTCGGCGAGCCTCCGCACCGCCTCGTCGGTCAGCTCGTTCGCGCTCATCTCCGGCTTCAGGTCGTACGTGGCCACCTTGGACGAAGGAACCAGCACCCGATCCTCGCCGGCGAACGGCTTCTCCTCGCTCCCGTTGAAGAAGTACGTCACGTGGGCGTACTTCTCCGTCTCCGCCATCCGGACCTGCCGGATTCCGGCCGCACTCACGACTTCTCCCAGCGTGGCGCGGAGCGGCTCGTCTTCGAAGAGGACCGGGTAGGGAAATGTCTCGTCGTAGGAGGTCATGCAGACGTAGTCCGGCTCCAGAGGCCGTGGGCGCTCGAACCCGTCGAAGGCGGGATCCGCGAGCGCGCGGGTGATCTGGCGCATTCGGTCCGGACGGAAATTGAACGCGAGCACGGTGTCCCCTCGAGCGATGCCCGCGTCTTCTCCGGACCGGACCACCACGGTCGGCTTCACGAACTCGTCGTTCTCCCCGCGCGCGTAGGCCTGCTCCAGCGCCTCGGTGGCGCTTCCGGCCTTCAGGCCCTCGCCCAGGACCATCGCGCGGTAGGCCAGCTCGGTCCGCTCCCAGCGCTTGTCGCGATCCATCGCGTAATACCGTCCGCCGACCGTCGCGAAGCGTCCCCGGCCGATCTCGCGGAAGACCGCCTCGGTGGCCTCGAGGTCCGGGCGCGCCGAGCGCGGCGGAACATCGCGGCCGTCGGTGATCGCGTGCACGAGGATGCGCTCGATGCCCGCCCGGGCGGCGATGCGGAGAAGCGCGTGGAGGTGGCGGTTCGTGCTGTGCACGCCGCCTGCGGAATGGAGCCCGAGGAAATGGAGCGCGGCGTTTCGCGTTCGCGTTCGGGCGAGCGCGTCCGTGAGGACCGGGTTCTTCGCGAGCGAGCCGTCCTCGACCGCGCGGTCGATCCGGGTCAGATCCTGATACACGACGCGGCCGGCCCCGAGGTTCAGGTGGCCCACCTCGGAGTTTCCCATCTGCCCGCGCGGGAGGCCCACGGACTCCCCCCACGTGACGAGGGTCGCGTGCGGGCACGCGCGCACGAGCGCGTCCATCACGGGCGTGCGCGCCATGAGGACGGCGTTCCCTTCCGCGCGCGGATTGAGACCCCAGCCGTCGAGGACGATCAACCCCGCCAGCGGCACCGCGGAGCGCGTCATGGCGCCAGACTAGCACAGAGCGTGCGGGTCAGACCTTCGTGACGTTCGCCGCTTGCGGCCCCTTCGGTCCCTGCGTCACCTCGAAGGAGACTTCATCCCCCTCCTTCAAGCTCTTGAATCCGTCCCCCACGATCGCGCTGTAGTGGACGAACACGTCGGGACCGCCCGAGCGCTCGATGAAGCCGAACCCCTTCGCCTCGTTGAACCACTTCACCTTTCCTGTTTCAGCCATCGGATCATCCTCCTCTTCGGGACAGGACCTGCGCGGACACCACGCAGGCGATCGAGACCAGGCACGCGGCCCACACGGGGGCGACCCACGGCCCTGGCACGAGAAACACCAGATCCAGATCCTGGAACCGCGACGGAAATCCGGTCAGGAGCCGGAGAAACGCGTAATAGAGCAGATCCCAAAGGCCGAACACCCAGAGCCCCCGCGCGAGGGCGATCCGGAGCCTCGGGCGCCCCAGGGACGCGATCGCCGCGATCATCACGAGGGTCGCGACCTCACGCCACTGCTCGAGCCGGAGCCCCGAGTCGGGGATGCGATGAAACGGCGCCGCCCAGCGCCCCGGAAAATAGAGCCGCTTGAGGGACACGACGCACGCCGCCTCGACCAGCGCCATCGCGGCGGCGTAGAGGGTGAGCGCGACATAGCCCGCGCGCTCACAGGACCGCGGCGTCCGCGACATCCGCCCCCTCGATTCCCACCAGGTCGAAGCCCGCGTCGGACCAGAGCCCGCCGAACCGCGTGGCAATCTCGCCGGCGAGGCTCTCCGCGACGGCCGCGGCCAGCGCCTCGCGGTCGAGGCCGATCAGCTCCCCGAGCGATCGGGCGTTTCGCTCCAGCGCCTCGGTCTCGCCGCCCCCCGCGGCCCGGAATCCCGCGATCGAGCGGGAGCGCGCCGTGAGGGGGATCGAAGCGTGACACAGCGCGCCGGAGCGACCGAAGCGCGAGGCGAGGCCCGCCACCTTGTAGCCCTGCGCCAACACCTCGCCGGGCGCGCTTCGCGCGAAGCAGAGCGCGGCCGGCGCGCCGGGCCGGAATCGCCGCTCGTCTTCGACCCGGGCACCCGGAACGCCGCAGGCGGTGAGCGCCCGGGAGAGCGCTTCCGCCGTAGCACCGGCGAAGGCGCGCGGCGTCGTCTTCCACGGCCCCGGAATGCTCGCCGCGAGCGCGAACGTGACCTCCTCCGTGTGGAGCACGGCGTTTCCGCCGGTGGGCCGGCGCACGACCTCGATCCCCGCGCGCTCGACCGCCTCGTGGTCCCATCCGCCCGGATAGGGCTCGCGACGACCGAGGCTCAGCGTCGGACGCTCCCACGCGTACGTCCGGAACACCAGGCGCGCCGCGCCCTGCGACACCCATTCGAGAAGGGACCGATCCGTCGCCATGTTCCAGGATCCGGAGGCGGTGCGATGAGGCAGGCGGTGGAAGACGAGCGGCAAAGCCATTGCGGACGACGCTCCCGCTAGAGGTGGAGAACCCCCAGCCAATCATGGAGGAGAAACATCACTCGCCCGATCAAGAGCGAGATACGCGCCATCACCGTGTAGCCGTACGACGCGCCGAAGCTCACCATCAGGAAATACACGCCGACGCGCGCGGTTCCCCCCAGGGCGCCCTTGTGCTCCTTGGAGAAGAAGAAAAAAATGAGCGTGGTCAGGAGCCCCACGATCAGGATCCAGTTGCCGATGGTCGTGCCCCAGTGGCCGGGCACCCAGAGCGGCAGCATGGTCCCGTGGATCTGCTCCACGAAATCCCCCTGGCCGAAGCCCGTGATGCGGAGCGCGGGGTAGACGCCCAGGATCAGGGCGATGGACCAGCGGGAGAGCCAGTCCCCCTTCGGGAAGAAGCGCGAGAAGAGCAGCACGCCCAGCCCGAGCGGGATCACGAGCAGGAAGTCGGTGTGGGCTCCCCCGTGGAACAGCGGGTCGAGAAGGTTCGGCCGGACCACCGAGAAGTAGTTGAGCACGACGTAGTAGCCCGCCGAGACGCCCACGAAGAGATGCTCGCAGAGCTTGTAGGCCGGGTTGTCCTTGTAGAGGAAGCTGAAGATCCCGAGCGTGAGCAGCGCCGCGATCCAGACGCCGATGTCGCCGCTCAGGTGCATGGGCCTACTTCCCGCCTTTCGCCGAGCGTTGGGGGAGCGCGGCCAGGTTTCCGAGAAGGATCATGAACGCGATGAAGACGTGCGCCAGGGATTGGGCGTCCATGCCGCGCGTCGCGAGGCCCTCGTGCTTCACCAGCACCTCGTACTCCGCGCCGCCCGCCATCCCGCCCAGGAGGCCCTGGAGCTGCCCCGCCTGGAGGTAGGGATAGTACTCGGGCGCGCTCACCGCGGTGACGCCCGCGATCATCGGGACGTGATACCGCGACACGACCTGCTGCACCCATTCCTTCGTCCCGGGGTACCCGGCGCTGATGCTCACGAGGAGCGCGATCTGACCGAAGTTCTCGATGCCCTTCATGACGGGGATTCGGGTCACCGGGACGCCGCTCCGGTCCGCCGGGAAGGTCACCGGGATGCTGCTCCCCATCTGCGACATCACGGCCTCGTTCCCGGACTTGTAGCCCAGGTTCACGTAGTCGATACGCTCCTGCTTGTGATACTCCGCTCCGGCGATGCGAAACACGCGATCGGCCAGCGGCGGGCCGCCGGGATAGAGCTCCACCGCGATGATCTTGATGTTGCGCGCCATGAGCTGACGCGCCGCCGCCAGGTGCATCGGGTAGTTCTCGGCGATCGTGCCCGGGTCGTAATCCCCGGCCAGGACGACCGTGGATCCCGGGGGCAGCTTCTCGATCGCGTCGTAGAAGCCCTTCGCGCGGGAGCCCGGAAGGACGGGCGCGATGTGGAAGCCGGCGAGAAGGGGCACCACGACCAGGAGCCCGATGGCGAGGAAGATCCACCGGCGGTCCAGCCGGCGCAGGTTCGCGAAGAAGCTCATCCCCCGCCCCCCTCGGAACCGTACGTCCGCTCGATGCCCAGGATGATGCGGAAGCCGGTGGCCATGACGCCCAGCGCCGCCCCCATCAAGATCCCTCGCTTCGCGGCGTTCTGCGGCACCTCCATGAGCCAGTCCGCGGCGGCGGGCAGCGCCGGGTGGATGAGGTTCCCGATCGGGACGCGCCCCAGCATGAGGATGAACGCGGCGATGGCCAGAAGGAGCGCCTCGATCGACCGGACCCGGAAGGCCCGGAACGCGGCCGAGGCGATGAAGAAGGCGAGCAGGGAGAACATGGTCGAGGACATCGCGGAGTAGAAGTTGTTGTAGACCCAGGTGAACGCCGTGCCGTCGTCCAGATACTTGGAGCCGTCATGGAACCCCACGGCCATCGTGGCCACGCACGCCAGCACGAGGGCGATCTTGTAGGGCCAGTCGCGGGCGCGACGCTGGATCTGCTCCAGGTTCAGGCGCATGAGATTGGCCATGCCCAGCACGTAGGTGAAGGCCACCACGATGATCACCCACTGTTGGATCTTGTCGTATCCGGTGCGGACCCAGGGATGCGGAACGAAGAACCCGACGAGGACGAAGAGCCCCGCCACCATGGAGATGAAGAGTGGGACTTCCCGCTTCACGCTCGGGTCCTCATTGGGTCGCGAAGAACTCGGCCAGGGTGGGCTGCCCGAACGTCAGGAGCAGCACTCCGGCCACGATGGTGACGATGAGGAGAATCTTCACGGTGTCCGAGGCCTTGAGGCTCCCCAGGAGCTTGGCGTCCTTCGAGAGATACGCGCTGGCCGCGTAGTACTCCTCGCCGATGAGCGTGTAGTCGCACGCCACCACGAAGAACGGGAGCTGGTGGACGTTGGCCGTGCCGGCGATCTGGATCGCGCCGATCTCGTGTCCCGTTTCCGCCAGGAGCAGCGACTCCGCGAAGAAGGCGCCCAGGAGGAGGTTCGCCGCGGGGCGATCGCGGAGCATCATGCCGTTCACCGCCGCCACGTACGCGAACTGCTCGGTGGTGATGTAGCGAACCTGATCCGCGCGATAGGCGTCGATCCGGCCCACATCGGAATAGGCGCCCTTCACGACCTCGTCCGCGACCGTGTAGACGGCCGGCGAGGGCGTCGGGACCATGAGCGGCGTCTCGTACTTCGCGGTCATCCGGGCCACGTTGCCCAGGATGATCATGCTCGCGATCGTCTGGATGTCGTCGATGTCCTGGACGCCGGGAATGTAGAGGACGCCTTTCCCCATCTCCGTGGAGCGCCCGATGGCCTCCTCGATGGCGGTCAATCCCGCGATCGACCGGAAGCTCCAGACCTTTCCGCGCTCGGACTGGCGGATGTAATAGAGCACCAGCACCAGAAAGATCGTGATCACGATGAAGACGTTCAGCTTGGCGGTGTCGAAGAAGCTGGCCGAGGGCGTCGCGGCCGGCGAGACATCCGATCGAAGGGCGGCGTCGTCGGGCAGAGGCACGAGGCGGTACTGATAGGGGGTTCCATCCTGGACCTGGTGCGTCCCCTCGGCCTTGTCCTGGTAACCCGCGAGATCCCCGCCGATCGTGTCGATCGGGGCGAAGGCCCTCCCCGGCTCCGCGCGGTAGACGATCCATTGCTCGGGAGGCTTGGGAGGCGCCGTCCAGCTCAGCGTGATGCTCTGACCGCCGTCGTTGCGCGTGTCGGCCGCCTGGAGGGGAAATGCGTGCGCGGTGGACGAGAGGATGCCGAGGAAGAGAACGAAGAACCAGGCTGCGGCTTTCACGCAGGGGCGTTCCTCAAGGTGTACGACCGGCTGGACTTCGAGGCGGACGGTAGGCCCGGATCGCCGCGCTGTCAAGCCCGCAAGAGCGCTCCGATCCTACGACTCGATCATCTCCACGTTCGCCCGGGGAAGGAGCGTCCGGCCCTGGGGACCGAAATCCACCTCCAGGACGCGCACCTTGGCCTCGGTCTCCAGGGGCATGAGCTCCGGGGGGAGCGAGGTCACCTTCCCGATGCGCCCGAAGAAGGGCTGGCGGATGACCCGGACCATGTCGCCGGCTTTGAGGCCTCCCTCGGCCGAGCTCAACTCCCCGCTCCGGGCTGCTCCGCCCGTGAGGCTGGGGGCCACGATCTCCGGTCGGAGCACACCCGCGCGGATCTGGGTGGCGCCGCTCACGGAGACGCGCCTGCCCTCGCAGGAACGCAAGAGGTCGAAGGTACGGTCCGCCATCGGAATGGAGCCAAACCCCTCCGTCACGATCAGGGTGATCCCCAGCTCCTCGGAGCCGGTGATCGCCACGCCCAGGTCATACCCCAGGAGCTCGCGCAGATCGTGGTCGTCGAACCCTCCCACGACCACCGCCTTGATGCCGAGCGAGACCGCCTTGCGGAGCGTGGACGCGGTCACGTACGCGCCCCCGACGACGATCTTGCCGTGGCAGGAGGCGTCCAGAAGGCGCTCCTCCAGCGGATCGGACGCGCGGGCGACCACCACGTGGAGGGTGCCGCACGTCTCGCCGCCCACCCCGAAGATGCCCTGGATGAAGGCGCCCTCGGTCTCCACGGTGACGCCCGAGCGGGGATGGATCTCGACCACGGTCCCGTCCACGTAGGCGTCCACTTCGACGGGGATCGGCATCTCGCGGAGCAGAACCTGGCCCGTGACCTTGGACACGCTCTCGATGCTTCCCCGGACCGGCGAGGGGACCTTGGAGCGAAAGAGACCGAAGAAGGAGCGGCTCTCCGCGAAGACCTCCCCCTTCTCCACTCTCGAGCCGACCGGCTTCGTGAGGCATTCCTCCACGTCCTCGGGGAGAACGCCCAGGAGATTGGCCGCGTTCACGCTCTGCACGTTGCCGGGCAGCTCGGTCCGGGCCACGATCGTATCGGCGGTGACCTTCTGTCCTACCGTCACCAGAACGTCGCCCGGAAGCGGCAGCTTCCGCTCGCGGCGGACCTTCGTCCAGCCGGTGACCTTGAGACCGGGTGTGTAGGAGTGCGCCATGGATCAGGCCCCCGCCTCGACCGGCCGGAGCTCGGCGGTCGAGACCTTGCGCGCGTCGCGCGGCGGATAGAGGTCCAGGGCCTCGTTCCACTGGTTGAGCTTGGCGATGCGCGCGGCTCGATCCTCGGGCAGCTTGAAAGGCTGGCGGCCGCGGCAATCGAAGATCACCCCCACCACGCCTCCCTTGAGGGTGACGGTGCGCTCCTTGCCCTTCCCCTCGCCCACGTCGAAGGCCTTCTCGGGGCGGAGCGTGGCCCTGGCGGTCTCGCCCAGGCCCAGCGGCGCCAGACGAAGCGCCCCGTAGGGCACCGAGAACTCGTCCTTCTTCCCGCCCGGAAGCTCGAGCGTGACGCGCAGCGCCACGGCCCCGTCCTTGCCCGGGCCCACCGGAGCCACGGCGCTGCCCAGGCGCACCAGGCAGTCCTTCTCGAACACTTCCTTGGCGGCGCGCGGATGCACGGTGGAGAGCACGCCCAGCTGCGGCGCCATGAAGATCGAATCCACCGCGAGCTCGGTCAGGTGCTCGGGGAGGAAGGCGTCCAGCATCATGAGCGCGGCCTGCGCGCGGCGCGGCGCGTGCGAGAGGACGCCGCCGCTGCCCACGAGGAGATCGAGACGGTCCAGCCGCACCAGGGTCTCGCCGCTCGCGGTCTGCTCGAAGGTGTCCGAGATGGTGCGCTCCTGCTGCACCCCCTTCAGCCCCACCGCCAGCGACTTGTGCTGCTCGAAGGCGAGCCGGAGCGCCTCGCGCGAGATGGCCTGCTCGATGATCAGCTCCTCGAGAGACTGGGGAATGGTCGTGGGGCGGATCATCTTGTTCTTGATTCGGTTGCGGAGGTCGCGCTCCTCGATGCTGAACGGAACCCATCGCATGATGTTGGCGAGCCCGGTCTCGGCCAGAACGTTGCTGACGCTGTAGCTCATGCCCAGGTTCGCGCTCACGGTCCGGTTGAAGACCCCCTGGAACACGGAGAAGACATCGGTGGTCGCTCCCCCGATGTCCACGCCGATCACCTGGATCTTCTCCTCGCGCGCGATCGTCTCGATGATGAGGCCCACCGCGCCGGGCGTGGGCATGATCGGAACCGGCGTCCAGGTCATGAGCTTCTTGTACCCGGGCGCGTGCGCCATGACGTGCTCCATGAACAGATCGTGGATCTTGTCGCGCGCGGGGCCGAGGTTCTCCCGCTCCAGGACCGGCCTCAAGTTCTCGGTGATGACCAGCGCGACCTTCTTCCCCAGCCGTTCCTTCACGATGTCGATCGCGTTCTTGTTCCCGGCGTAGATGACCGGCAGCTCGTAACCCGCCCCCAGCCGCGCCTTGGGATCCGCCGCGGCCAGGAGCTCCGCCATCTCCGCCACGTGCGACGTCGTTCCGCCGTCGATGCCGCCCGAGAGGAGGATCATGTCGGGCCTCAAATGGCGGATGCGCTTGATCTTCTCGTGCGGGAGCCGGCCGTCGTTGCTCGCGATCACGTCCATCACGATCGCGCCCGCGCCCAGGGCCGCGCGCTGCGCGCTCTCGCCGGTCATGCTCTTGACCACCCCCGAGACCATCATCTGGAGCCCGCCGCCCGCACTGGACGTGGAGATGTAGAGGTCCACCCCCTCGTTCCCCTTCTGGGGGGTGATGATGCGCTCGCCGTCCAGGATCTTCCTCCCGGCCAGCTCCTCGACCTCCATGATGGCGTTCAGCACGCCGCGGGTCACGTCCTCGAAGGGCGCCTCCACCGTCGTGGGCGCCTCGCCGCGGACGATGAGGCGGTACTCCGTGCCGCGGCGCTCGATCAGGATCGCCTTGGTGGTGGTGCTGCCGCAGTCCGTCGCCAGGATCGAGTTCAGTTTCTCGGGATCGATCGTGCTCACGAAACTCCCTTCCGTTGCTTGCGCGCGTCGCGCTCCGAGCGGTCGCGATCGCGCCGCTCCTTCTCCTCTTGGCGGTCCAGGTCGTCGCGCGACTCGATCTTCACCAGCAGCGCCTCGAGATTCTCCCGGCGCTCCATCAGGAGCGCGAACCGCTCGTAATCGCGCACGGGGAGAAACGCGTGAACGATCGGCTCGAAGAAATGCATCGCCTGGCTCCCCACGAAGGAGAGGGGCTTCATGCTCTCGAGAAAAAAGATCGCCGGCACCGTCATCCGATGACGCACCGTGAGCTGGGCCAGGCGGTCCAGGAGCGCCTCATCCTCCGGCGACAGGCCCGGAAGCGCGCCGCCCTTTGCCGCGGCGGCCCGGCTCTCCCCCTCCGGCTTCGACGGTGACGGGGAGCTTCGTTTCCACAAACGCCAGGACTTGATCTCGATTCCCTCCGAACGGCAGCCTCACGCCGCGGTACGCCTCGAGCCAGCTCCGCTTCTCGAACGGGCTCAGGAAGATTCCACCCCGATCGAGGGTCGCGCGCCGCATTTCCCCCCAGGGCCGCGCCCGGGACACGCCCAGCGTGCGGACCTCGATCGATTCGGATGTGAGCCGGTACTGCGTCCGCCCGATGAACGACCCCACCGA
>DASQBE010000211.1:0-3333 GCA_035635355.1 Binatia bacterium | reverse complement strand
CTGCGCGCGCGGTCGGACGCGGTAGCCGCCGCGAACGGCGCGTACCTCCTCTATATCCCTACGGGGGATTACAGGTGGTACGTGCAACCCGGCTATCTCAATTCCTACATTGCCTCCCGTCAGTTCCCGCAGACGACCGTTGCGGCCCCGCAAACGAGGGATTTCGACTTGTCCGGCGTGACCTGGAGCGGAGTCGTGAGGCGGGCCGACACGGGGCAGCCGGTGCCGGGCGCCGATGTCTACGCCTCCGGGAACACCGGGTACGGATTTGAAACGGCGGGCTCTGGGGGTGAATTCCTGCTCGTGGTCAATCCCAACGATGTCTACTCCGTGACTGCGTCCTCGTACACCCCGCCCCTCGAGGGATTCATTCACGCGGTAGAAGCGTTGAACGACTCCAGCTTCGACATCCTCGTGTCGCCCACGCCCACGAGGGTATTCTTCACGCGTCGCTAGCCCGCGCCTCTGAGGCCCCCCTACGCCAGCGCGTCGGGCGGCGTGAACGGCTGGGGCACCCGCACCGGATGCCCGAGCACGCGCCCGTAGAACTCCTCGTAGGTGGGAATGATCTTCTCGACGTTGTAGGTCTCGATCGCCACGCGGCGCGACACCTCCGACATCGCCGCATGCCGCTTCGCGTCCGAGAGGACCTCGATGGACCGGCGCGCCATGCCCTCCACGTCCCCCACCGCCAGGAGATACCCGGTCTCGCCGTTGCGCACCAATTCGGGCAATCCCTCGGCCGCCGTCGCGATCACGGGCACCCCGGACGACATCGCCTCGAGGGCGGCCAGTCCGAAGCTCTCGTTCCGGCTCGGCAGGATGAAGAGGTCCGCGCAACCCATGACCCCCTCCACGTCGTCCAGCTGCCCCAGCCATCGAACCCACTTCGTCACGCCCAGCTCGTCGGCCACCTCGCGGGACGGCACGCGCTCGGGCCCATCGCCCACCAGGAGAAGCCGGCTCGGGACCTCGCGCCGCACCGCAGCGAAGACGCGCACGACGTCCGTGACGCACTTGCTGGGACGGAAGTTCGAGATGTGCAGAAGCAGGCGCTCGCCCTTCTTCACGAACTGGTCCTTGGAGCAGGATTGCGCCGTGCGCGGCGCGAACCGGGTCGTGTCCACGAAATTGGGGATGACCTCGATCGGAGTCTGGATATCGAACACCTCCAGCGTCTTCTCGCGAAGGTAGCGCGAGACCGCGGTCACGCCGTCGCTCTGCTCGATGCCGAAGCGGGTCAGCGGGCGGAACGAGGGGTCGCCGCCCACGAGCGTGATGTCGGTGCCGTGGAGCGTGGTGACGATCTTGAGCTTGTTGGATTTCGCGACCTGCCGCGCCAGATAGGCGCAGACCGCGTGCGGCACGGCGTAGTGCGCGTGGAGCACGTCGAGCTGGTATTCGTCCGCGACCTCCGCCAGCTTCGCCGCCAGCGCCAGGGTGTAGGGCGGATACTGGAAGAGCGGGTACGCCAGCATCTGCACCTCGTGGAACACCACATTGTCCTGGAACTGCTTGAGGCGGAACGGAAGCGCGTAGGAGATGAAATGGACTTCATGGCCCCGCCGCGCCAGCTCCATCCCCAGCTCGGTCGCGACGACGCCGGATCCGCCGTGCGTCGGGTAACAGGTGATTCCGATCTTCACGATGCTCCTCCCGGGGTCACGAGCACATGGGCGCCCGGCTCCCGTATCTTGCCGCGGAATTCCTCGAAGAGGGCCGGCCCGTGCTCGGCCGCGTAGCCCAGCACCGAGAGCTTGCGTTCTTGCAACACGCCGCCCGGGAAGAGGCTCTCCCGCGCCCGCCTGATCTTCTGGACCAATTCCTCGTGCCGCCGCTTCCACACCTGCATCAGCTTCTTCTCGAGGACCTGCCCCTCGTGGACCATCCTCCCCGTCGCGGACTCGGCGGCCGCCTTGAGCGAGGGATCGAACGAGGTCACGGCGCCCTCGATGCGCCTCATGCTCTCGATCCACCCCGCGCGCTCCTTCTCGAAGAGCGTGGGGAAATCCACCGGGAGAAGTCCCGCGAGCGTGTCGCGGATCACCGCCTCCACGTCCCCCGCGAGCGCGTCCCAAGGAATGCCCATGCGCTCGAGGACCTTGGCGATCTTCGGCTCCAGGATCGTCGCGCCGCCCCGCGGCACGATGGCCGGCGGGTTCATCTCGAAGAGAGGATACAGCGCGTACACCTGGGCCCAGTAGGCCACTTCGGACGGGCCGCCGACATACGCGGCCGTCGGGAGGAGGTAGTCCTGCATGATGGGGCGCAGCAGCACCCCCGGGCTCGCGTCCTCCGGGCGCTCGCGCAGCTTTAAGAGTAGGTCGCGATTCTCGATCTCCCGCCCGCTCTCCGCGAGACGGAGGGCGCCGTCCCGGCTGAGCCTCAGCGCCTCACGAGCCTCGCCGTGCCAGAAGAGGTTCAGCTCCTGTCCGCTCCGCGCGATCTGCGCGTGGTAACCGCGAGCCTGGAGCTCTTCCCCTCTCGCGCGCGCCGCCTCGGCGGTGCGCCCGTGGAGCTCGATCTCGCGCTCGAAGATCGGAAGCGCGAGGCGCTTGGCCTCGGGGTCGGCCGGATCGAAGACCAGCGCCCCCCAGGGGGCGACCCATCCGCCCGCGAGCCTGGCGAACGCCTCGGTCCAGCCGCGCCCGGGCGTGTAAGCGTCCAGCAGGCGATCGACCACGTCCCCGCGAAATGCGCCCACCCCCAGCGCCTCGAGTGTCTGGCGGATCACATCCTCGATCGGAGGGCCGAGGCGCACCCTCGCGAGCGACACGCCTCGAGGCGCCGCCTCCAGCGGATACGCCACCTCCGTGATGGTCGAGCCCCCGTCCCCGAGAAAGGCGCGGCGGGACTCCTCGAAGTCGTGGTCGTCCGAGGCGACCCAGAAGATGGGTACGACCGGGCGCCCGGTGGCCCGCTCCAGCTCGCGGGCGAACGCGATTCCCGTGATCGTCTTGTAGAGCGTGTAGAGCGGCCCGCCGAAGAGACCGGGCTGTTGCCCCGAGACCACGACGATCGTGTCGGGCCGGGCGAACCGCTCGAGGCTCTCGCGGGACGCCTCGAGCAGCCCCCAGGACTCCGCCTGGCGACGCAGGATCGAGGCGACCGCCGCCCGGCGGGACGCCGGGTAGTCGCGCGACGTGGCCGCGCGCAGGCAGGCGACGGGATCGCGGAAATCGACGGGGTAGAAAGGCCGCACCCGCTCGGGCGCGGTCAGGAAATCGCGGTAGAGCGCCGAGGGATGGAGCAGCTTTTCCAGCTCAGATGACGTTGGTCTCCTCCACCACGGCTCCGGCGGCGAACCGGTTCAGGCTCAAGGCGTCGAGGTTC
>DASQBE010000210.1:0-9482 GCA_035635355.1 Binatia bacterium | reverse complement strand
GGGGGTCACCGGACAGATCGGATCTTCGTATGGTAGATGGAACGGTGACGCGACAACGACCCAAGCGGCCCTGTCCGGGACATGGCACCCCATGTCACGCGTGACGTTCCTGGGAGAGGTCGATGTCGGCCGAAACCTCACGACGACGACCACGGCCGGCCCTTCCGGCGGAGGAGCCTTGGGAGGTCTACCCCTCCCCGTCGATTTGGGTAAAGGGAACAAAGGCTCCAGTCAAACTCGAAGCAGCAGCGACGTCACCGCAGCCGGCCTGGTCGGCATCCGATTCTCGATTCGATGATCGGCCGGCGAACGAACCGGAGGTATCGATGAAAGCGATTCAAGGCGTTCTACTCGGCGGCTTGTTGCTTCTCGTTTCCGTGGGATTCGCGTCGGCCCAGGGCAAGGATGCCGCGGCGTCCGGCGCCGCTTCCGCCAAGGTCCACTCGGGAGCGGCCGTCGAGACGCAGGCTCCGTCGACGGACGCGACGGTCCAGGCCATCCGCGATCGAGCGAAACACGCTTCCGCGAAGGCGCGGGGGACTGTGGACAAGAGGCTTTCGGGAGTCTCGGGGAAGATCAATGCGGACGCCAAGGCGAAGGGAGAGGTGGGAGCAGCGGGTCGGGTCGCGCCAGAATTCGGCATGACCGGCGAGGCATTGGCGGCGGAGGCAACCCAGTTCGGAGGCGGTCTGGGCGAAGTGATCATCGCGCACACCCTGATCGCGAATTCGAAGACCCCCGTGACCATGGACCAGATCTTCACGCTCCGGAAGGATGGGATGGGCTGGGGGCAGATCGCCCAGGGGATGAACCTTCGCGTCGGTGACGTCGTGTCCGCCGTCATGAGCGAGGGCAAGGTGGCCCACGGCACCGTCAAGACCGACGGGAAGACGGCGATGATCCATAGCGGATCGACGCAGGCCAGCACCCACGCGGGCCTGGGAGCGAACGTGAAGGCCGGCCACACGGGCACCGGGGCCGCCACCAGCATGGGGGTGGGCGTAGGGGCCAAGGTCGGGAAGTAGATCGCGAGGCTTCGCCTCGTGTTGTTCATCGCCCCGCGGAGCCGACAGCCGCGGGGCGTTTTCTCTTCACATTCTCACACGACATCCAGGATTTCCGCGATTGCCTCGATCAGGTCTGAAGACCGTGCGACCGCGCGGGCGTGGTACTCCGGGGAGACGTGGATCTCGATCCCGGTCGTGATGATCACCCGAAAGAATGGCTCGGAACCGTGTGGACGCGACCCCCCAGGTCGGAGAAGGCCCCGTCGCACACTGCGGATGGCCTTCATGGGATCGAGACCCTCGGCGATCGAATAGAGCTCGCGCAGCGTGAATCCGTCGAGAAAAATTCCGATCTCACGGAGCGTCATACGCCGCTTCTTGAGTATCCGAATCACTCTCAAACGGACGACGTGCTCGTAGGTGTAACGGGCCGCGGTGCCCGAACCGATCGCGGGTTGAATCAGACGGCGGTGGACGTAATAGTGAAGGGTTCGCGAGCTGACTCCCGCCATCCCCCAGAGGTTGTATACGTCGTATCGGGCAGGACAGAATCCGTTCTCGAAGTCCTCGATTTCTTTCCAGGTCATCCGTGAGGTCTCAGCGGGGAGGGTGGCAGGGGCGCGAGGGATTTCTAACCGGCGGGGACGAGTATATCCTCCCGGGCGATGACACCACTTGGTGTTAACAGTGCCCGGGGAGAAATATTGACCCCCCGGCGGCCGCCCCGACCGAATCACCGCCCGTCGAGTTTTCGCACCTCGCCGACGACGCGCACCGCGACCGGATAGCCCTCGAGCTGCTTCGGGACCCGGGAGCTCACCTCGGGGGTGCGGCTCGAAACGAGCACCAGGATCACAGACCCGCCGGAGCCAGGGCCTGAAGCAGCGCCCTCTCCGGTCCCGACCACCCCCGGAATGGACATCAGCTCCGCCGTGTGGGATTTCAGAACTTGGGATAGGGGGCGTGCGGTCATCTTCGAGGCATTCGGTGCGCAGCCTCCGAGCGCCGCCGCCGCGACCACCGCGAGAAGGGCGAGCGCTACCGCGCGGTCAGATCCCGGCCCGCGGCGCGGGCGGAGGCAGCGTGGCCGACGTGAGATTCGCGTGCGTATCGTGGTCGGAAGAACCCGGACCGTCGAAGCTGTCGCCGTCCCCGTCATCGTCCCCCTGATCGTCTCCGTCCGAGCTGTCCGAATCCTTGCTGCTCCAATGCTCGTGGATCACCTTCCAGGACGACCCCTCGCGCTGAAGCACGATGGTCATCGCGGCGGGCACCTCGACGTCCTCGTCCTGACCGAGCGTTTGCACGGTGAGGGGCGCGACCGCCAGCACATAGCCGGGACCCAGGGGCGTCACCTCGACCGACCCCACCGAGAACTTGAACGTGCCCTGCCGGCCCACGAACTGCTGCGCGTCGGTCTGGATGGAGTGCCATCCATGACTGATCGTCCCATCTCCGATCGAGGTCACACCCGTGCCCTTGCTGAACATCTTCATCATGGAGCCCACGTCGGCGCGGTTCATGGCCTTGATGTAGGACCTCACGAACTGCGTGGCCGTGATGCTCGGCTTGGCCGGGGCCTGTTCGGTGGAGGAGGTCCCGAGCGTGGGAATCAGCAGGAGTGCCGCGAAAGCGAGGGACGCTTTGGACATGGTCGGGTTTCCTTTACCGGTGAGGTGCACGAGGGCGGGAAATGGCCCACATTTGAGTGAGAATACCCCCGCGAACCGGATTTTCTGCGCCGTTTTTTTGCACTTCCGCCCGGGTTGTCCTTCGCCTATCCACCAGATCCCCGCTCCATCGTCAGATGCGGGCGCCGCGCGCAGGGCACATTGCATTCCCACAAATGCGCTCCGCGGCACGTGCGCTGCATTTGGAACCCCCACATCGGCGCGGCGAAGAAGAAGCCTGGCGCCGGGCCGACACGCATAACCCATTCATCGAGCTGGAGGTACCTCTCGTGAGAATGTCCCTTCGACCGTACCTGGGCCTGTTGACGATCCTGGCCTTTCTCCTGTTGTTCGTCGGGTGCTCGAAGTCCCCCCTATCACCCGAGCAACCGGCCGGCCAAGAGCAGGCCTTTTCGGCGGGTCCCGGCGCGGCCAATGCCGGCCTCCTCTCCGCGACCGCCAAGGTCGTGACCGGCACCGTCAACGGGCTCCTCGGCGGCGTCATCCGAAACGGGGATTGGACCGTCAAGATTCCCGCAGGCTCCTTCTCGGGCATCGGTCTCGTCTCGGTCACCGTGCCGGATCCGAGCGTCCGGAGCTGCGAGCTGGGCATCTTCCCCTCGCTCCTCAATTCCTTCCGCGTGCCGGTCACCCTCTCGTGCCGGCTTCAGAGCGCGGACGAGGTTCGCGACTTCACGATGCAGTGGTGGGATCCGAGCACGCAGACCTGGAAGGTCATCCCGTGCGTGAACGACGGGACCACGATGAGCAGCGATGCCCCGCTCCCCCACTTCTCCACGTACCGCTGCGGGAAGGCGGGCTGGTAAGCGGAGCACAAACAGAAAGTCCGCTCCTCACCTCGTCCTCCAGGTGGAAGCGGACCCTCGTGCCTCGCTCGGTGGAGCGGGCTGCTGCAAGATCAGGGGGTGGCCGGCCGGAGCGCGGGTTCACGCCCGAGCTCAGCCCCTGTAGGCCAGACCGGACCTCCCCCTACAACCCCTACAGTGGAAGCGGGCGGGGACGCGGTAGCACAGTCATGGTTGCGGATCCCTCCAAGGAGCACTCTGTGAAACCGTTCCCCGCCCTCACGGCTCCTTGCCTATCAAGCCCCGTGCCATGGCCCACCGCCCATGGAAATGCATCAATCCTCACTGTCCCTGCGTGACTTAGAGCCGGAAGAGGATCGCTCGCGAAGCAACTTTTTCAACCATTGTGGAACAGGGTGTTCCGCGCGGGACGGAAGCTGCGCGACTGGTGAACGTAGGGCGCGCTCCCTGCGTGAGATGCCGCCGAGGTCGCGAGGCTGGCACGATCCTGGATAGCATCTCCCGTCGGTTGTTTTCTCGAGACCGATAGGAGGCAGCATGAGACTCGATAGGAATAGAAATCTATTCGTCGCCCTGGTCATCGGATCTCTCGCGGCGCTCGTCCTGTGCGCGGCGGTGAAGGCGCAGGCCTCCACGGAGATCATTCCCTCTGTAGGACTCACCCGATCGGTGGACACCGACGCCGCGAAGTCGGAGCTGGGGCTGGCGCTCCGGGGCAGCATGATTCCAAGCGTTCTGGATATCGAGCTGAAGGGGCAGTATCGCAAGCAGGATGAGCTCGGCGGACAGCTCACGGAGCGCATGTGGCCCGTCACCGCCTCGCTCTACCTGACGCCGCTGCGGGTGCTGTACGCGGGCGGCGGCGTGGGCTGGTATCACACGACGCTCGACTACAACGCACCCTCGACGCTACCCGACGAGACCCATCAGAAGTTCGGTGTGCATGCCTCGGCCGGCGTGCGGGTCCCCCTCGCGAGCGCGGTCGGGCTTGATTTGAATGGCCGCTATACCTGGCTGGAGAATCAGGAGACGGTCACCATCCCCAACAAATTCAATCCCGACTTCTGGGATATGTCGCTGGGATTGGCCTTCCGCTTCTCGGGCGGCGGGCATCACGAAGGAGACTGAACGAAGAATCGCGGCCTCGCCCTCCAAGCCCCTTACCGGGCCGCGAGCGTGGGGCCGCTTTGCCTCGCGTCCCCGTTCCCCTCGCCGGAACCCCGCCCCACGCGCGAGCCGTTTCCTTCCGCCGCCACGTTCCCGAGCCGCTTGATGTAGCAGCGCCGCCTCTTGTGCTGGCGCGCGCTGAAGTGCCGCCAGTGACCCTGCACGAGGAGGTTCTCCTCCAGCTCGGGATTCGACTCGGCGGACACGACCCCGTTCTGGATGAGCGTGGCCGCCAGCTCCGTGATGAGGAGCGCGTCGGCGCCGCTTCCCTGGAAGTCCGGGCGTATGGCGCCGATCAGAAGATCGATCTGCTTGGGCTTCCGAAGCGCGTGCAACAGGTGGAAGACGCCGAACGGGAAGAGTCGCCCCTTCGCCTTCTGGAGGGCGCGAGAGAGGGACGGCATCGCGATCACGAAGCCCGCGGGACGCCCCTCCGGGTCGAGGAGGATCTTCACGTAGTCCGCCACCACGTTCGGGAAGTACTGCTTGGTGTAGAACTCGATCTGCCGGTCCGTCAGCGGGACGAAACCATACAGGTTCCCGTAGGCGCGGTTGATGACGTCGAAGATGTCGCGGGCGTAGGGAAGGAAGTCCTTGGGCTTCCGCGCGTCCAGGATCCGCAGCTTCCTTCGCTCCAGAACGCGGTGCGAGACCTGCCGGGCCCGCTCGGGAATGGAGTCGGGCGTGCGGACCTCGTACTCCACCCAATCCACGTCCTTCTGGTACCCCTGCTCTTCCATGTGCTCGGGGTAGTACGGGAAGTTGTACATGGTCGCCATCGTGCCCAGCTCGTGGAATCCCTCGACCAGCATTCCCTCGCGGTCCATGTCGGTGAATCCGAGGGGGCCGTGGACGGCCTGCATGCCTTGGGACAGGGCCCAGGCCTCGACCTGGCGAAGGAGCGCCGCGGAGACCTCGCGATCGTCCACGAAGTCGATCCAGCCGAAGCGGGCGTAACGCTGATTCCAGGTTTCCACGAAGGTGCGATTGATGATCCCGGCCACGCGGCCGACGATCTTGCCGTCTCGGTAGGCCAGCCAGTACTTCGCTTCGCAGAAATCGAACGCGGGGTTCTTGTCGCGGCTCAGGGTGCTTCGCTCGTCGAAGTGCAGAGGCGGCACCCAGCAGTCATTGTCCCTGTAGAGCTGGAACGGGAAGCGGATGAACCTGCCTAGGTCACGCCCGGAGGTCACCTCCCGTATTTCGACCGGCATCGACACCTCCATGTCCGGCCTTCCGAACCGGCGGGCTCAGAGTAGCGCTTCCCGAGCCCGCCGGGGGAGGATTTACTTGATGTGGCAGACCGAGAGGCCGCGCTTCTCGAGGTATTGCTGGTGGTACTCCTCGGCGCGGTAGAAGGGACCCGCCGCCACGATCTGGGTCACGATGGGGCGCCGGAAGCGATGCTCCGATTCCAGGCGCGCCTTCGACGCTTTGGCCGCGGCTTCCTGTGCGGCGGAGTGGAAGAAGATGGCGGAGCGATACTGCTCGCCCACGTCGGGGCCCTGCCGGTTGGATGTCGTGGGATCGTGGTTCTTCCAGAAGACGTCCAGCAGATCCTCGTAGCGGACGCGCGAAGGATCGTACGTCACCTCGACCGCCTCGGCGTGGCCCGTCCGGTCCGTGCACACGTCCTCATAGGACGGTTTGGCGGTGCGGCCGCCCGTGTATCCGACCTCGGTCGATACGACGCCGTGAATCTGCCTGAAGGCGGCCTCGACGCCCCAGAAGCAGCCGGCGGCGAACGTGGCCTTCTCCACCGTCGTGGTCTTTTCCATTTTCGTCTGGCCTCCCCTGGCCGCCGCGTACGCCGCGGAAAAAGGTACAGAGCCGAGCAGCGCGATCGCTACGAGAAATCGGATGGGTCGCATGAATGGGCGCCTCTGTGGGGTCCGGGAGCAGGCGCGCCCCAGGAGGTCTCCCTCCCGGGGCGGTCTGTCTATCCAGCAAACGGAGGGCGTGGGTCCACCCCTCTGCTCTCGGGTTAGATCACCGGAACCCGATTTCGGTTCCGTGGAATCACTTCACGACCTCATAATCCGCGTCGATTTCGCCGTCCCCGCCCTCTTTCTTCCCATCGCCGGGCGCCGCCTGCGGCTCACCCTGCGGCTCGCCCGGCCCCGGCCCGCCCGCCCCGGCCCCGGACGCTGAGGCCTCCTGGTAGAGCTTGCTCGAGACCTCGTTCCAGAGCTGCGTCAAGGCCTCGCTCGCGGAGCGGATGTCCTCGGTGTTCTCGCGCTGGACCGCCTCTTTCAGCTTCCCGAGCGCGCCGTCCAGGCGGGCCTTCGACTCGGAATCGATCTTCTCGCCCATCTCGCGGAGGTTCTTCTCGGTCTCGTAGGAAAGCTGCTCGCCCCGATTCTTGGCCTCGATCGCCTCCCGGCGCTTCTTGTCCTCGTCGGCGTGCGATTCGGCATCGGTGACCATCCGCTTGATCTCAGCCTCGGACAGACCGCCGGTCGCCTCGATGCGAACCTTCTGCTCCTTGCCGGTCGCCTTGTCCCGCGCCGAGACGTTCAGGATTCCGTTCGCGTCGATGTCGAACGTCACCTCGATCTGCGGCACGCCGCGCGGTGCCGAGGGAAGCCCCGCGAGCTGGAATCGCCCGATCGTCTTGTTGTCGACGGCCATGGGCCGCTCGCCCTGGAGCACGTGGATCTCCACCGTCGTCTGACTGTCCGAGGCCGTGGAGAACGTCTCCGTCTTCCGGGTCGGAATGGTCGTGTTGCGCTCGATCAGGTGCGTCGTCACCCCGCCCAGGGTCTCGAGCCCGAGCGACAACGGGGTCACGTCGAGCAGGAGCACGTCCTTGACGTCGCCGGCCAGCACGCCGCCCTGGATCGCGGCGCCCACCGCGACGACCTCGTCGGGGTTCACGCCCTTGTGGGGATCCTTCCCGAAGAATTTCTGGACGACGTCCTGGACCTTGGGGGTCCGGGTCGCGCCACCGACCAGGATGACCTCGTCCACCTCGGCTTGCTTCAAGCCCGCGTCCTTCAGCGCGCGATCCATCGGTGGAATGGTCCGCTGGATGAGATCCTCCACCAGCTGCTCGAACTTGGCGCGCGTGAGGGTGACGTTGAGATGCTTCGGCCCGCTCGCGTCCGCCGTGATGAAGGGCAGGTTGACGTCGGTCTGGAGCGCCGAGCTGAGCTCGATCTTGGCTTTCTCCGCCGCCTCCTTCAGGCGCTGGAGCGCCATGGGATCCCTTCTCAAGTCCACGCCCTCCTGCTTCTTGAACTCGTCCGCCAGCCAGTCGATGACACGCTTGTCGAAGTCATCGCCGCCCAGGTGCGTGTCGCCGTTGGTCGACTTCACCTCGAACACGCCCTCGCCCAGCTCCAGGACCGAGATGTCGTACGTGCCGCCGCCCAGGTCGAACACGGCGATCTTCTCGTCCTTCTTCTTGTCCAGGCCGTATGCCAACGCGGCCGCGGTGGGCTCGTTGATGATGCGCTTCACGTCGAGACCCGCGATCCGCCCGGCGTCCTTCGTGGCCTGGCGCTGGTTGTCGTTGAAGTAGGCCGGGACGGTGATGACCGCATCCGTCACCTTCTCGCCGAGATAGGCTTCCGCCGTCTCCTTCATCTTCTGGAGGATCATGGCGGAGATCTCGGGCGGCGTGTACGTGCGGTCTCCGACCTGGATGACCGCCTCGCCGTTCTTTCCTTCCTTCACGACGTACGGAACGTTCTTCGCCTCTTCGGCGATCTCGGCGAACTTCCGCCCCATGAAACGCTTGATGGAATAGATCGTATTCTGGGGGTTGGTGATGGCCTGCCGCTTCGCGACCTGGCCCACCAGCCGCTCCCCACTCTTCGTGAACGCGACCACGGAGGGAGTGGTGCGGGCGCCCTCGGCGTTGGGGATCACATGGGGCTCCCCGCCCTCCATCACGGCCACGCACGAATTCGTCGTGCCGAGGTCGATACCGATCATCTTTGCCATGCTTCCCTCCGTAGCGCTGGGCGGAGGGACCGATCGGGTCCCTCCGCTCCGTGGATTTGCCTAGTGAGCCGTCTTGATTTGGATCTCGCGCGCCTTGGCCTCTTCGGCCTTCGGAACCGCGACTTCGAGGACCCCATCCCGGTACGTCGCCTCGATCTTCTCCGACTTGACCGCGTGGGACAGCGTGAACGAGCGCTCGAACGTTCCGTAGACCCGCTCGAGGCGGTGGTACGTCGCGTTCTTCTGCTCCACGGTCCGTGACTTCTCGCCGCGGACCACGAGCCGGTTGTCCTCGATCGTGATCTTGATGTCCTCGAGCCTCATGCCGGGCAACTCCAGGTGCAGCGTGTACTGGTCCGGCTGCTCCTCGATATCCACCGGGGGCTGCCAGAGGACCGCGCCCGTGTCTTCCGTCCGGAAGCTTCGGCCGAAAACGTCCTGCATGACCCGATGGAACTCATCCTGCGCGGGATTCCAACGTACGACTGATTTCATCTCTCGTTCCTCCCCTTGAGTATGCGCCCTTTGCCAGGCTGGAAAAGCTGCGATTCTTGATCTGGCCTCAATGCAGGGCGCATGCCAGGAAGAGATCAATGCTATCAAGCCATTGATATGTAGATGTTTACTGAACAAACGACCATCTCTAAGCCCAAGCTCGGCGCGATCGTTCGTCTCATAATAGAACGCTTTATTGTTCCATATCAGAACGCTACAGACCGTATTCTCTCATTTTACGCCAGAGAGTCGAGCGCGAAATTCCGAGGCTCTTGGCCGCCTTCGTGGTATTGCCGGCGGTGTGAGCCAGGACCCGGCGTATATGCTCCGCCTCGAGCTGCGCGAGCGTGAGGCCCTCCGAATAGGGG
>DASQBE010000209.1:0-23455 GCA_035635355.1 Binatia bacterium | reverse complement strand
CCACGGCGGCGCTCTACTACAGCTGCCCTACACCCGTTCCCGTAAAGTGGTGGAGCTGGCGAGGATCGAACTCGCTACCTCTTGACTGCCAGTCAAGCGCTCTCCCAATTGAGCTACAGCCCCATCTTCTCCGCGCGGATGAAGTTAACGGCATCAATGCGCCACGTCAAGCGGGCACGCCGGTGTTGACGTCATCTCATGGCCAAGCGAAACTTGCCGCGTGAATTCCCTCTCGGACAAGCGGTACCACTTCAGCGGCGTCGGCGGAAGCGGCATGGCGCCGCTGGCTCAATTCGTCTCCCTCCTGGGCGCTACGGTAAGCGGCTCCGACCGAAACCTGGACCGCGGGCTGGCCCTCCCCGTGTTCGACGCCCTCCACGAAGCCGGTGTGACCCTGGTGCCGCAGGACGGCTCGGGGGTCACCTCGGACCTGGACGCGCTGGTCCACTCCACCGCGGTCGAGTCCACGAACCCCGACTACGTCCGCGCGGGAGAGCTGGGCGTCACCCGGATTCGACGCGGCTCCTTCCTGGCCAAGCTCGCCTCCGAGCGTCGCGCCATCGCGATCGCGGGCACCAGCGGCAAGTCCACCGTGACCGCCATGGTCGCGCACATCCTGCTCGAGGCGGGCTTCGATCCCTCGTTCCTGGGCGGCGGGGCGACCGTGGATCTCCTGGGCTCCGTTCCCCCCGGCAGCCTCCGGGTCGGCGGGAGCGACTGGCTGGTGATCGAGACCGACGAGAGCGACGGCAGCGTGGCCGAGTTCGCCCCCGCGATCGCGGTCCTGACCAACCTGACGCGGGACCACAAGGAGGTCGACGTCACGCGGGAGATGTTCGGACGGCTCCTCGCGCAGACGAAGGAGCGAGCCGTGGTGCACGTCGGCGACCCCGCGCTGAAGGAGGTGCCGCGCCCGGCTAATCTTTCGTTCCTGACCGTGGCCGTCGAGGGGGATCCCGTCTGGTTCACGCCCGACCTCTGGGCGCGATCCGTCCGCCTCACGCCCAACGGCGTCCGCTTCGAGATCGAGGGAACGCAGGCCCGCGTTCCCTTCCCGGGGATCCTCACGGTCCAGAACGCGATGCTCGCGATCGGCGCGGCCCACGCGGCGGGCATCCCCGTCGCCCAGGCGGCCGGGTCGCTCCAGCGCTTCGGCGGGGTCCGCCGGAGGCTGGAGCGGATCGGCGCCGCGGAAGGCGTCGACGTGTACGATGACTTCGCGCACAACCCGGTGAAGATCCGCATGGCGGTCGAGGCGCTCCGCCCCGGCGGCTCGCTCCGGATCTACTACCAGCCCCATGGCTACGGGCCCACCCGGTTCTTCCGCGACGAGCTGATCGGAACGTTCCGCGACGTGCTCCGGCCCCAGGATCAACTTCTCCTCGCGCCCATCTACGACGCGGGCGGAACCGCCGAACGCACCATCCGCTCCGAGGACATCGCCGAGCCCCTGCGCCGCGCGGGGATCGCGGCTCGCGTCTTCCCCTCCCGCGAGGAGGCGCTTCGCGAGCTGATCGAAGGCGCCCGCCGCGGGGACCGCATCGTGGTCATGGGGGCGCGCGACGACACGCTGCCCTCGTACGCGCGCGACATCCTGGCCGGCCTACTCGCGCGGTCGGGCGAGCCGGCGGCGAGCCGCACCCACCGCTAGACCCCCCAGGAGCAGCGTCAGGCTGGCCGGCTCGGGGACCGCGGACGGAGGGGTGACGGGCGGCGGCCCCTCGGCTCTCGGCCCCGAGCAGCTCCCCGTCCACGCGCCGGTCGTCACCGAGACTCCTCCCGAGCTGAACGTCGGAAGGTCGAATCCGAAGGCGAACCTCGCGTCGTCGACCGCGCGATGGAACGCGGTGATGGTCGCGAACCCCGGAACATCGATCCACTCCCCCGGATTCAGGACCCTGCCCGCGAGGTAGCTCGAGAGCGCGTCTCCCGAGGCTCCCTGGAGCGCGATCCAGTTCTCCGCGACCGCGGTTCCGGCGGCGCCCGCCCCGCCGTTGGAGATCGTTCCCGGGGTCCCTTCCACGACGAGATCGTACGCGGTGTCGAGCACCGTGCGGCTGATCGCGCCGTCCGCCCCGGGAAGGCCCGTCTTCCCGGCCGATCCCCCGGCCCCCACGTTGAGCTTCGAGGAATAGCCGGGGATGGAGTTGAGCCCGCTCAGCACCGAGACGCCCGGGAGAAACTCCGGAAAGAGCACCGCGGCGCTGGAGGTGTTCATCACGCGCACCGTGAGGCTGGTCAGGAGGTCCATCTCGGGATCGAACAGGAGGGGCGCGCCGAGCTGCGCGAGGGTCGAACCGGAGAGACTCTCCTGGCCGACGGGATCGGCGACCTCCGCCCCGCCGAGCAGATCGGTCATTCCCGAGACGACGGAGAGCGAGAGCACACCCGCCCGGGCGGGCGTGCCGGTGAGGAGCAGGAGCGCTACGAGCACGAGCGAAGACGCGGAACGGGACATCGGCATCACCTCCGGATGGACGCGACGGGGCGTGACGTGGAGACAAATCACGCTTGGCGAGAGTCGTGCCGGAGGGAGAAGGAGGCGCGGTCATTCAGCGAAGGCGCGATTGCGGTTTCATTTGCGGCTGCGGCGAGGCGCGTGGAGCGCGGCCCCGGGCGCCGCGCTCCGTCAACCGCGGTTCACGCGAGAATCTTCTCGGTTACGACCCCGTGTACTCGGCGATCGACTTCGCCTGGAGGAAGAGCCCCAGGTAATCGCGGCCGCCCGCTTTCGAGTCGGTGCCGCTCATGTTGAATCCGCCGAAGGGGTGGATCCCCACCAGGGCGCCCGTGCATTTGCGATTCAGGTAGAGGTTCCCCACGTAGAGGCGCCGCTTCGCTTCCTCGACCTTCGCGCGGTCGCGGCTGTAGTAGGCGCCGGTCAGCCCGTAGATCGTTCCGTTCGCGATCTCCACGGCCTCCTCGAAGGAGCGCGCCCGGATCACCGCGAGCACCGGGCCGAAGATCTCTTCCTGCGCGATGCGCGCCGACGGCTTCACGTCCGCGAACACGGTGGGCTGGAGAAAGTAGCCGGGACCCGAATGCTTCCCCCCACCCGCGATCAGGCGGCCCTCGGCCTTCCCGATCTCCATGTACTCGAGGATCTTCTTCTCCGCCGAGGCGCTCACCACCGGTCCCAGGAAGACCTCGCGCTTCTCCGTGGAGCCGATGGTGGTCCTCTCGGTCCGCTCCCGGAGACGCTCCACGAACTCGTCGTAGAGTTTCTCGTGCACGATCGCCCGGGAGCAGGCGGAGCACTTCTGCCCCTGGAACCCGAACGCGCCCTGGTACACGCCTTCGACGCCCGCGGCGAGATCGGCGTCCTCGTCCAGGATCGTGAAGTCCTTTCCGCCCATCTCGAGGATCGCGCGCTTGAGCCAGATCTGCCCCTTCGGGACCCGGGCCGCACGCTCGTTGATGCCGATCCCCACTTCCATCGATCCGGTGAACGCCACGAAGCGCACCCGGGGATGCTCGACCAGCGCGTCCCCGATCACCCCGCCGGGGCCGGAGAGGAACGTCAACACACCGGGGGGCACCCCCGCCTCTTCCAGGATCTCGAAGATCTTCCAGGCGGTGAGTGGCGCGTCGCTGCTGGGTTTCAAGATCGCGCTGTTGCCGGTGACGAGGGTCGCGGCCGTCATGCCCATCGCGATCGCGCACGGGAAGTTCCAGGGCGGGATCACCACCCCCACGCCGAGCGGGATGTAGACGAGATCGTTCTTCTCGCCGGGGTTCGGCACGAGCGGATGGGGTCCACCCCAGCGGATCATCTCGCGGGCGTAGAACTCGAGGAAGTCGATCGCCTCGGCGGTGTCGCCGTCCGCCTCGCCCCAGCTCTTCCCCACCTCGAGGATCATCGTGGCGTTCATCTCGTGACGCCGGCGGCGCAGAATCTCCGCCGCCTTGAGGATCACCTCGGCGCGCGCGGCCGGGGTCGTCTGGGACCAGCTCTGGAACGCCCGGTCCGCGGCCGCCACCGCCTCGCTCACGTGCTCCACCGTCGCCTTGGAGAAGCTCCCCACCGCCTCCGAGGGATTCGCGGGGTTCTTGCTCTGGAACGTCTCCCGGGTCGTGATCCGCTTCCCGCCGATCACCAGCGGGTAGGTCGCGCCGAACTTCGAGCGCACCCGCTCGATCGCTTCGCGCATGCCCGCTTCCGCCTCGGGACGGGCGTAATCGAGCATGGGCGTGCTGGAAAACTCCGCGAGCAGGCTTTCCGCCAACATGGACTTCTCCTTCCGAGGTGAGGACCCATCCGCCTATACTGCGCCGCGACATGATACCCGCCCTGGCGATCGCTGTCATCCCGGCCCTGGTCCTGGCTCCCCTGCTCCTTTCGATGGGGAATCCCTTCCTCTTCGCGACGCTTCCCGTCCTCCCGCTGGCCTTCGTCTACGCGCGCGCGATCGCCGCGCGGAGGCCGGCTAAGGCCGCGGCCCTGGCGCTCGCGTGGGCGGTCGCCGTGACGGTCGCGACGGTGGCCGCGGCGGCGCACTCGCCTCAGGCGGTCCCGAGGGGCATCTGGCACGCGGGCGACTACCGGGACGAGATGCTGCGCTGGATCTCCACGGGGGTGGGCGCGGAGGGAAACATCGCGCGGTTCCTTCCACGCGTGCTCGCGGAGTACGCGATGGTGCTCCTCCTGGCCGCGGCCTCGGTCGGGGTGCTGGCCCTCCTCCTGGGATCCGTCTTGTTGGGATATATGAACGGGTACGTGGGCTGGGTGATCGCGAACGCGGACCCGAAGGCGGGGCCTCTCCTGGCCGCCTTCCTCGCCTGGCCGCCGTGGCCGATGGCTCGCGTGGCCGCGTTCATCCTGGCGGGCACCGCCGCCGCCTCGTGGGGGCACGCCCGGCTCTTCGATCGGAGCCGCCCCGGGCCGAAGACCCTGCCGCTCTTCCTGGGCTCCCTCATCCTGCTCGGCGCCGACATTCTGCTCAAGTGGGCGCTGGCTCCGGAGTGGCGGCTGTTCCTGCGCGCGCTGCTCGGCGCCAGCGCGGGGATCGACGCGGGGGGAAGCGGGTGAGGGCTCGACCTTGCCGGAGGGAGGTGAGCGGCCGGACCGTGAGGCCCGGCCGCTCGCTTTGCCGCAGAACCGAGTTTCCTCGGGGTGTTACTTCAAGATGATCAGCGCGCCCGAGCTCTTGGCGGTCGGGGTCGACGCGCGGTAGAAGTACTGGCCGGACGGGAGCGTCAACCCGCTCGAGCTCTTTCCGTCGAACTTGTAGTCATGCACACCGGCCGGCGTCACCACGCCCTCGAACATCGTGCGCACGAGACGTCCGCTCGAATCGAACAACCGGATGCTCAGCTGCTCCTGCGTCTCCAGATTCACGCGAATGGTGGTTTCCGGGTTCATGGGGTTCGGCTGCGCGCGGACCACGAGCTTCCGCTCGGGCTCCACCGACCATCCCAGGGTGGCGCGCACCGAGCCGCCGCCCAGGAGGTCCGCCGTGACCACCATCGTCGCGTTCATGTTGTCCGCCAGATTCGTGAACAGCGTGCGCAGATCATCCTTCGCGAAGTCCATCGCGACCTCGGCCACGCCGTTCCGGTCGAAGTCCCCGCCCACCACCACGCTGCCCGGCATCGGGGTGACGAACGGGACCGTTCCCAGGCCATCCGGGCCGTAGAGCTTCAGGCTCGAGACATCCACCGAGGAGACCGAGAACGAGCTCCCCACCGGCTCGAAGAAGACGGAGTTGCTCGGCTTTCCAGTCTTCAATCTTATCGTGCTGTGGTCTGTGAACGCGCGCGCCAGGAAGGAGCTCCGCACGTCCGCCCAGGTCGTGTCCGGATCCGAGAGCGAACCGTCGCTCGCGGTCAGCACGACCGTATAGTGGCCCGTCGCGCTGTACGTGTGCGACACCTCGGCGCCGGTGTCCGAGCCGCCGTCGCCGAACGTCCAGGCGAAGGTGAGCGCGTCACCGTCGGGATCCGAGGATCCGGAGGCGCTCATGGCCATGGCGTTGCCCACGAGATCCGAGTACGGCCCGCCCGCCGAGGCGACCGGGGCGCGATCCACGAGAACGACCGTCACGGCGACCGGAACGTCGGTCGCGAGCGACGGGTTGACGGCATCCTTCGCGCGGAGCATGAGCGTGTAGGTACCCGCCGCGTCGAAGCCGCCGGCCACGTGCAGCAGGCCGTTGCCTCCACCCTGGTCGGTGAACGTCACCGTGAGCTGCGCGGGCGCGCCCGCGCTCAGGTACCAGAGCGTCGGAGCGCCGGTGCCACATGAGGCCTGATCCGCATCGGTGGCATGCACCGAGACGTTGCCCGAGCTTCCCTCATTGAAGGACACCCGGTAGCCGCCGTTCGGAGGATTCCACACCGGAGCGCGGTTCACGTCCGTGACGGTGACGACGAAGCTCTCGTTGTCCGACAGGGCGCCGTCGCTGACGCCGATGCTGGCGCCGTAGGTGCCGGAATCGCAGTAGCCGGGTGCGAGCGCCAGGGTGCCGCTCGCCGAGCCCGGGGAGCCTCCGGTCGGCGTGAAGCTCGCGACTCCCGGAAGCGAAACGGTCCAGGTCAGCGGGTCTCCGTCCACATCGGTGGCCGACACGCCCACGCTCTTCGTGGAGCCCTCCGCGACCGTTTGGTCCCCGATCGTGGAGAGAACCGGCGCGTTCCCGCTGTCGACCGAATAGACCTGGATCGAGAACGTCTCGGAGGACGTGAGGCTTCCATCGTTCAGCGAAACGGTCATGGAGACCGTGGTCGGCATCATGCTCAGGGGCGGCGCCAAGCCCAGCGAGGCGCTGCCATCACCGTAGTCGGTGAAGGAGCCCCACGAGGGCAGGTTCGTGGTCGAGAAGCTCACGGCGTCCCCGTCCGGATCCGCTCCGGAAAGGGAGATGCTCATGGACGTGCCGCGCTCCACCTGGCGATCGCCGATCGGGTCGAGCACCGGCGCCTGATTCACGTTCGTCACCGTGATGGGAACGCCCTTCGAATCCACGCCGCCGAACGTGTCGTCGACGATGAACGTGGGGCCGTAGGTGCCGGCCTGCGTGAAGCTGGGCGTCCAGGAGAAGGAGCCCGTATTGTCGTGGAGGTCGCGGAACGTGGCGCCCGCCGGCATTCCTGCGGCCCGGAAGACGAGCGGCTGGCCGTCCGCGTCCGTCGCGGAAACGACGAACACCAGCGCCGCTCCTTCATTCACCGTCTGCGGGCCGGGCACTGTGAGAATCGGAGCCACATTCGCGGGAGAAGCAAGCGACGGCGACGGCGTGAATACAACGCCCGCGCCCACGCTGAACGCTATCACCAGCGATGTCGTGAGGAGCCGGATCATGGCACGATGCATGGCAACCCCCTCTACTTCGTCATGAGGCGAATCCGCGACTCTCGCGGAGTTGCGCCCGCGTCTTGTTGAGGAAGATAGGGAGCAAGGAAAAGGCCATCCGGCGGGTCCCCGGGATGGCCATGCGAGGTGTGTCCTTACAGGGGAATGGCTTAAATCATGCGGGGCCGCGTTCCGTTGCAGGAAGCACCCGCGAGCGCAATGCGCGAAAGCAGCCGCGCGTGGCTGGATTCGACCCTAGAAGGCGACCTCCGACCAGCGAACGATCTTCCATGTCGTGTCGGTGGGCGAGGTGCTGTCGGGCGTGGCGGGGATGAACTTGTAGGTCAGGGTCTCGTAGGAGAGATACACGTCGTACGTGGTCCCGGCGTCCTCGATCTCGACCGTGCGCAGCGGATTCTGGATGGCGGCCCATCCCGCGGGATCCGCCAAATCGGCGTATCGATGGATCACGGGGTTCAGGTTGATGGAGATGTGCGAGATCGAGCTCCGGTTGGCGAGCGCCGCGAGGTGCTGCATCTCGTCGGCCTTCGTGAACGTCAGGGCCACGGGCGCCCAGTCGTCCTGATCGATCGAGCTGCCCTGGTACCCATCGTCGTACACCCTGGCCATCTCGACGGTGTCGCGGTTGGAGTACGCGTGGATCATGGCGACGAGAACGTTCTCGGGTGAGGTGAGCGCGGGGTACGGAGGAGCGGGCGAGGGCCCCGTGAGGGTGGACTTCTTGGATCCGCAGCCCAGGGCAAGCGCGGAGCAAAGGACGAGAAGGCTGATCCAGGCCGTCCGGGGTCTCATGGCCTGGGACTATTCCATAACCGAGCCCTCGTGTGAAAGCCCATCTCCCGCGAGGAGCTTGGCGAGCGCTTCGGGATTCGCGGGCTTCGTAAGGTGGAAATCGAAGCCGGCGTTCCGGGCGCGGGCGCGGTCTTCCTCCTGGCCCCATCCGGTGAGGGCCACCAGCACGACCCCGTTGCTCCACGGCTCGCTCCGGATGCGCCGCGCGGCCTCGTAGCCATCCAGCGTGGGCATGCCCACGTCCAGCACGATGAAGTCCGGGCGGTAGGAGGCGGCCTCCTGGATGGCGTCGGGTCCGTCGTACGCCGCGCGCGCATCGTGCCCCATGAGGGAGAGCATGGTGGCGAGGCTGTCGGCGGAATCCCGGTTGTCGTCGGCGACCAGGACGCGGCGCCGGACCCCCCGAGGGCTCCCCGGATCCCAGTCCCGCCGCGATTCGGGCGTGATCGCGCGGGCCACCGGCAGGCGCACGGTGAATTCGCTGCCTCGACCCAGGCCCTCGCTTCTCGCCTCGACCTGGCCGCCGTGCTGCTCCAGGAGCCCGCGGACCAGGAAGAGCCCGATGCCCAGCCCTCCGTCGGTGTACGCGTGGGAGCGCACGGCCTGGGAGAACATCTCGAAGATGCCCGGCAGGACCTCGGCCGGGATGCCGATGCCGCCGTCCGCCACGCGCACCACGGCTTCTCCGTCCTCGAGCGAAGCGCGGACGCGGATGTCGCCGCCCGGGGGCGTGTACTTGCACGCGTTGCTCAGGAGGTTCGTGAAGACCTGCGCGAGCCGGACGCGATCGGCGTCGACGAAGATCGCCTCGGGAGGCAGCTCCACCGCGAGCCGGTGACGGTGCTCCTCGATCTGCGGACGGCAGGTCTCCAGCGCGTCGTTCACCGCGACGGAGAGATCGAACCGCTCCCGGCGCAGGTCGATCCTTCCCCGGGTGATGCGCGAGAGGTCGAGCAGGTCGTCGACGAGCCGGACCAGGTGGGTGAGCTGGCGCTCCATGATGGCGCGGGCCTCTTCCGCGCGCTCGCCGTCCTCCCCGGCCCGCTTCACCACCTCGAGCGAGTTGCGCAGCGGCGCGAGCGGGTTCCGCAGCTCGTGGGCGAGGGTGGCGAGGAACTCGTCCTTGCGGCGGTCGGCCTCGTGGAGGCGGTCCTGCATCTCCTTCTGCTCGTGGATGTCGGTGGTGATGCCGAACCAGGAGATCACGGTGCCGACCGGGTTCTTCCACGGAACGGCGCGCGTGACGAACCATCGGTAGACGCCGTCGTGCCGGCGATGGCGCACCTCGACCTCGTAGGCGGTTCCCTCCCGGAGCGAGCGTTTCCACTGCGCCATGCATCGCTCGTAATCGTCCGGATGGATCACGAGCTCGGGCCGGCGCCGCCCCTCTTCTTCCGTCCTGAGCCCGGTGTATTCGAGCCACTTCTCGTTGACGTAGGTGAGCGTGCCGTCGGGAGCGGCGGTCCATACGATCGAGGGGACGGCCTCGGTCAGGTTCCGGAATCGCTCGTCGCTCAGGCGGAGCGCCGCCGCGCGGGCCTCGTGGTGGGCGCGAAGGGCCTCGGTGACACCGATGCAGACCGCGACCACCACGATGTAGAGCGCGAGGCCCACCACGTCCCGGCTCCGGGCGATCTGGAGGGTGCCCTCCGGCGGGATGAAGGCGTACATGATGACGGTCACGCTCATGGCCAGCGCCAGGAGCCCTGGGCCGAGGCCGCTCAGCCAGGTCGTGATGAGGACGGCGCCCACGAACGTGACGTAGGGGGCGTGGTATTCCAGCGACCCGCCCAGGGACCAGCGGACCAGCCAGGCGATGAAGACCGCCGCCACGGCGCCGGAGTACTGCGAGAAGATGGTCTTAGCCCTGCTGTTCATGAGCGCCTCGAGTCCGGCCCCCCGGAATCCGACCTTAGATTCTAGAGCATTGAGAAGAAGGTGGGTGGAAGTACGGAGAGGGGTCCTCGTACGGTACCAGTGTCGTGAACCGCGGACGCTTCAGCGTTTGAAGAAGTTTCCTGAGCCCTGCACCGGTTTGTACGAAATCTGGGGGCGCTCCCCTACAGGGGCATCCCTAACCCAATGTACCCCTTTGTAAGGGTGACCCTGACGCCCGACGGCATAAACCATGCGTCTGCCGTAGGCGCCCGCCCGACCCCAAAGTAAGGATACTGAGGGTGTCATCAACTGTAGACCGCGAGTCCCAGTCACGCCGGAGTCTCAACCGCAGGGGTCAACCCACTTCCTGGCCGAGGGGAGTTGACCTTTCAGACGAGATCCGCGAGGGCGGGCTGCTGACGGGACCGGGAAGCATGGAGGCACACCATGAGGACCCGACTCTGGCTTGCAGTGGGTGCGGCGGCGGCGATCGTAGGAGTGACGGGGCTGTCTGCGTATGCCGATCTGCTCCAGGAGCTGATCGGCATTCTCCCGGGAGGACCCACTGCGCTGCTTCCCGCAGCGGCGATCACGAGCAACACCGACCCTGTGCCGCCCGGGGCACAGAAACAGCCGCTGTACGCCAGTGGACCGTTCGAGGCGACGTGCGCAGGCGGGACAACGGTCATGAATGGCCAGTTCGGTTTCGCGGTGTTGAATACCTCCGGGTTCGCCAACTCGAAAGTGAAGGCTGAGATTGTCATCAAAGACGGCATCCCCAACGTAACGTACGAGATTTATTTGCACCAGAACCCTGGAGATTGCCCGACGCTCAGGAGTGGCACGATCGTCACGGACAATCAAGGCAACGGTAACGGGGAGGTGGTCAAGGTGAGAGCGCCTGGAAGCACCCGCTTCTGGGCAACGGGCTTCGTCGATGATTTTGCCTACTTTCCCTCCAACCCCAAGTCCCTTCTGCGAACCGTTTCTGTAGCACTCGATTAATACCTCCCGCTCATCCGGCTCAGGGCGACCACCTCATTTTCCAGGTGGTCGTCTGGTATTGGGCGTTTGGGGTCGGGATCGCTCTGCTACCTCGAGCACATGCCCTATCACCTCTGAGCTTGCGGGGCGAAGTCGGCGAGAGCAGAATTCGCTCCATGATCGCAGGTCGTTGGCGAGGGCCCTCTGGAACCGGTGTTTCGCGGTCACTCCTCTTTGCGGTTCTCGTTGCAGTGTGTGCCGCGTCACCCCACGTCCGTCAGGATGAGAGCCCATGCGACACGGACTCACGCACGCTCGACGAGCCGGAAGTCCAGGTGGGGTTCCGCCGCGAGATGCGCTCGGACACGTGTTACTACGTGTACACGATCTTGAACCGGGGTACGAACACCCTGACCGCGGTGCAGGTTGGTTACGACGTGGATTTCGAGCGCTGCCAGCTGACCAGCGCCCCGCCACATGCTCCTCCCGATACCGCGTACTCGCCCCCGGGGTGGGCCTGCGCACCGCTACAGACCACACACGATTCCACCACGTTCACCCTGGGCTGGAGACTCGCTCCGATGTTCATCGGTACCGCCGGCATCGGTCCCAAGTCCATGATGACCGGCTTCAGCGTCGCGCTCCCGCGGCCGGATTCGCTCTACGAGGGCTGCGACTGGCTCATCCGCTTCGCCCGCTTCCCACGAGCCGCATACACAGGTCCTGTGAGACCCGAACGAGAGCTCGATGTCTTCAGCGACGAGACCGGATCGATCTCCGGGAGAATCATCGATGAAGGAGGGGCCGGCATTCCGGGCGCGAATGTCTATGTCTGGCGCAGCGATCTCCGTGCGCGGACAGGATCGGACGGGAGGTACACCATCGCCAAGGTTCCCGTGGGAGGCCGGAGCGTTCTGGCGCGGGGAGCCGGGTTCGATCCGTGCAACCGGGCTCACATACGCGTCGCCGCGAACGCCACCACTCGAGTGGATTTCCGTCTCGCCTCCGTGGGACCGTCGACCCCCTGCGTTCCTTACGTCACGGCGCTCGATCGAATCGACGTCCCTTTTCCAGGCGATGCGGTCGACACAGCACGAGCGGTATTCCTTGACCCGACGACACCGATGCCGTCGAAGGCGCAGGGCGACCGGTACGGTTCGCGCCCCTTCATCTACTACTTCACCGGGAAGCAGATCTCGATGACATTCCGTGGCGCGGGATCGGACACGGCCCGAAGGGCCTACACCGCCGCGGTCAACCGCGCCTACTCGAGCCCGGAGGAAGAGCGCCTCTTGCGAACCGCGGAGGAGACGTATCCGCCGGCGGAGGCGATCCGCGCCGTTGCCGAGAGCGGTCCCGGCAAACATCTCGCGCCCGGAGGAAAGCGCCTCTGGTGGTACGACGATTTCGACGGGGTCCGGCTGCCTTACGCCGTGACCATGGACGCGGTTCGGTACTACCTCGGATTGATCCAGGCGTTCGGCACCGGCGACAGCGCGAAGACACACAACATTCGCATGAAGGCGGCTTCCTTCACATACCACGCCAACATCTCCTCCCGGATCCCCACGTATTCCCGCGATGGCCGAGTCTTCAAGGACGTTTACGTCGTGGAGATGGGATTCAAATGGTCCAATTACTGCGGATCGCTTTGCGCCTGCTCGTTCGACCTGGACCGCACGGTCATTCTTCGCAGGGACGGCACGGCCCTCTGTGTCTTCGGCGACCGACGACCGAGGGTGATCGTGAGCTGACGCTGGTCACTCCTGTGCTTGGGGAGTAAATGTCAGGGAGTGGGATCCACTCCGTAGCGCTTACGAGGATCCGCAACCGTTGGTCGGTCCGAATGCCCCTTCGGGATCAGTGCCTGACCTCGGTCCGGCGAACGATCTTCCAGGTGGTGTCGCTAGCCGAGCTCGAATCCGGAGTCTTGGGTATGAACTTGAACTCCATCAGATCGTTCGCGATATCCACGGTGTGGGACCCCGTGGAGTCGCTCACTTCGAGACTGGCGATCGGGTTTTGAATGGTGGCCCACCCGGGAGGGTCACTCGGATCAGTGAAGCGCTGCATGGCCGGCGCGAGGTTCATCGAAACGCGGAGAAGGGTGGCGTCATGCGCCAACGCGGCGACGTGCTCCACTTCGTTGAACCAGGAAAAATAACGATCATTGGTGAGTGATCCGTTTGGTCCAGCGACGAGCCCTGATAGACGTTGTCGTAGAGGGCTTTGATCTCGGTTGTATCCCGTCGCTCGTAAGCGATTTTCAACGCATCCATCACGGTGTAAGGGCTGGGTATTGGGACGATGGGTGGGAGGATCCGAGCCGGAGCGACGACCTTGTCCTTTCCGCAGCCCCCCAGGGCGAACGCCAGAGCCAGGACGGCCAGGAACAATGTGCGCCTCAAGGGAACCTCCGAAGCTGAAGAATGGTGCCGGAGGGGGGACTTGAACCCCCACAGAGTATCGGCCACGATCCGCGACCGACTTCCGAACGATCGCAAACGGTTCCGAACGTTCCCGCTAGATGGTCTGGTCACAGTCCGGGCACAGTAGTCGCCTGCGATTTGCCAAGGGCATAGCGGAGTTCCGCTGCAAGCCCCGTCCAGAGGTCTACGTGGTCCCTTACGTCGGACCGGTGAGGCTCAGGAGCGGAAGAGAGGATATGGTGCCCCGTGAGAGCGCGCCCCGGACCGCAGCCAGCGGGGATCGCGTCAGATGGGATCGAAGCGGTCGAGCACGATGTCTATCGTTATCCGGCCGGGGCTCCCTCCGACGCGCACCATGCCAGAAACGGTCCCAGCGGAGAGGACTCCAGCGGGGGGTACTTCCGATGCGCGGAGGGTGATGATGCCTCGATTTGCGGGCACGACGATTTTGAAACGGCCTGCGGGGTCGGATAGAGTGCTGGAGCGAGTGTTGGAGCCGTCGTCTACCCAGACCTCCGCGCCCCCCACCGCAGTGCCGTCCGATAGACGGACGGTCCCGGAAACCTGCAGCACGTGGGGTGACAGGGACGACTGGGACCCGCAGCCTGTGCCGGATAGGGCAATCGCGACCAGCGCGCAGTTCAAGAGCTTCATGATCCGGTTCTTCCTCTTGGCCGGCTCAAGGTCTTTGGCTCACTGCTACAGCCTACCAGCGCTAGTTTGAAAAATCAGATCGAAGATAAGCGCGAGTCTAGTCACAGAACGGTAACAATCTCCGACTCGGGCCTTCCGATCACCCGCGTAAGTCAAAGTGCCGGAGGGGGGACTTGAACCCCCACCCACTTGCGTGGACCGGATTTTGAGTCCGGCGCGTCTGCCAATTCCACCACTCCGGCGCCTAATCCATTGCCACTCTGGAAGCTACCAAGCTCGAAGCCGGCGGGTCAATCGAACCCGGCCCGCACCTCCATTAACTTTCTAATTGACAACGCACCAACGTCTTATGTATAATACTTAATGTTACTTTGACGCCCAAAGTAGATTGGAACTTTTTACCATCCCAGGCGTCTAAGAGGGTACGGCAAAACAGGGTTGAGGTTCCCTGTGATTCGCGACCGCGATGGCTTGACCCGGCGTTCGCCGGTGGGTTGCCCAAGGCCTTAACAAGTCGTCAAGGTACGGTTTCCGCGGGGAACCTTCCGCATATTCAGGTGGCAGGGCGCGAGCCCGGCCACCTTTCTCATTTCCCCCTTACTTCCCCTTCAAGAGCACGATCGTCAGGTCGTCGTCGGGCTCTCCCCCCGCGAACGCGCTCACCGTCTCACGGATGGCCCGGACGATCTCCGTGGCCGGGCCGCCACGCCGCGAGCGGACCACGTCCATGAGCCGCTCCTCCCCGAAGAGCTCGTCCGCCTGGTTCATCGACTCCGTGATCCCATCGGTGTAGAGCGTGAGGATGTCCCCGGGCCGGATCTCCACCTGGCGCTCCTTGAAGGTCGCGCCCTCCAGCGTGCCCAGGAGCGGCCCCGTCGAGTCCAGCTTCTCGAACGAATCCGTCGCCGCGCGGTACAAGAGCCCGGGGTTGTGCCCCGCGTTCACGTAGGTGAAGCGCCGGCCCTGGATGTCGAGAACCCCATAGATCGCCGTCACGAAGCGCTCGATCTCGGTGCTCTCCCAGAGGAGGCGGTTCACCTTGGTGAAGACCGTCCGGATGGCGTAGTTGTTCCGGACCTCCGCGATGAGCGAGGCGCGGAACGCCGCCATGATGAGCGCCGCCGGGATCCCCTTCCCGGACACGTCGGCGACCACGATGCCCAGGTGCCCCTCGGTGATCCGCACGTAGTCGTAGTAGTCCCCGCCCACGAGGCCCGAGGAGTAGTAGGCGCCCGCGATGTCGAAGTTCGGAACCTTGGGGTCGCGTTCGGGCAGGAACGTCTTCTGGATCCGCTGCCCGATGGAAAGCTCCTCCTCGAGCCGCCTCGTCTCCAGAACTTCCGCGTGAAGGCGCGTGCGCTCGATCGCCACCGCCGCCTGGCTGGCGAAGGTCATCACCAGCTCCAGATCCTCCGGCTCGTAGGCGTCCGGCTCGTCCGATTCCAGGTTGAAGGCCCCGATGACCTCGGAACCGGCGCGGAGCGGCGCCACCATCTCCGAGCGCGTCTCGGCCCTGGCCTTCACGTACCGGTCATCGCGCAGCACGTCGGGCACGATCACGGGGCGGCCGGTCTTCGCGACCCAGCCGATCAGCCCCCGCCCCACCTTGAGCCGCACCGCCTCTTCGCGGTTCTGGTCGTAGCCCCGGAGCGCCTGCTCGTTGACGTATTGCGTCTTCTTGTCCACGAGGTAGATGCCGGCGGCGTCGTAGCGCACGACCTGGAACACCAGATCCAGGATCTGCTCCAGGAGCTGGTTCGTGTCGAGGCTGACCGAGATCTTGGTTCCCAGCTCGAGGAGGAGATGGTTCTGCACTTTCTCGCGGTTGGCCTCGGCGTAGATGCGCGCGTTTCCGACCGCGATCGCGAGCTGGATCGAGAGCTCGCGCAGGAACGACAGGTCCTCCTCGGGCGGGGTCGCCGCGTCCAGCTTCGAGAGAACGACCACGCCCAGGGGCTCTCCCGCGCGGCGAAGCGGAAGGGTGAGCACCCCCTGGATCAGAGACCTCGGCCGTCCGCCCCATTCCTCGGCCACGTACTGGGATTCCGCGAGGGTCGGATAGAACGCCGGCATCTCTTCGGCCGATGCGACGCCGGCGACCCCCTGCCCCACGATGAGACGCGGACGCCGCCCGAGGACGGGCGTGTTGCAGAGAGTCCAGGGAAAGAGCACCTCGGTGCGCGGGTCCAGGACCCAGAGGGAGAATTCGGAGAAGCCGCTGGAGCGCAGCAGGAGGTCGCGGGCCCGGCGCGCCAGCTCGTCCCGCTTCAAGAGCGCCAGCTCGCGCGAGGCGCGCACGAGGAACTGGAGCCGCTCCTCCTGGCTCATGGAGCGGCCATCCAGCGAGACCTGCTCGTTCATCGCGTGCGGCGCTTCGCCCGCCCGCCCGTCTCGGACGGGCTCTGGATCTCGGCGAGGAAGGCGCGCAGCTCTTTGGGTCCCAGATGATCCGCGGTCCAGAGCGCCTTGAAGATCCGCTCGCCCCGCCGCGCGAAGCGCGGATAGTGCGCGAGCGTCCTCACGAACACGCGATGGCGTTCCCGGCGCGTCATCGCGGGCAGCCCGCGGCGATGCAGGCGCCCGTCGATCCAGACGTTCCAGAGCTCGTTCAGCGCCTCGCGGTCCTGCTCCGGATTGGCGGCGAGATCCACGCCCGCCTCGTGGTCGTCCCTCAAGTGGAAGAACTCGTGAAGGCACGCCTCGGCGAAGCACTTTCCCGAGAACTGGCGCGGCAGGACCGGCGGCGTTCCCGCGCGCCTTCCCCAGGTTCGCGCCCAGGCGCGCCGGCGCGCGGGCGTGACGAAGTTTCCGAGCGCGAAGGAGAGCCTGACCGCGCGGTGGTCGTGCGTGTTCCATTCGATGTAGGCGTGATCGTCCCGATTTCTCAGGTCCACGTGCACGTGCACGTCGCGCACCACCTCGGTGAGCCCCAGCTCGCGGATGGAGTCGCGCAGCACTCCCTCCGCGGCCTCGCGGAGCGGAAAATCGGGAGGGTGCCACCGGACACGAAGGCCCGGGCCCGCGTGCGCGGCGTGAAGCGGCCTCATCCGGACGCTCATTTTCCCGCGACCGAAACGATGAAGACGTGGAGGGCGACCAGGCCCACCAGGATCGCGATCGGCGTCACGCCGAGGAATCCCCGGTGAACAGGGGCCGAGGAAGCGCCTGGGGTCCCCCCGCCCGGGTACGCGTGAAACGCGGAGCCTGGGCCGATGGTCTCCGCGGCCGTCGTGTCCGCGCCGGGAAAGGAGTGTCGCGTCGTGTCCTGCTGGTTGAAGCTGGGCCCATTCCCCTGGCTGGTCGGAGGGGGCTGGTTCTGTGTCGTCGGGATCTTGTTCTCCGGAACCTCCCCCGTGCCCGTCGAGTCCGCGCCCCCGCCGGGGGGACGCAGCTTTCCTCCGCCCGGGCCCTGCTCTGCCAGGGCCAGGAGCATGGGTCCGTCCGAGGGCGCCGAGGTCATGCGCCAGGGACGCCGCCCCGGCTCGCTCGATGCCGCGGCACTTCCCCGCGGCGCGAGGATCGAGCTCAAGACGCAGGCGAAAACCAGGATGCGTGAATGGACCAACGCCGAGGGATCCCCCTGTCGTGCTGGCTCGTGAAGAACGTGGAATCAAGACGGCCGGATGCCGCCGTGACTTGGAGCATAGTGGATTGGGCTCTGGCTTTCCAGGCGAGGCGCCGCCTCACCGCGTCCTCGTGGAACCTCAGGGGAGGGTCTCCAGCGCGCGGTCCAGATCGCGAACCAGATCCGCCGCGTCCTCGATCCCCAGCGCGACCCGGACCAGCGAATCCGAGATCCCCTGCGCCGCGCGCTCCTCGGGCGCCAAGAAATAGTGCGAGGTCATCGCCGGCTGGCTGACCAGAGTCTCCACGCCGCCCAGGCTGGGCGCCAGGTAGGCCAGCTCCAGCGCCTCGACGACCCGGGCGGTTTCCTCCCGGCCCGCGTCCACCTCGAACGCGAGCACCCCGCCGAAGCCCGACATCTGCCGCTTCGCGATCTCATGGCCGGGGTGTCCGGCGAGACCCGGATAGTAGACGCGCCGGACCCGCGGGTGCTCCGCGAGATGGCTCGCGACGGCGAGACCGTTCTCATTGTGCCGCGCGATCCGCAGCGCCAGCGTCTTCGTCCCGCGCTCGAGAAGGTAGGCCGAGTGCGGGTCCAGGATCCCTCCCAGGAGCTTCCGGTGATACCACACGTCCTTCATCCGGTCGCGCGCGCCCACCACGACGCCCCCGACCAGATCGCAATGCCCGCCCAGGTACTTGGTCGCCGAGTGCACCACGAAGTCGAACCCGAACCCGAGCGGCCTCTGGTTGATGGGCGATGCGAACGTATTGTCGATGACGCAGGTGATCCGGGCCTTCCGCGCGATCTCCGCGACCGCGCCCAGGTCCACGACCGTGAGCTTGGGATTGGTCGGCGTCTCCGTGTAGATCACCTTCGTCGTGGGCCCGAGGGCGGCCTCGAGAGCCTTAGGGTCCGCGGGCGGCACGAAGGTGGTGGTGATACCCCAGCGCGGAAGCACCCGCTCCAGGAATTCGAACGTGCCGCCGTAGAGCTCGCGGGTCGCGACGACGTGGTCGCCTTGGCCGAGCTGCGACAAGAGGAGCGTGGAGATGGCGGCCATCCCGGAGCCGAAGCACAGGGCGCGCTCTCCCCCCTCGAGATCCGCGATCTTCTGCTCCGCGGCCTCGACGGTGGGATTGGAATACCGCGCGTAAAAATTCGCGCTGCGGCGGCCTTCGAGGTAGTCGGTGAGCTCTTGGGTGCTGCGGGCGAAGTAGGTGGAGCTCAGGTGGATGGGCGTGGTGATGGAGCCGGACTCCGGATCGCGGACGCGGCCGGCATGAACGGATCGAGTGGATGGACCCTCGGCGTCACGACTCCGCACGTACCCTCCCCGGTGAAGACCCCGCCGGAATCTAGCATCCACGGGGGGGGCCGGACAAGGCGGATCGGGAACCGCGCGGCGCTTACTCCCCGAGCAGATCCTCGAATCGACCGGTGTCGATCAGCTCGCCGTCTCGAAACCGGAGCGGAGGATCCAGCAGGCGGTAGTACCACCATTCCTCGGTGTGCCCGACCGGCGTCTGGAGGACGCGGTTCAGAGGATAGCCGAGGCCGTCGTACACCCTCCTCATGTCCGGGGAGATGTGCGCGCGCCAGTACGCCATGCGCACCGCGTGGCGAAGGAGCTTCTCCTGGTTTCGCGTGCTCGCGGAGACCCACTCCTTGGTGACCATGGTGAGCACGGTGTCGGCGTCGACGAAGAGGATCCTCGTCGGTCCCAGGAACGTGGTGGTGTCGGCGAAGACGCGGGAAGGCGGCGCTCCGAGCGAAAGGAGCGCGGCCACGCCCAGGAGCAGAGCGAGATGTCGTGGCATGGGGCGATGACCTCCGGATGGGTTCGAGCCTTGAGTATACAGGAAAAGAGTGGGGGTCCGGAAGGGGCGTCTTGTTCTAGATTCGGTATAAGATGCGGCCGCAATTCTCGCAGTGTTCGATGGTTCCGGCGGTCGCGTTTCGCTTGGCCGCCGTGGGGAGACCCATGAAGCAGCCCAGGCAGACCCTTCCCTCCACGGGGACCACGACGCGGGTGAAGCGCCGGCTCATCCGCTCGTAGATCTGGAGGAGCCGCTCGTCGATCTGCTTGGCCAGCCGCTCGCGCGTCCGCTCGAGCTTCTCCACGCCATCCATGGAAAACCCAAGCTCCTCTTCCTGCGTGGCGCGCTCGGGGTCCTTGGCCTCGCGGATCATGAGGTCCAGGTCTTGGAGCGCGACCAGGGCCTGGAGGTGGCTATTCATCGTCCAGCTGGGCCGCGATCAGGCCGCGGATCGTGGCGAAATCGGGCGCGTCGAGGATTCTCCGGCGGGCCGGCGCCAATCGGACCGATTTGACGATCTGCGCCAGCATCTGGAGGTAGATGGGATCCTTCTCGACCGGGGGCGCGACGATCAGGAAGATGAGGTGGACCGGGTTCCCGTCCACCGCGTCGAAGTCCACCCCCTTGGAGGAGCGGGCCAGGAGCACGGCGCGCTCGGTGATCATGGTGGAACGGGCGTGCGGGACCGCGATGCCCTTCCCGATCCCGGTGCTTCCCAGCGCCTCCCGCTGGCGCAGGACTTCCAGAACCGCGTCGGGTTGCCGCGCCACTTGATGCAGCGTCAGCTGCGCCACCATCTCCTCGAGCACGGAGGACTTCTTCTTACTTTTCAATTCGGGTAGGAAGAGAGCCGGGCGGAGATGGTTCTCGAGGTGAGTCTCGATTCTGCGTTCGACCGATGATGCGGTAGGCATTGCCTCCTGGGGACCTGCGTTCAGGTTGGAAGCATCGGGTCCTTAACCCGATGCCTCACCCTACACAACATTGTCGTTTCTCGCAAGTTTCTTGTCGTGGGCGGGCGGATCGCACGAGGGGAAGTCGGGTGCGCCGGCCAGAGTTTGGCCGATTCGGCGGTAACCCCATGCGGCCCTTGCGGCCGTACCCGACACAGGGCTCCCAATACGCACGAGCGTGCGGGCACGCTGTTTGCGTGGTCCCACGGATACCACCCGGAGGATCGAACCGTGGCCACTCCCAGGCAGCGCAGACAGCATCAGCTCGCGGTGACCGGAGCCATCGGTCACGAGCACTTCATGGCAGGAATCCGCATGCTCTACGCGTGCCGCTATCGGGACGCCGTGAATCACTTCCAGGAAGCGGTGGTCCTGGAGCCCAACGCGCGGGGCTATCTGAGCTATTTAGGACTCGCGCTCGCCCACGCCGACCGGAAGTTCAGCGACGCCGAGCAGCTCTGCCGGCGGGCCATCGAAACCGAATACCACCGCCCGGAGCACTACCACAACCTGGGCGAGGTCTTCCTGCTCGCGAATCGGCGTGGGGATGCCGTGAAGGCGTTCAATCAGGCGCTCTCGTGGAACCCGAACTTCGAGGCCTCGAGCGACTGCCTGAGGAAGCTGGGCGTCCGGAAACCGCCGGTCCTCCCGGTGCTTCCCCGCAGCCACCCCATCAACATCATGCTCGGCAAGGCGCTCCGCGGACGCAAGCGCCGCACCGCGCGGGCCTGACGCCTAGTAGTTCGACTTCCAGTCGATCAGCCCCCTCCCCCGCGCGATCCTCTCGCAAGTGTGAAACCAGAGGAAGGCCAGCGCGCACAGAACCACCGTCGAGAGCCCGATCACCCTCCAGAGATCCCCGTCGTTCATCGCCGCAAGGCTTGCCGCGAACCCGCGTCCCGTGAGCATGCGGCGCAAGAGCTCGAGCCAATAGGTGAACGGGAGCGCGAGCGAGATGGCGCGGGCCCAGCGCGGCAGGACATCCAGCGGGAAGATCGCGCCGCAGAGCAGGAAGAAGAGACCGCTCAACCCCTCGTTCAGGTTCATGCTGTGCCGCGCCACGACGAGCGAGGTGCCGGCGAGGATGATCCCGAGCCAGAGCACCCCGACGATCCCCAGCACGACCGCCGCCGCGACCAGCGCCCAGTTGGTCCCGGGCACCCCGATCGAGAGGCCCAGGACCAGCCGCCCGAAGAGGAGCGCCACCAGCACGCCCACCGTGGCCGTGGCCACGCGCGTGAACGCGCGCCCCAGGAGATACGGAAGGAGCCGGAGGGGCGCCACGTAGATGTACTTCAGGGTCTCGTAGTCCTCGCGGTCCCGGAATACCGTCCAGGAGATTCCGATCAGGACCTCGGTGACGTAGAGGAAGAAGGTGTTCCCGATGAAGATGTAGCGAAAGGTCTCGGCCGTCGCGCTCCCGTGGGACACCACCCGCACCATGAAGTAGAGGATGAGGGTGGTGGCGAGCGGCTTCGCGATGGCGTAGACGAGGAAGAGGATCGGCTCCGCCCAGTTCGCCTCGACCTGCCACCCCAGCCAGGCCGACGCCCGGAGGATCTGCGCCAGCCGCTTCAATCGCCTCTCACCGTGAGTCTCCCCTCGTGCTTTCCGAGGTTCTCCATGTACCGGAGCATCCGCCGCGCGATGTAGAGGAAGAACAGGGTCAGCGCGATCTGGATCGGCGGAATCCAGGGCAGCGGCAGGAGGCCGTGGGCCGCCGGGCCGTAGAAGACCTGGCGGATGCCGTCCAGCCCCAGCGTGACCGGAAGGATGGATCCCGCGACCGCCACGACGAGGCCCATGGCGCTCACCGGGAAATAGAATCCCGAGAGGAGGTAGATCGGCTCCTGGAGGATGGCGGCGGTGTGCCAGACTTCCCGCCCCCACAGGAGGAAGAGACTGCTCAGGATCATGCCCAGGCTGTACGCGGCTCCCAGCGTGAGCACGAAGAGGCCCAGGGCGGGCAGCGCGCGGGAGAGCGGGAAGGACACGTGATAGAGGAGGATTCCCCCGGTCAGGATCGCGACCGCGCGCGTCGTGGTCATCGCGATGCCGCCGAGCGCCATCCCGATGAGGATCGACATCCGCGAGACCGGCGTGATCAGGTAGAGCTGGAGCTGCCCCTGCTCCCGCTCCCAGAAGAACTGGCTCGCCATGCCCCAGATCACGTTGTTCCAGTACGCGATCATGGCGCCCCCCAGCACCACGAACCCCTCGTATTCGCGGGGCGCGTGGAGGCCGCGGTACACCAGGACGAACGCCGACATGGCGAGGAACGGAAAGACGGTCTCCCCGATGACCCAGGAGCTCTCCCGGAAGGACGCCTTCACGCGCACGCTCGCGCGCGCGAAGACGGCCGCCAGATTCATCCCCAGCTTCTGCCGGAGGCCGGGGTCCAGCATGCCCGGATCAGGCGCCATCCCGCTCCTCCTCCTCGTCGGTGAGGCCACGTCCCACGTGGTGGATGAACACCGTCTCGAGCGTCGGCTCCATCTTCGTCAAGTGCAGCACGGAGCGCTCGAGCCCCTTCAGGCGCCCGAGCACCTCGCCGATCACGTCGTCCTCGTCCACCACCACGCGCAGCTGCACGGCGCCGGTCGCCGGATGGGCGTGGTGCGACATCGAGCGCACACCCGCGATCCCGCGCAGCCGATCCAGGTCCTGCCCCGTTGCGCTCACCTGGAACTCGAACACCGGCTCGGCCGGAAGGGTGCGCTTCAGGGCCGTGGGCGTGTCGAGCGCCAGGATCCGGCCGTGGTCGATGATCGCCACCCGCCCGCACAGCTCGTCCGCCTCCATCATGTAATGCGTGGTGAGAAGAACCGTGCGGTCCGGCCGCTCGCGCACCCAGCGGGCGATGAAGGCACGCACGTCCCGCGACGCCTCGACATCCAGCCCCAGCGTGGGCTCGTCGAGGAAGATCACCTCGGGGTCGCTCATGAAGCCCCGGGCGAAGTTGAGCTTCTGGCGCATGCCGGTGGAGAGGCTGGAGAGCTTTTGGTCCGCTTTCTCGGCCAGGCCGGTCACCTGCATCAGCTCCTCGGCGCGCCGCCGGGCGACCGGCC
>DASQBE010000208.1:0-14601 GCA_035635355.1 Binatia bacterium | reverse complement strand
TGTCGCACTTCCTCGAGCACATGGTGTTCAAGGGCACCGAGACCCGGGACGCGTACGAGCTGGCGCTGAGCCTGGAATCCGTGGGCGGCCACCTCGACGCCTTCACCGGGCGCGAGGTCACCTGCTTCGACGCGCGGGCCCTGGACGAGCACCTGGATCTGGCGGTCGAGGTCCTGGCGGACCTCGTGCTGAACCCGCGACTTGATCCGGCCGACGTGGAGAAGGAAAAGAAGGTGGTCCTGGACGAGATCCACACCTACGAGGACACGCCCGACGAACGCATCCACGATCTCTTCGCGGACGTGGTCTGGGCCGGGCACCCGCTGGGGAACCGCATCCTCGGAACCCGGGAGTCGGTGGAGGCCTTCACGCGGGAGGAGGTCCTGGACTACCACGCGCGACGCTATGGAACCTCCAACCTCCTGATCGCGATCGCGGGAAAGTTCGACTGGGACCGGTTCCTGGCTCAGGTCTCGCTTCGCTTCGGGAGGGTCGCCCCGGGCATTCCCCCCGAGCCCAACGGCGTCGAGCCGAACGGGCGCGACGTCGTGCACCACGTGAAGGACCTGGCGCAGCAGTATCTCTGCATCGGCGCCCGCGGCCTTCCCTCGCAGCACCCCGATCGCCACGCGCTCATCGTGCTCTCGACGCTTCTCGGGGGCGGCATGAGCTCGCGGCTCTTCCAGCGCGTGCGCGAGCAGGAGGGCTTGGCGTACTCGGTCTACACGTACGCCGACTTCTATCGTGACGCCGGGATCTTCTGCGCCGGGATGAACGTGCAGCCCGAGCACGGCCGCCGCGCCGTCGCGCTCACGCTCGAGGAGTTCGAGCGCGTCATCCGCGAGGGCGTCCCCGCGCCGGAGCTCGAGTCCGCCAAGGCGCAGCTCAAGGGGAGCCTTCTCCTGGGCCTCGAGAGCACGTCGAACCGCATGAACCGGATCGCGCGGAACGAGCTCTACGAGGGACGGTTCGTGCCCCTCGACGAGCTGGTGCGGCGCGTGGACCGGGTCCTTTCCTCGGACGTCCAGCGGGTGGCCTCGGAGCTGATCTCCCGGGACCGTCTCACGCTGGTGGCGCTCGGCCCGAGCGCGGGCACGGCGTTCGAGACGGGGGACCTCTCGCTGGGCGATGCCGCGTGAGCGAGCCCATCCCGGTCCGGATCACGCTCGACCCGCACGCGTTCACTCCCCCCGCCTACCAGACCGAGCACGCCGCCGGCATGGACGTCTACGCGGCCGTCTCGGAGCCGCTGACCGTGCTGCCCGGGCGCGTGGTGGCGGTGCCCACCGGCGTTCACCTCGAGATCCCGCCGGGCTATGAGGCCCAGGTGCGCCCCCGGAGCGGGCTCGCGCTCCGCCACGGGATCGGGATCCCCAACGGGCCCGGGACCATCGACTCGGACTACCGCGGGGAGCTCCAGGTGCTCCTCATCAACTTCGGCTCCGAGCCCTACGTCGTGCAGCGCGGGGATCGCGTCGCGCAGCTGGTCTTCGCGAGCGTCGCCCGGGTCTCCCTCACGGTCGCGGGGGAGCTCCAGGACACCGTGCGGGGAGACGGCGGATTCGGGCACAGCGGCCGATGAGGGGGTTCGCGCGCGCGGGCGCGATCCTGGCGCTGGGGCTGGTCTCGATCGGCGCGGATCCCGCGCCCGTCGACACCGTCGACCTCTCGCAGTACATGTCCACGCGCGTAGCACAGGTGGCCAAGGTGCCGTGGAAGATCGGCGAGTACTTCCAGTTCTCGATCGACTGGAGCGGGTTGAACGGCGGGAACGCGCTCATGCAGGTCCAGAACATGCAGACCGTGGACGGCCATCGAACCTGGCGGATCGTGACCAAGGCCGAGTCCAACTCCTTCGTTTCCAAGTTCTACAGGGTGCGGGACCGGGCCGAGTCCTTCATCGACGCCGAGTCGCTCTACACGCGGCGCTTCGAGAAGCACCTGCGCGAGGGATCCTACAAGAAGGATCTCTCCATCCGGTTCGACCCGGCGGGCGGCAAGGCGCTGTACGAGGGTGGAAAGTCGTTCGATGTCCCGCGCCGGGTCCAGGACGTCCTCTCGGCCTTCTACTACATCCGCACGTGCCCGCTCCCCGAGGGAGGCACGGTCTCCATACCCACGCACGACAACGAGACGACCTACGACATGGAGGTGAGGGTGATCCGGCGCGAGCGCGTCGAGGTGCCCGCGGGGAAGTTCGACTGCGTGGTGGTGCAGCCTGTCTTGAAATCCGAGGGGATCTTCAAGTCCAAGGGGGAGATGCTGGTCTGGCTCTCCGACGACGACCGGCGGATTCCGGTCCAGGTCAAGAGCAAGGTCCCGATCGGATCCATCTCGGTCAGCCTGACCGACATGAGGCTCGCGTTCACGGGGAAGCCTTGAGCCCCCGCGAGGAGATCGACCTCTCCCGCGCGCGCACCATTCCGGTGGCCGAGCGTCCGACCAAGGTCCGCGTGGAGCAGTTCGCGCCGGCGCCCGATCCCTTAGCACCTCAGGGCGCCTTCGATCGCTTCCTTCCCGACATCCTGGCCGGCGCCTCGCTCCGGGCCCTGATCGGCGCCTGGAACGAAGCCATCCACCGGAAGCGCCCGGTGCTCGCGATGATGGGGGGCCACGTCATCAAGACCGGCGTCCAGCGTCCCCTCTTGGCCCTCGTGGATCGCGGCGCCTTCACGGCGCTCGGGATGAACGGGGCCGCGGCCATCCACGATTTCGAGATCGCGATGTGGGGGAACACCTCGGAGCCGGTCGAGGAGACCCTGGGGTCCGGGCGTTTCGGCATGGTGGAGGAGACCCCCGTCCTCATGAACCGGGCGGTGAACGAGGGGGCGGGGAAGGGGCTGGGCATGGGCGAGGCCCTGGGGCGTTTTCTCCTGGACGCCCGGGCGCCGCACGCGGACCTGAGCCTCCTGGCGCGCGCCGCCGAGCGGTCCCTCCCCTTGACGGTGCACGTCGCGATCGGGACCGACACGCTCCACCAGCACGCCTCCTTCGACGGCGCCAAGACGGGGCTGGCCAGCCACCGCGATTTCAAGATTCTGGCCGCCGCGATGAAAGAGCTCTCGGGCGGCCTGGTTCTCAACTTCGGATCCGCGGTGATCATGCCCGAGGTCTTCTTGAAAGCGCTCTCCCTGGTGAGGAACCTGGGATTCGACGCGGGGGCGTTCACGGCGGCGAACTTCGACCAGATCCGCCACTACCGTCCCGAGAAGAACGTGCTGGAGCGCCCGCTCCACGCCGGGGGCCGGGGACTCTCCTTCGTGGGGCCCCACGAGCTCATGATTCCGCTGGTGGCCACCCTCCTCCTCGCGCGCCTGGACGAGGGAGGCGCCGGAAGCGCCCCGTGAAGCGATCCCGCTGGATCCTTGCCGCGCTCGGAATCGCGCTGAGCGCGGTGGCGGTCTTCGTGCTCCTGCGCCAGGTCAGCACGCGCGAGCTGGCCCGGAACATGCGCACCGCGGACCCGCTCTGGCTCCTGGGCGCGTGCGTTCTGACCGTGGCCGGCTACTGGCTGCGGGCCGTGCGGTGGGGGGAGATCCTCTCGCCCGAGGCGCGGGTTCAGCGGGGGAGGCTCTTCGCCACGACCATGGTCGGCTTCCTGGCCATCAACGTCCTCCCCGCCCGGCTGGGCGAGCTCGTGCGCGCCTATGCGCTCGCGCGGTCCGAGCGGATCAAGACCGGAACCGTGCTGGGCTCCGTGGTGATCGAGCGGATCTTCGACCTGGCGGCCCTGGCGGGTTTCTGGGCGTTGTCGCTCCTGTTTGCGCCTTATCCTTCCTGGTTTCGGTGGAGCGGATACCTGACGATCGGGTTGAGTGTCGCCGTGACTTTCATTCTATGGCTGCTCCACGCGGGGCACTACGACACGAACTCCCTGGCCTCGCGCCTCAGGGGCATGGCGCCGAAGTGGCTGACCGGCCCGATCGAGGGCCCCCTGGCATCGTTCGCGGCTGGGCTCCGGGTCCTCGGCAATCCGACGACCATCCGGTCGGCCGCGATTTTGACCCTCATCATGTGGGTCGTGACCGGCGCGGTGTTCCTGTTCGTCGGTCAGAGCATGAAGCTGTCGCTCCCTCTTTGGTCGCCGCTCTTGCTTTCCTTCATAGTGTGCGTCGCCATCATGGTGCCTTCCTCGCCGGGATTCATCGGGGTTCTGGAGGGATCCTGCGTGCTGGGGCTCTCCCTGCTCGGGGTGGATGCGGCTCGGGCCCTGGCCTTCGGGGTCCTCTACCACATAACCCAAATCGTCCCGCTGGTTGTTCTTGGAGGGTTCTACGCGCTGCGGGGAAGGGTCAGCCCCGGGAGCCCCAAAACGCCTGATCTGGGTCCCGAGATCGCCTGAAAAGCGAAAAAACTGACGACAGTGACAGGCTAAAATGTAGCAGGGCAAAGGGTGTAAAGCTTTTTTAGTTGACTCTGACCACCCCCGCTGCTATACTGTTTGAGCAATAAATCCGCGCTCAGAGCACACTTAGCGCTGGCGAGTCCGAGAATGGAGGGCTGATTGGCAACTTCCGATCGAGGGCCTGTTCTGCCGTTCGGGAGTACACCTTCCTGTCTCGTAGCGTTAATTACACTGGCCGCGGCGATCGGTTTCACACCCTGGGCTTGGGGAGCCGGGGTTCCGTGGGCCCAGTTCGCATTTCGCATTCTCGGCCTCACGGCGCTTTTCGCCGTTTCGTTCGAGTATTCAAAGAGTTTGTCCGCACGCAGCGTGTGGGAGGCCCGTGCGACGCGAGCCATGCTCGTCCTGGTGCTTGTGTCCGCGCTCTCCGCTGCGTTCTCGATCCACCGAGGTAAGAGTCTCGAAGCCATGCTGAACTTGCTTGCCATCACCGGGCTCTTTCTCGCGGCCGTGACGTGTGTGCGCGGCGCCGGCATGCTGCGCGGCATCGCGTTCCTCGAGGTGCTCGCGGCGATTCCGGTCGCGACGCTCGGCCTCATGCAGCATTTTCGCCCCGAGCTCCTGCCCGCCGCGAATTCCTATCCCGGCCGGGCCCTGGGGCCCTTCGGGCAGCCCAATCGGATGGGCGGATACATCGTCGCCACCATCCCGGTCGCGCTGGCCCTTTCCTTCGCCGCTCAGGACCGCTTCCTCCGCGCCGGGCTCCTGGTTGCCACGTTCGGGCTCGTCTTCTGCCTCGCGGTGACCTACTCGCGAGGCGCATGGCTGGGGTTCGCCGCGGGGCTCCTGGTGCTCGCCCTGGCGCTGGTGCGATGGCCAGACCTTCTTCCACGCCCCGCGCTGCTGGCCGCCTCCCTGGCCGCTGTGACGCTCCCGGTGCTTCTCCTTCTTCCCTCCATCATCTCGCGCGTGGAATCGCGGCCATCCGCGGCTCCGGCCTGGAATTTACCGATCGACCCCGAGCGTGAAGGAAGCGGCGCCATGCGTCGCGCCATCTGGTCGGGGGCGCTCGACGCCGCCCTGCACCGCCCGGCCCTCGGCTATGGGATCGGGACCTTTCGCGAGGCCTTCGATCGGTCCAAGGGCGCGACCATGAAGCAGCTCGAGGCGGAAGGCGGGCGCACCGCCGATCAGGCGCACAACCACTACCTCGGCATTCTGGCGGAACGTGGCGCACTGGGTCTCGCCGCGTTCGCCGTTTTGACCGCGCTGACGCTGGGCGCGGCGGCCATGGCCATGGCTTCCGGGACGCAGACGATGGGACGCGTTCTGGTAGCCGGCCTGGCCGGGTCCGTGCTGGCGCTCCTGGCGCACGGCCTCGTGGACGACAATCTCGCCCTCATCCCGCATGGGACGCTCCTGTTCGCGAATCTGGGTCTCCTCGCGGCCGCTCCCGCCGACCGGCGGAATGCCCCGAGGTCGCGATGGACGGGCCGGGGCATGATCCTCGTGGCGCTTCTTGCGATGGGCGTTTCCGCCGCGAGCTTCGCCGGGTCGCGCTCGGCGCAGGCCGCCTCGGTGGACGCGGGCCTCGGGCGGGCGAGCCTGGCGGTGGCCGGCTACGGCGCCGCCACGCGGATCGCTCCCTGGCGCGACGACTTCGCGGTCGCGCGCGCCGAGCAGGCCGAAGTATGGGCTCGGCAGGACGGCTCGGCGGAGGCGCTCCGGGATGCGGAAGCGTCCTACCGGCAGGCGATCCAGATCAACGGATCCGATCCCGTGACGCGTCAGGAGCTTGCGCGTCTCTATCTCGCGCATCCGGATGTATTTGGGGACGCTGGCGCTCGGAGCGCCCTCGTTCAGCTTCGCCTCGCGTTGGCGCAGAACCCGTACTACGCCGAGATTCAGAACGACCTCGGCGTGGCGCTCCTCCGGGTCGGAGACCGGGAGGAGGCGCGGCGCGCGTTCGGCCGCGCGGCTCAGGGCCGCAGCGATTTCGTGGATCCGCTCCTCAACCTGGCCGCCCTGGCGATCGAATCGGGCGATCCGGTCGAGGCGCGGTCCTGGCTCACCCGGGCGCTGGAGCGCGATCCCGGCTCCGCGCGCGCGCACGCGCTGCTCGCGCGGCTGTCGCAGTGATGAATTCCGACATGAGGACAAGAAAAATTGCAGACCACCATATCACCAGCATCGTGATTGAGAGGAGGTGAGCACCCGTTCGTCGTTGGTTTTGATCGATGGGTTGAAGCTCGAATCAAGTGGGTCCACTTCTCTGTTTTGAGTTTCGTATGAGGGAGGACAAGCAATGCGCAACCGAGCTTTTCTAAAAGTCGTTCTCCTCGGGCTTTTGACCTTCGCGTTCGTGCCCGGCCTCGCCGGTGCCGCTAGCCAGGGACAGGACCTGACGGGGATGCTCGCCTCGAGTGCCGCCGAACGCGCTACTGCGGTCAGCGGCCCGATCATCAACGTTTCCCCGGCATCGCATGATTTCGGACGGGTCAACGTCGGCAGCGCGAGTGGCAATTTTGATCTGACCATTCAGAATATCGGCGGTGCCACGCTCCACATTTCCGCTGTGAACAACAGCGGCGTGGGATTCTCGGCCAGCGCTGCGTCGCTGACCATTGCCGCGGGCGGTAGCGCGGCTCTGCACACGGCCTACGCCCCGACTTCGGGCAGCGGTCCGCAGAGCGACAACATCAACATCGTGAGCGACGCGAGCAACGGGACCTTCAGCGTCCTGCTCAAGGGGAATGCCAACAACGCGCCGGCGTTCACTCCGCCTCTCGCGTCCGATTACAACCTGTCCGCGTTCGTCGCCTTCTCGTTGACGGCGGCGGCCACGGATCCCGACGGCGACGCCCCGCTTTTCTGGACGATCAGCAGCGTTCCGCCTCTTCCGGTCGGCGCCACCTTCAATTCGGGGACGGGCGAACTGGATTGGACGCCTGGCTCGGCCGACGCGGGCAACTATGCCGTGACGATCAATGTGAGTGACGGGATTGCCAGCACGAACGGCAACACCACGCTCCACGTCGTCTCCAGCAACAATCCGCCGGTGGCGAATCCGGGCGGTCCGTACGGTGGCGTCACGGGCGTCCCGCTCGCGCTGAATGGATCGGCGTCGAGCGATCCCGATGCCGGTCAGACGATCAGCTTCTCCTGGAACTTCGGCGACGGCGGCTCGGGCTCGGGTCCCACGCCCAGCCACACCTACACCAGCCCGGGCACCTACATCGTGAGCCTCACGGTCACGGACAACGGCTCGCCCGTGCTGAACAACGTCGGAACCACGAACGCATCGATCGTGAACTTCGTTCCGCTCGACGTCGTGCTGCCCACGCTTGCCGTCCCGGTCATCAAGACGAACGGCAACGGGTACGACAAGTTCGGGCTCGAGTGCCAGAGGCGCTCGGTCACGGACATCGATCCGAGCTCGATCACCCTCACCACGACCTATCCCAACGCGGGCACCGTTTCCTCGGTCACCGTGACGGCGAAGCAGGTCAAGGTGGGTGACATCAACGGAAACATCTTCGGCGATCTGGACTTCTCGTTCCGCGCTTCCCAGGTCAAGCCACTTCTGTCCCACGTCCCGAACGGCACCGTGGTCACGCTCGTGTTCACGGCCAGGGCGCTGAGCGACGGCGTGACGATGAGGGGCACGATCGACTTGCCGAAGCAGGGCTCGGCCTCCATCTCGTCGGCCGCGGCTCCGAATCCGTTCAAGCCGGAGACCAACATCAGCTACACCCTACGCGACAGCGGTCCGGTCTCGATCCGGATCTTCTCGGTCAACGGCCAGCTGGTCCGGACGCTCCGCGAAGACAGCGCGACGCCGGGCAGCTACGAAGTCCGCTGGAACGGCAAGGATGACGGCGGCCGCACCGCGCCGTCGGGCATCTACTTCGTGAGCATCAAGCAGGGCTCCGAGGCATCGCAGACCAGAATCGTGATGGCTCGGTAACAGGCAGCAAGGGACTCAAGGGATGGAGCGGGGGCGCTGTCCCCGCTCCATCTTGTTTTCTGCGGGCACGGAGGCGCGCGGAGGGTCGGTAGGGAGCCCTGGAACCCCTTGCGTCGGAGCGACATTGGGTGTATACTATGTGTCCGGCTGGGGGAGTCGTCCCGGCGCCGAGATGTGTCATTTGTGTCCTCTCTGATATTTCATCGTTGGTTCGCACCGAGGGCGTCTGAACCCACGTCTATGGTTTCACGCCGCGCACGCACCGTCCCGCCTTGGATCCTTCGTTCTAGGATGTGTCCCCCTTTGATGTCCCGATGAGATCTCCCCGGAGGCATTCCATGCGTTCCAGCCGGCGTTTCGCAATGGGTCTCGCCCTGTTCCTGTTCGGCTTCGCGGCGGCCTGGCATCCGGGCGTCGCGTCCGCGACTCCGTTCTGGACGGGAGACCAAGACATCACGGACGGGGACGTGAACGACACCTTCACGTCCAACAACGGCCAGCACTTCATGGCCGTGGACGATAGCAACAACCTGTACGTGGCCTTCTTCGACAACCGGTTCAAGATCCCGAACGGCGACAACAACTTCGAGATCTTCTTCCGCCGCTTCATCTACAACTTCGGCTCGCCCTACATCACGCGCGTCACGAACGCCGGCAACATGTCGAAGTTTCCCGCCATCGCGATCCGGAATTGGGGGGCGGGGGACTACGCCACGCAGCAGGACAGCGGGCGCGTGTACATCGTATGGCAGGACGCGCGGCTCTTCTCCCTGCCTGCGGTTGGCGAGCCCAAGTCCTATACGATCTTCGGGCGCACCTTCCGCTCCATGGGGGGCACCGCCTTCGGTCCCGAGTTCCAGATCTCGCCCTATGACTCGGTCTTCCCGGCCACCCTTCCCGTCGTGACGGTGGGCGACTCGAACCGGGTCTGGGTGGCGTGGCAGAAAGCGGACACCCTGTCGGGCAACCAGTCGCTCTTCTCGACCGTCTATCATTCGGACACCGCCACGCTCGATCCCGTCACCCAGCAGACGCCCGGCTTCTTCTTCGCGGGAAGCCCCTCGATCGCGGCGTCCCGCGACGGCGTGGTGCATCTGGTCTGGGTGGATACGCGCTCGGGGTCCCAGCAGATCTGGACGAAGCGGTATGTGCCGGGGAGCGGGTGGACCGCGGACCAGCAGCTCGTATTCAGCTCCACCTCGTCTTCGGCGCCCTCGATCAACGCGGACTACAACAACCACGTGCATCTGGTGTGGGTCGACACCCGCAATGGGAACAGCGACGTCTTCTACAAGGAATACGTTCCAGGGGTGGGCTGGAATGCCATCGACACTCAGGTGACGGTGAACGCCTCCTCCCAGATCCAACCCTACGTGGATGCCGACCCCCGCGGGAACGTGTACGCGGTTTGGACAGACCTGCGCAACGGGTCGAACAACCCCGACATCTATTATGACACCCGTCAAAACGGTTCCTGGGTGGGGAATACCTCGCTGGTGGGCGCGGGGACCGATACCACCAACTCGGTGCAGCGGTTCCCGGGCATCGTTCACGACGATTTCGGCACCGCGTACGTCGCATGGAGCGACGAGCGGCTTCCCGCCTCGATCGGAAAGAACAGGGATGTCTTCTATAAGGTGGGCCTGAACGTCATCACGGCGGTGTCCACCGAGGAGAAGCCGTCGCTTGCCCGACTCCTGCGCAATTACCCCAATCCGTTCAATCCGGTGACAAAGATCCAGTTCGTCGTGAACCGGGATTCCCAGGTGTCGCTCCGGGTGTTCGATGTCCAGGGGAGAGCCGTCCGCACCCTGCTGAACAGCTATCTCGCTGCGGGATCGAGAGTTGTTGGCTGGGACGGCAGGGACGATGCCGGCCGCTCCCTGGCCTCGGGTACGTACTTCCTACGGTTGCAGGGTGGCGGGACCTTTCTGACGCGCACCATCAATATGATTAAATAACAAGGAGTTACTACGGAATCCGGGGACCATTTCCGGCCCCGACTCCGTGGAGGTACGTTGTTATCGATTGACGACGTTAACGAATGGTGATATAATCATTTCTGCCTCGAATCGAAACCTCTTCGGCGAGGCAAAATCCTTATCGCAAACGGGCTTCGGCCCCACATCGTGAAAAGGTAATGGCGAAAGCTCCCCGTTTCGCAGTCGAACTCGGATCTGTCTTCGAGGCAATCGTCTGAGAGCCGTAGGCTCCCGGTCGAGTGCCTCGTTTTTTTTTGAATAGCGCACTCTGACTCCGCTCAGAGGGGCACTGAACTCGTAAGCTCCAGCATCCCGGGTCGACAGCCAAGAAAGAGGTCCCCCAGTGAGTCTCCGCCGCCGGTCACGCGCCGCTCGTTTCTTCGCCGAAACCCTCGTGCTCTTCCTCGGGATCCTCTCCGTATCGTCCAGCGCCTACGCCAACACCGTTCGAAAGGATCAGTCCGAGGTCTTCTACCAGAGCACGCCCCTGACCTACACGCCGGGACGCGGAACTCCGGCGGTCGCCGAGACCACCATTCGCCACCAGGTCTACTTCACCGACCTGGAGGGAAGCACGGCCGGGTGGACGACCACCAATTTCCGCGCCGGCATGCCGAACGCGTGGAACATCGTCTCGGGCACCCACGCATGCACCGGGAACTCATGGTGGTGCGGCCAGACGGGGTTGCCTCACGGCGACGGCTACGCCAACGGGTGGGCCCAGACGCTCACCACCAACGTTCCGATCAACATCTCGGGCGCGGGAGCGTCGACGCTCACCTTCAAGATGAAACACCAGACCGAGTTCACGTTCGACTGGGGCTGGATCCTGATCAAGGGGGCGAACACCGGCGCCCACTGGGACACGCTGGCCTCCTACACGGGCGATTTCGGGACCTCGTGCACCAATCAGACCGTCGCCATTCCGGACTCGTTCAAGGCCGTGACCCAGCCCATCACGATCCAGTTTCTCTTCGGCTCCGACCTGGGCGCCTCGGCCCAGGATTCGACGGGGGCGTTCACGGGCTGGACCCTGGACGACATCTCGGTCCAGTCCGGGACGACCACCAATTTCTTCGACGACATGGAGAGCGGTTCCTCCAAGTGGATCACGTCGTCTCCCAATCCGGGACTCACATGGCATCTGGAGAACGCGCCCGGCACATCCCAGCCGGCCCTCTGCTTCTTCCTCACCACCAACGTGTGGGTGCCCTTCCAGGGCTCCGGATTCGGCGTGCTGCCTGACTTCAGCGATCAAATGATCATGACGCCGAGCATGGATATTTCCGGCGTCTTCAGCCCGAACACGCCCACCACCTTGCTTCGACTCCAGTTCGATGAATGGATCAATCTTCCTCAACAGAACTCGGTCTATTGGGCGCTCTACATCACGGGGTCCAACGACAAGATAACCTGGACTCCGTGGACGAACGCCCTCGGAGGCCTCGAGATCGCGGGGGGAACCCCCCAGTGCACGGAGGGGCTCACGTACAACTTCAATCCGTACGACAGCACGCGTACCGGGATCGCGCCGAACACGCGCTACATCCGGCTCGGGTTCCGGGTTCGCGACGAGAAGGCGATCGACGGATGCGGATGCGGCTCCGAGCTCAGGTTCGGCTTCGACACCGAAGGCATTTATTTCGACAACATCGGCGTCTATTACGTCTACACGATCAGCGGCGTGGAGCCCGTGAGCGGCGTGCCGGTGGCGTCGCGGCCGCGGATTCAGAGCGCGTACCCCAACCCATTCAATCCCAGCACCACCATCGAGTTTTCAGTACCGAGATCCGGTCCCGTGCGGGTCGGTGTCTTCGATGTTCACGGGAAGCACGTGGCCACCCTGGTCAACGACACGATGGGCTCCGGGGTCTACCGGGTCCGGTGGAACGGCAAGAACTCGACCGGGGCCGATGCGGCATCGGGGGTGTACTACGCGCAAATTCAGAGCCGGGGCGGCAGCGGTTCGGGCCGCCTCGTCCTGATCAAGTAGGACGCTCGATTCAAGGTTCATCGATCGCGACACGCAAAGTCCGCAAGAGAGAAGGGGGGTGGTAGGCCGAAGGGGTGTGATGTACCGAAGTTGTACGTCGGTCTGTTGCAGTGCCCGCAAGGGCGAGTTCTCGTAGCCTGCAACACCCGTGACCCGGATGGGCCGGGCACGGAAGGAAGGGGTCCCCGAAGCCTGGGGCGGGCCCTTCGCAACTTCGAAGGTCCGATTAGTCGGAGGTTTTACACCATGCTCAAACGGCTTCTCACGACGTTGTTCTTTGTCGGAGCCGTGCTGGGAGTGACGTCAGGGGCGAACGCGCAGTACATGAAGATCACCACGGACAACCCGACCGACAACACCAAGATGCGGCCGGGACCCGCGACGACCATCCTGACCATCACGCTCGACACAAATCACGACAGGAACGCGTCACTCCAGTCTTGCAACTCGCACACCTCGGCAAACGGTTGCGGGTCCACGCCCACCGCGGCACTGCTCGACATGTTCAGCTACACGCTGGCATTGAAGGCGACGGGTGGGACGGTCACGTGGGGGACGTTCTCCCCTAGTGACGCGGCCTACACGGACGCCGCTCCCCTTATCTCCAATTCAACGGAGATCGAGATCAACAAGGCGCGTCCTTCGGGCACCACCTCGCCGCCGGGCCTCAACTCGATCGGCACGCTCCCGGTGACGCCGGCTTCGGGCAACCCCTCGATTGGGCTGCAGATCGGCCCCGGGGCGCTCAACCCCTTCGGATTCGGCACCGGATTCGGCACCGATTGCGACGGGTTCTTCTTCCCGAACACGTACGTGGTCGGAAGTCCATCCGACCCGTGCGGTACCGTCACCGGAATCGCCGGCGACTGGTTCGATTGGGACGGCGCCGGCTCTGCCCCCGCCGCCAACACTCCGCCGACCTTGGCGCAGCCTGCCAACGTGACGGTGAATGAAGGCGCGACGGCCAATAACCCGCTCTCGGCGACGGATCCCGACGGGAACCCGTTGACGTTTGCGAAGGTATCGGGACCGACGTACGCGACGGTCACGACGACGACTCCCGGGACGGGAACGGCTACGGGGAATGTTGCCCTGGCGCCTGGGTTCTCGGATTCGGGAACGGCGACGGTATCGGTCAACGCGACGGATACCGGGGGAGCCAGCGACGGCAAGAGCTTCACGGTCACTGTGAACAACGTGAATCGTCCTCCGACGCTCACTCAGCCGGCGAATATGACGGTGAACGAGGGCGCGACGGCCGATCAGGCGATCACGGGGAACGATCCAGACGGCGATGCCCTGACGTTCTCCAAGACGTCGGGCCCGACGTACGTGACGATCACGACGACCAATGCCACGACCGGTAACGTCCACCTGGCGCCCGGATTCTCGGATTCGGGCACGGCGTCGGTGGTGGCTCGCGCGACCGACACGGGTGCTTTATTTAATGAAAAGACGTTCACGGTCACGGTGAACAACGTGAACCGCGCGCCGGTCTTGGCGCAGCCCGCGAACGTGACGCTGAACGAAGGCGCGACGGCCAACAACCCGCTTTCGGCGACGGATGCGGACGGCCAATCGCTGACGTTTGCAAAGGTATCCGGCCCGACGTACGCGACCGTTACGACGACGACTCCCGGTGTGGGAACGGCTACGGGGAATGTTGCCCTGGCGCCTGGTTTCTCGGACTCGGGAACGGCGACGGTATCGGTTTCCGCGAGCGACGGTGCCGCGAGTGACGGCAAGAGCTTCACCGTCACGGTGAACAACGTGAACCAGCCGCCGGTGCTGGCGCAGCCGAACAACCAGTCGGTGGCGCAGGGCACGACCTCAGACCAGACCATCACCGCGACGGATGCGGACGGTCAGGCGCTGACGTTTGCCAAGGTGACCGGTCCGACGTTCATGACGGTAACCACGACCACCCCCGGCACGGGAACCGCGACGGGGAATATCCACCTGGCCGCTGGTGCCGCGGAGACCGTGGGGACCTCATCGGCATCGGTGAGCGCCACGGACGGAACGGCCACGGACACGAAGTCGCTGACGATCACGGTCATCGCGGTGAACCACGCGCCGGTGCTGGCGCAGCCCGCCAACGTGACGGTGAACGAAGGCGCAACGGCCAATAACCCGCTTTCGGCGACGGATCAGGATGGGAACCCCCTGACCTTCTCGAAGGTATCGGGCCCGACGTACGCGACCGTTACGACGACGACTCCCGGTGTGGGAACGGCTACGGGGAATGTTGCCCTGGCGCCTGGTTTCTCGGACTCGGGAACGGCGACGGTATCGGTTTCCGCGAGCGACGGTG
>DASQBE010000207.1:0-11559 GCA_035635355.1 Binatia bacterium | reverse complement strand
CGAAGCGCGCGTTGATCTCGAGCACCATCGGGCCCGTGGGCGTGAGCATGAGCCCGATGTAGAGGATCCCGCGATAAGGGATGCCGCGCGCGCGGAGCGATTCCAGGAGTGGGTCCACCACCCGCCGCGCGATCGCGACCGCTTCGTCCCGGCTCGGGGCGCGGGCCGGCGCGTTCGCGCCCATGCCGCCCGTGTTCGGGCCCTGGTCTCCGTCGTAAGCGCGCTTGTGATCCCGCGCCGGCGGAAAGAGCATCCAGCGCTCCCCATCGGTGAGGACCAGGAGCGAGGCTTCCTCGCCGCGCAGGAAATCCTCGAGAACCAGGACCTTGCCCGATTCCCCCAGCTCCCCGCGCTCCATCCAGGCCGCGATCACCTCGAGCGCCTCGCCCTCGCGCTCCGCGACCACCACGCCCTTGCCCGCGGCGAGGCCGTCCGCCTTGAGCACGATCGGATACGTCGCGCCCGCGAGGATGCGCTTCGCCTCGGCGGCGCTGTGGGCCAGGCGGTAGGGGGCGGTGGGTAGGTTCAGCTCCTGCATCAGCTGCTTCGCGAAGCTCTTGCTCGACTCCAGGCGCCCCGCGGCCCGAACCGGTCCGAGCACGGGGATGTCGAGCTTGGCGATCGCGTCGGCGAGTCCCATCGCGACGGCCGAGTCCGGGCCGATGACGACCAGGTCGGGCTTCTCGCGCGCGACCCACGCGGTCAAACCCGTGAGATCCGTCGCGGCGATGGGCACCAGTGTTGCCTCGGGCTCCATCCCCGGATTCCCCGGGGCCGCGTATACGGTGGGATGCTCCGGAGAATCGTGGAGCGCGCACACGAGAGCGTGCTCCCGGCCGCCGCCGCCCACGACCAGGATCCGGGGATGCGGGGTCACGATGCCGCGAGCTCCTTCCGGAGCGCGTCCTGGATCTTCTCGGGATGCGCGCGCCCCCGCGATTGCTTCATCGCCTGGCCCACGAGGAAGGCGAACGTGCGCTCCTTCCCCGCCTTCACTTCCGCGACGGGACCGGGATTGGCCGCGATCACCTCCCGCGCGAGCGCGCGGAGGGAGCTCTCGTCGTCGATCGGGAGAAGGCCCTTGGCGTTCACCAGCTCCTCCGGGCCCTCCGGCTGGGTCAGCATCAGCTCGAAGACCTGCTTCCCGATCTTCCCCGAGATCCGCTCCTCGGCGATCATCTTCACCAGGGCTCCCAGCCGGTCGGGGCGAATCGGGAATTCCTCGATCGACTGGCCCTGCTTGTTCCGGATTCCGTTCACCTCGGTCATGATCCAGTTGGAGGCCAGCTTCCCGTTCCCGGCGCGCCGTGCTGTCTCCTCGTAGTAGCGCGCGAGCGCGCGGGTCTCCGTCAGCACCTCGGCGTCGTACGCGGGAATCTCGAGCTCGCGCTCGAGGCGCGCGCGCACTTGATGCGGCAGCTCGGGCAGATTGGATCGCACCGATTCGATCCAGGCTGTCGTGAGATCGAGCGGCAGGAGGTCGGGCTCGGGGAAATAGCGGTAGTCGTGCGCCTCTTCCTTGCTCCGCATCGGCTCGGCCTGGTTCTTGTCGGCATTCCAGAGCAGCGTCTCCTGAACCACCCGTCCGCCCGATTCGAGGAGGCGGATCTGGCGCTCGGTCTCGAAGGCGATGGCGCGTTCCACGTTCCGGAAGGAGTTCATGTTCTTGACCTCGGTCTTCGTCCCGAACTCGACCTGCCCGAGCGGGCGGACGGAGACGTTGGCGTCGCAGCGAAGGCTTCCCTCCTCCATGTTCCCGTCGCACACGTCGAGGTACATGAGGGTCTGCTTGAGGCGGATCAGGTAGTCGTACGCCTCGGCGCCGCTCCGGATCTCGGGCTCGGACACGATCTCGATGAGCGGCACGCCGGACCGGTTCAGGTCCACGAGCGTGGTCGTCACCCCCTCCCGCCCTTCGGGGTGGATGGATTTGCCCGCGTCCTCCTCGAGATGGATGCGCACCAGCCCGATCCGCTTCCAGACGCCGTCCACCTGGATGTCCACGCCCCCGCCGGAGCAGAGCGGGCGGTCGTACTGCGAGATCTGGTATCCCTTGGGAAGATCGGGATAGAAGTAGTTCTTGCGCGCGAAGACACTCCGCCCCTCGATCGCGCTACCCACGGCCAGCCCCGCCATGACCGCGAACCGCACGGCGCGCTCGTTCAAGACAGGCAGAACGCCGGGGAGCCCCAGACACACGGGGCAGACCTGGGTGTTCGGGCGCGCGCCGAAGCGCGTGCTGCAACCGCAGAAGATCTTGGACTCGGTCTTGAGCTGCGCGTGGACCTCGAGGCCGATGACGGTCTCGTACCCGCTCATGCGCGCCCGCCCGCGGCGATCGGAGGAACCCGGAGCGCGTCCTCGTTCCGCTTCTCCCAGGTCCGCGCGATCCGGAGCAGCGTTCCCTCGTCGAAGGGGCGCCCCACCAGCTGCATGCCGATCGGGAGCCCGGCGCGGGTCATCCCGGCCGGGACGGAGAGTGCCGGAGCCCCCGCCAGCGAGGCCGGGATGGAGAAGATGTCGTTCAGGTACATCGCCAGCGGATCGTCCACCTTCTCGCCCAGCTTGAAGGGAGGCGTCGGGGTGGTGGGAAGCAGGATGGCGTCGGCCTGCGCGAGCGCCTCCGAGAAATCCTTCCGGATCAGCGTGCGAACCTTCATGGCGCGCAGGTAATAGGCGTCGTAGTAGCCGGCCGAGAGCGCGTACGTTCCGAGCAGGATTCGCCGCCTCACCTCGCGTCCGAATCCCGTTCCCCGCGTGGCCGCGTACATCTCTTGAAGATTCGACGCGTTCTTCGCGCGGAACCCGTACCGGACGCCGTCATAGCGCGCGAGGTTGCTGGACGCCTCGGCCGGCGCGATGAGGTAGTACGTGGCGATGGAGTACCGGGCGTGCGGGAGGGCGACGTCGAGGATGGAAGCGCCCTCGCTCTCGAGGGTTCTCGCGACCCGATCCAGCGAGGCCAGGACTTCCGGGTCCACCCCCTCGGCGATGAGGTCGCGCGGGATCCCGATCTTGAGTCCCCGCACCCCGCGCTCCAGGTCCTCGAGGCCCACCGGCTTCGCCTCGGCGCGGCTCGTGCTGTCGCGCTCGTCGGGCCCGCAGATCGCGTTGTAGAGGAGGGCCGTGTCCCGCGCGGTCCGGGCGAAGGGTCCGATCTGGTCGAGCGAGGAGGCGAACGCCACCAGCCCGTAGCGCGAGACCGCGCCGTACGTAGGCTTCAATCCATAGACGCCGCAGAACGCCGCCGGCTGCCGCACCGAGCCGCCGGTGTCCGATCCCAGGCTGAGCGGGGCCTCGAGGGCCGCCACCGTGGCGGCCGACCCGCCGCTGGATCCCCCGGGCACGCGCTCGGGGTCCCACGGATTTCGCGTCGGGAAGTAGGCTGAATTCTCCGTCGAGGAGCCCATCGCGAACTCGTCGCAGTTGGTCTTGCCGGCGAAGACGGCCCCCGCCCGGTGGAGGCGTTCCACCACGTGGGCGTCGTACGGCGGGAGGTATCCCTCGAGGATTCGCGAGCCGCAGGTGGTGGGGATGCCCCGCGTGCAGAGGTTGTCCTTGAGGGCCACGGGCACGCCCGCGAGGGGCGAGAGCTTCTCCCCCGCCAGGATTCGCGTGTCCACCTCGCCCGCGGCCGCGAGGGTGCGCGCGGCGTCCCGGTGGAGGTAGGTGCCCAGGCGCGCGGCGGTGCGGTCCGCGCGCGCGAGGAAGGTCTTGGCCACCTCGACGGCCGAACGCTCCCCGCTCTGGACCGAGCGGCCGATCGATTCCGCTGTCTCCCGAGGCGCCTCTTCAGGCTTCATACCACCCGGGGCACGCGGAAGTAATCGCCGTCCCGATCGGGCGCCTGCGCCAGCGCTTCCTCGCGCACGTCGCACGGCAGGACGCGATCCTCGCGGAGCGGCGCTCCCGCGCCCGCGCCCACCTGGCTCGTCGGCTCGATGCCGCTCACGTCGAGCGCCTGGAGCTGCTCGACGTAGGCGAGGATCGATTGCAGCTCCTTCACGAACCGCCCCTCCTCGGCCGGATCCACCTGGAGCCGCGAGAGGGCGGCGACCTTGTGGACGACCTGGGCGTCAATCGGCATGGCTCAGCTCCGCGAACGCCGCGAGAATCTTCTTCGTCCCCGCCCGCCGGAATTCCACCGTGAGCTTGGCGCGCTCGCCCCGTCCCTCGCAGGCCACGACGATCCCCTCTCCGAATTGGGGGTGGCTCACGCGCACGCCGATCGGGCTTCCCGCCGTGCGCCCTCCGGCCGGCGCCACGTCCTCCCGGCGGCGGTGCCGCGCCACCGGCTTCGGGGCCGCCATGCGTCCGCCGTCCGCCCACACGACGCAGTCCTCGGGGATCTCGCTCAGGAATCGCGAAGCGCCGCCGCCGACCGAGTTCCAGGCGCGCCGGTAGGAGGCGTGAAAGAGATGCACCCGCTCCTGCGCCCGGGTGAGCGCCACATAGAAGAGGCGGCGCTCCTCCTCGAGCTGGGGCGGGTCGTCCAGCGAGGAGGCGTGCGGCAGGATCCCCTCCTCCAGACCCATCACGAACACCACCGGGAACTCGAGCCCCTTCGCCGAGTGGATGGTCATGAGGTTCACCGTATCGTCCTCGTCGTTCCAGAGGTCCACGTCGGTCAGCAACGCCACCTCGGCCAGGAACCCGTCGACGCTGGGGTCCTCCGCGCGGCGCAGATAGGCCTCGGCGCCCGCGATCAGCTCGTCCACGTTCTCGATCCGCTCGGGCGCTTCGGCCGGGTTCTCCTCCACCAGATACTCGCGGTAGCGGATCTTCGCGATCAGCTCCGCCAGAAACGCGGGGGGCGAGAGCGAGAGAAGGGACGTGAGCGAGGTGTGGAGACGTCCCAGCTCTTGCAGCTTCTTGAAGGCCGGGAGCCCCACCGCGACGAGAAGGTCCGGGTGCGCGAGCGCCTCCGGAATCGTGAAGCCGCGGCTCTCCGCGAAGCTCCGGAACCGGTCGATCGTGGTGCGGCCGATGCCCCGCGGGGGCACGTTCAAGATCCGGAGCCAGGAGACCGTGTCCTTCGGCTGCACCATGGTGCGGACATAGGCGATGACGTCCTTGACCTCGCGCCGCTCGTAGAAGGAGATGCCCCCGGTGAGCTGGTAGGGAATGCCCGAGCGCCGAAGGGCGTTCTCCACCGCCCGCGATTGCGCGTTCGTGCGGTAGAGGACGACGAAGTCCCGATTCTTGAGGGAGTGGGCGCGGCGGGTCTCGAGGAGGATCGAGACCATCTGCTCGCCCTCCGCCTCTTCGTCCTCGGCCAGGTGCACGCGGATCTTCTCCCCCACGTCGTTCTCGGTCCAGAGCTCCTTCTCCTTCCGCGCGGCGTTGTTCCGCACCACGCCGTTCGCGGCGCGGAGGATGGTCTGGGTCGAGCGATAGTTCTGGGTCAGGCGGAGCACCGTGGCCTCGGGGAACGTCTTCTCGAAGGAGAGGATGTTCTCCACGTCGGCGCCGCGCCAGCCGTAGATCGACTGGTCGTCGTCCCCCACCACGGTCAGGTTCCGATGGATCCGGGAGAGGCTCTCGATGAGGCGGAACTGGATCCCGTTCGTGTCCTGGTACTCGTCCACGAGGACGTGAAGGAATCGCGTGGCGTAGGCGCGGTGGATCTCCTCGTCCAGCTCGAAGAGACGCACGGTGAGCCCGATGAGATCGTCGAAGTCCATGGCGCCGCGATCACGGAGCGCCTTCTGGTAGGAGCCGTAGACCTGGGCCACGCGCCGATCGACCATGGTGAACGCTGTCTTCTCGAACTCCTCCGGCCCCACGCCCTCGTTCTTCAACCTCGAGATGCGGGATCCCGTGGCCGCCGGAGTCAGGTTCCGGTCCTCGGGCCCCGGCCCCTTGAGCAGATCGCGCAGAATGGAGCGCTGGTCGTCCGTATCGTAGATCACGAAGTTCTTGGGGTAGCCCAGAAGCTCGGCGTGGCGTCTCAGGATCCGCACGCAGGTGGCGTGGAAGGTGCCCAGCCAGACCCCGAGGTCCTCGCGGCCGAGGAGGACCTGCGCGCGCGCCCGCATCTCGCGCGCGGCCTTGTTGGTGAAGGTGAACGCGAGAATCGAGCCCTGGGGGATGCCGCGCTCGCGCACCAGGTTGGCGATGCGGCCGGTCAGGACGCGCGTCTTGCCGCTCCCCGCGCCGGCCAGAATCAGAAGGGGACCGCCCGGGTGTTCCACCGCCTGGCGCTGCACGGAGTTCAAGTCCACGCTTCTCCTAGTATTCGAGTCTGACCTTGAGATCGAGGTTGTACTGCTGCTTGGTGCCGCCTTGTGGCGTGGACAGGGTCGAGTTGGGACCCGGGCGAACCTGCTCGCCCCGCAACAGCAGATGCCGCGTCACCCGGTACTCGGCGCTGACGCTCTGGGCCTGCTCGGCGGTGCCGGAGAAGTTGCGAGAATACTTAACATAGAGTTCCGGGGTCACGTACTTTCCGATGCCCACCAGGCCGATCGGGGAGGCGCCCGGGGTGGTCGCGTTCGCCGTCCCCGACTTGAGATCGATCGTGTCGATGAACCCCACGTCGCTGAGCCAGCGCTCCGCGTTCCGGAAGAGATAGTTGCGCACCGGCAGGGTCGCATCGCCACCCACAACGGGCGCGGACGCTCCCGGCGTGGCCAGCTGCTCCGCCCCCACCGCCGTGAACTGGCCGATGGTGAGCACCTTCCAGAGATAGCTCTCGTTGTGCCCCGCGTCGTCGTGCAGATGAACCTTGAGCTGGCTCGAGCGGCCGGAGAGGGTTTGATAGATCGGGTAGGCTTCTCCGGCCTGCCCGGGCGACCCCTGCCCGGGCACGGTCGTCTGCGCCTCGATCGAGATGTCCGGATCGATGCGATCCAGGGTGGTGAAATTGATCTGGCCGTTCACGATCCTGAATTCGTTCGAATAGATGTAGTACTTCCCCTTCACGTCCAGCGCGCCGAGGATCTGGTCCCGCACCCCTTCATTCCGCAGCGTGAGCTGACCGTTCGAGAGCTCCACCTCGGTATCCAGGTTCCGGTACCAGAGATTGCGGGGCACGTCGACCGTGACGTCGTACAGGAACGGCACCGAGGCATCCTCCTCCTCCCGGGGCTGGCTCAAATCCAGGGTGAGCTCGCCGCGCGCCAGGGCCACGGGCGCGACGCTCGTGATCCGGTACGTTTCCTCCCCGTCCGGATTCAAGGCGTCCTTGACGAGAAAATCGCCCGTGAACCGCATCAGGTAGGTCTCGCGATCGGTCGCCGTGAATTCCGCCGCGTGGAGGCGAAGCTCGAAATTTCCCCAGTGCCTCCCCTCGGCCGATTGCCACCACCCCGTCCCGGTCACTCTCCCGCGCTTCCCCTCGCGCGCGACGATTCGGGTCGCGTTGACGCGGTGCTGGTCGAAGGAGGCGTCTACCTCCAGGCCCTCCAGGACCTCGTCGCGGCCCGCGATGCGGAGGGTCCCGTCCACAAGGCGAAGGGCCCCGCTGACGATCGGCCGGGCCGGCGTTCCATGGAGGTCGGCCGTCACGTTCAGCTTCCCCGCGCTGGAAGCGAAATCCGGGACGAAGAGCGCGGCGATGCCGAAGTCGGCGTCCGCCATCCGCAGCTTGAGGGACACCGGGTCCTCGCGCATCAGCCGGTGTCCTCCGTAGAGGGAGAGATCGATCGGCACGTAGCCGTCGACGTGGGTGGTCGCTCCGCCGCGCGTGAAGTCGAGCTGCTCGAGCGTGAGCTTCCGGCTGGCGTACCCCGCCGCGAGCGCCACCGACTCCGCCTCCACACCGTGGAACGCGAAGGTCGAGCCCGCCACCCGCGCCGCCAGCACCGGCGCCGCGGCGGTCCCGGTCACGCGGATCTTCCCGGTCGCGAAGCCGCGGAGGCTGCCCAGGCTGGTGTCCAGGGGCGCCAGGGAAGCGAGGTCGAACCGGTCGGCGGACACCTCGAGCGCCAGATCGACCCGCGAGGTCCAGGCGTGGTCGTTGGCGCTCAGCGCGCGCATCCATTCTTGCAATGAGAGCTTCGGGCGCAGGGTGCCCGCGATCGTGGCGCTCCCTTTGCCCTTGACCCAGCGAATCTCCGATACGGAGACCTGCCCCGGCGCATAGCCGAACACGACGGCCAGGGTGTCTCCCTCCACGCCGGCGAGCCGCGGATGATCCACCCGGAGATTCATCTGAACGTCGGGATCGGCCAGGGGGCCCGAGATGAGAACGTCTCCGTCCGCGATCCCGCGCAGCCCGTCCGGGGAATCCGGGCGCCCCACGATCCGCCCCAGGTCCACGCGCTGAAGCGACGCCCTCGCGTTCACGATGCTCTTCTCGAGTCGGATCTCCCCCGCGGCGTCGATCCGGCCGGTGTCGGTGGCCAGGGAGAAACGCGACACGCCGAGCTTGTCCCCTTCCAGGGTGGCCTGGACGGGACCCACGTTGTTCCATTGGCGCGGGCCCACGGCGAGCGAGACCGAATCCAGGGTGGCCTCCGCGGCCTTGTCGTGGAAGCGAACGTTCCCGCGCAGGGTCAGCGTGGTGTCGCCGAGCGTTTCCCGGAAGCGGTCGATCGAGATGTGATCCGTCACCGTGAACGTGGAGGCCACATTGCCGAGCGAGCGCTCGCCCGCGCGCAACCGGACCACCGCCACATCCGCGGCCGCCGAGGGAGGCGAGCCCAGGCGGCCCCGTGAGGACACGCGAAGCGAATCGAAGCCCATCCCGTTCGAGAGGCGGCCCGAGGTGAGGATCCCCTGGAGCTGATAGTCCGGCGCGGTGCCTTTTCCCCGGATCCATCCGGTGATCCGGCCCTGCCCCGCGTCCATGACCACGGGCGAGAGCAGCGCGTCCATCGAGCCGATGTTCCGGACCAGAGCCTCGAACGTGAACGAAAGGCTCGTATCCGGGCCGACGGTTCCCGATCCCAGGAGCCGCGCGCCGGGCGTGTCCACCCACGCGGTGTCGAGCGCCAGGTCCCCGCGCTGTCCCAGCCGCATGGCCACGTTGCCGCGGTCGATCTGGAGCCGCCCCAGCGAGCCGCGCTCCAGGGCGACCGAGACCGCCGCGACCGGGAAGGGCTTGGCGCGAACGGCGCGGATCCGGGCCAGCCCGGCCAGGCTCCCGTGCGGCGTGTTCGGCGGAAGGCGCCACCAGGGGAGGAGCGCCGGATCCACGTTCTTGAGGTGCACCTCGGCCGTGAGGACGCCCCGTGTCCCGACGACCGCGCGCCCCTCGACCTCGGCCTGCTTCACGCGGGCGCGGGCTTCGTCGATGTGGATCTCGCCGGGAACGAGCGCGGCCCGGACGAAGACGGTGTCGACGGGCTCCCCTTCGACCGTTCCCGACAGCTGCATCGTGGCGCTGCCCGAGCTGGGATCCCCGGCGAAGGCGAGCTCCCCGGTGAGCGATCCCCTCGTGACGGGGCTGAGATCGAGGAGCTTCATGACCTCCTCGACGTCGAGGGGGGCGAATCCGGTTCGCGAAGAGACCACGCGCGCGTGCTCCAGATCCCAGTCGATGGCGGAGCGGATGCGCGAGCGGTCCAGCGTGACATACAGCGGGTCGAACCGGAGCCGCCCGCCGGTCACGGTCGCGACGCCGTTCGCCCGGATCGAGCCCGGTCTCCCCGGCATGAGGCTCTGGCCGGAAAGCCGGCTCACCCGCAGCGTGGTCTTGGAGGGCTCGAGGAGCGCCATGGCGTTGCCCGAGATCTTGCCGAAGCGCACGCCGCCCCGGTCCAGGGAGATCGTCCCGCCGTGGAACTCGACGTCGATGCGGGTCGCCGTCTTGTCCAGCGCGTTCCGGCCGGATCCGCGGAATCGGGGAACCACGAGGTTGCCCCGTCGGTCGTGGACCAGGGGAAGGACCGGCGCGTCGATGGTGACCCGGAGGGCGCGCCGCCTCGAGAAAAGCAATTGGTAGGTGTCGTATTCTGCCCGAAGGCGGTCGGCGCTCAGCCAGGTGACCGGACCATCCTTGGTGAGAACGACCAGGCGCGGATGCTCGAGCACCGCGCCGCCGAAGACCGAGCCGTGGATCCGGTCGGACTCGAGCCGCGTGGAGTCGGACCCGATCGAGGTGCTGATGAACTTGACGATGCGGCTGGAAACGACCGGATCGCCACGGGCGAAGAGGAGGGCGAAGATTCCCGCGCAGACGCAGGCGACCAGGAAAAAGGCCGCGGCGCCCCAGAGAACGCGCACGATCCAGCCAGGACCGCGCCGCCCACCCGGGGGGCCCTGGCTCTTCTCGGCCTGAAGTCTCTCGATCTCACCGCCGAACATGTTAGAATGCCTGCCCCAAGCTGAAGTGGAAGGTGCCTCGGGTCGCGCTCAGATCGCTCTCTTCCGGCTTCGCCCGGCGAAGCTTCCAGCCGTAGTCGAATCGGACCGGCCCGACCGGCGTGCCGATGCGGATCCCACCGCCCACCGAGTACCGCATATCGGAATACCCCGCTCCGGGACCCGCGAGCGTGAAGAGGCGCTGGAGGGTGATGTCCTCAGGCCGCTCCCACACGTTTCCCGCGTCCATGAAGACGGCCCCCCTGAGGATCCAGAATAGCGGGAATCGTGCCTCGATGGATGCCAGAAGGAGGACTTCTCCCCCACGAAGCGCGGCGGCGGAGTCCGGCGTGACCCTGCGATACCCTATCTCGTTCTCGAAGTACCCCCGCACGCTGGACGCCCCTCCGGTTTCGAAGCGATCCTCGAGGGGGATGAGGTCGAGCTCGTGGAGCGTATCGCTCTGGGCTCCGTAGTGACCGAAGGGATTCACGTATCCGCCCTGGAACCGGAGCGCCAGCGTGAACCGGTGGCGAATGGGTCTGTAGGTCGTCACGCTGCCGCTGAACTTCGTGAAACGTGCGCTACCACTGAGTACCCCTCCGGCGACCGCCATGTTCCCGATAAGGTCGCTGCCCCCTTTGGGATCGAACGGATCCACCCGGGTGTCCCGCTCCACCGAGAGCCCCACCCGCCGGGTGGTGTAGCTCTTGGATGCGACCCCCGCGGCGAGGGGAAGGCTGGCGCTGTCCGAGATCACGTGCCGGTGCTCGAAGGAGAGGGTCCCCCGAGTGACCAGCGAGAGGTCCCTTCGAAAGGCGAGCGCGGCCCCGTACGCCTTGAGGGGGATTTCGAGGAAGCGCCGGTCTCCCGTCTGGGTCTGCACCACCTGCTCGGCGTAGCCGCCCAGGGTCGTCTGGGTGCGCGTTCCGAGAATCCAGGGTTGGGACACCGAGACATCCAGGCGGCGATTGCCCAGCTTCCACTGCTTCCATTCGGACACGGGCAGGATCGGCTTCACGATGACGCCCATTCTTCCGGTCGCGATGAAGCGGATGCCCTCGCGGCCGATGTTCCGGTGGCCCCACTCGCTGGTGAGCCGCAGCTGATCCAGCGTGCCGTAGCCGAGCCCGGCGTCGACCCACGCCATCTTGCGCTCGCGCACGGTGAGATGGAGGTCCGCCACATGCGTCGCCGAGTCGATGTCGCCCCGCTCGAACACCACGTCGCTGTAGAGCCCGGTGTCGTAGATGCGCTGCTGGCTGTCCGCGAGCTTCTTGCGGGACAGGATCTCTCCGGAGTGGACGGTCA
>DASQBE010000206.1:0-4940 GCA_035635355.1 Binatia bacterium | reverse complement strand
CGAGAGATGCCCGAGGATTTCGATGATGCTCCATTTGCCGCGCGCGGGGCGCTTCCTCATCTGGCTCGCGCTCAGGCCCGCGACCGCGCGCGCGAACTTGGCCGGCGCTTTCTTCATCAGCGCGATCGGCTCGCGGCCGGCCCGGTAGTTCTCCGTTTTCCGGATGTAGGCCTTGAGCTCGGGCGTGAGGGACACGCGCTTGGGTCTCTTGGCCTTTGGGATTCGTTTCACCAGAGTCTCCTCCTTTTGGTAGGATTCCGGCTTCCATCGCATCCATCCTACTGAGTTCAGCGCGTCAGTTCCAGGAGCCTCGAGCGTGAAGATCGGAATCGCGAAGGAGATCGGGCCCGGCGAGCGCCGTGTCGCGGCGGCGCCCGACGCCGTGCGGCAGATCAAGGCCGCGGGCTACGAGGTGCTCGTCGAAGCCGGCGCCGGAACGGGCGCCTACCTCGAGGATCGCGCGTACCAAGAAGCCGGCGCCTCCATCGTCGCCACGCCGTCCGATCTCTGGTCTCGATCGGACGTCGTCTTGAAGATCCAGCCTCCGCTCCTCAACGCCTCGCTGGGCAAGCACGAGGCGGATCTCCTGAACGAGGGCGCCACGCTGATCTGCATGCTTCGCCCGCTCAGCCACATCGAGGTGGTGCGCATGCTCGCCAAGCGCCGGGTGACCAGCTTCAGCATGGACATGATGCCGCGTTCCACGCGCGCGCAGCGGATGGACGCGCTCTCCTCGATGAGCACGATCGCGGGCTACAAGGCAGTCTTGCTTGGAGCGGACACCCTGCCCCGGCTCTTCCCCATGCTCGTCACCGCCGCGGGCACCCTCGCGCCCTCGCGGGTCCTGATCGTGGGCGCGGGCGTCGCCGGGCTCCAGGCCATTGCCACCGCCCGGCGGCTCGGGGCCGTCGTGGAGGCCTACGACGTGCGCCCGGCGGTGAAGGAAGAGGTGGAGAGCCTGGGCGCGACCTTCGTGGGCCCAAAGCTGACGCAGAGCGAAGCCCAGGACGAGCAGGGCTATGCCAAGCCGCTCTCCGCGGAGGCGCAGAAGCAGGGCATGATGATGCTCCATGAGAGAGCCACGCATGCCGACGTCGTGATCACCACCGCGCGCGTGCCGGGCCTCCCGGCCCCGCGGCTCATCCCCGCGGACGTGGTCGCGCGCATGAAGCCTGGCTCCACGATCGTGGATTTGGCGGCAGACATGGGGGGCAATTGCGAGCTGACGCAGCCCGGCGGGACCGTCGTGCGCCACGACGTGACCATCCACGGGCCCGTGCGGCTGGCGAGCACCGTCCCGGTCCACGCCACCCAGATGTACTCCCGGAACATCACGAGCTTCCTCCTCCACCTGACGAAGGACGGAACACTCCACTTCGACTGGTCCGACGACATCACCAGCGCGACCTGTGTGACCCGCGACGGCGAGATCGTCCATGCCGCGACACGCGCGCGCGCCGAAGGCGCCGCGACCGCAGCGGCCGGATAGGAAAGGGATACCCTTCGTGCTCGAGCAGCTGCTCACCGATCTCACGATCTTCATCCTCGCGATCTTCGTCGGCTACGAGACCATCTCCAAGGTCCCGGTCATCCTGCACACGCCGCTCATGTCGGGCACGAACGCGATCCACGGCATCGTGCTCGTCGGAGCCATGCTGGTGGCGGGAATGCCCGAGGGGCCCTTCGTCACCGTCCTGGCGTTCCTGGCCGTGGTGCTGGGGACCATCAATGTGGTCGGCGGGTTCCTCGTGACCGATCGGATGCTCCAGATGTTCGCGGGCAAGGCCCCGAGCGCGCCCCGCTCGTGACGCTCCCGCACCTTCCGCCGAACGTCGTCCGGGCCGCCTACTTAGTCGCTTCCGTCCTCTTCATCCTCGGGATCAAGCGCCTCAGCTCGCCCCGTTCGGCGCGGCAGGGCAACACCCTGGCCGCGGTCGGGATGCTCCTGGCCCTCGTGGTCACGCTCCTCGACCGGTCGATCCTGAGCTATGGCACGATCGCCGCGGGCATCGTCCTGGGGGGGGTGATCGGGGCCATCGCCGCCCGCCGGATCGCGATGACCGCGATGCCGCAGATGGTCGCGCTCTTCAACGGCTCGGGCGGAGGGGCTGCGGCCATCGTCTCCAGCCTCGAGTACCTGGCCTTCGCGCGGGCGGGCCTTCCGGTGCCCCCCGTCGCGGGGGTCACGATCCTCCTCGGGGCCTGGATCGGCGCCCTCTCCTTCACGGGGAGCATCATCGCCTTCGGAAAGCTCCAGGGGCTCGTGACCGAGCGCGCCGTCACCTATCCGCTTCAAAAGCCGATCAACCTTCTCCTCTTCCTCGGGATTCTCGCGGTCTCGGTCTGGCTCGTCATGCAGGGGACGCCGAACCCGGCCGTCTACGCGTGGTTCGCGGCGGCCTCGCTCCTCTTCGGCATCCTGTTCGTGATTCCGATCGGCGGCGGCGACATGCCGGTCGTGATCTCGCTCCTCAATTCCTTCACCGGCCTCGCCACGGCGGCCACCGGGTTCTCGCTCCACAACTACGTGCTCATCATCAGCGGCACCCTGGTCGGGGCTTCCGGAACGCTGCTCACGTATCTCATGTGCAAAGCGATGAACCGCCCGATCACGAACGTGCTCTTCGGGGCGTTCGGGGCGGCGCCGAAGGCGGGTGGCCCCTCCACGGCTGCGGCGGGCCTGTCGGGAAAGGCGGTGCGGGACGTCTCCGTGGAGGACGCGGCGACGATGCTCGCCTACGCCCGCAAGGTGATCATCATCCCGGGCTACGGCCTCGCGGTGGCGCAGGCGCAGCACGGCGTCCGGGAGCTGGCCGATCTGCTCAAGGCACGCGGGGTGGACGTGAAATATGCCATCCATCCGGTGGCCGGGCGGATGCCCGGGCACATGAACGTGCTCCTGGCCGAGGCGAACGTTCCCTACACCGAGCTCTACGACCTGGACCAGGTGAATCCGGAGTTCGAGAGCGCGGACGTGGCGCTGGTGATCGGGGCGAACGACGTGGTGAATCCCGCCGCGCGGAGCGACACGTCGAGCCCGATCTACGGCATGCCGATTCTGGACGCGGACAAGGCGAAGCACGTCATCATCATGAAGCGGAGCATGAAGCCCGGCTTCGCGGGAATCGAGAACGAGCTCTTCTACGATCCCAACGCGATGATGCTCTTCGGCGACGCGAAGGACTCCGTCAGCAAGCTGCTTCAGGCGGTGAAGGCGGCGTAGGGTTTGGTGTCTTCAGCGAAGCTCCGCGTGCGCGAAGAGCATCCCCGAGGCCGGATCGTCGCCGTAAACGTCCTGAATGGCGCGAGGCACGATCGAGATACTCTCCACCGCCCCCAGGCCGAGCGCCACATGGCCGCTTCTCCAGAAATCATACCGGTACCCCGCGCTCAGCTGGCCCACGTTGAATGCGCGTCCGTCCCGCGGGTCTCCTTCGGGGAACAGCTCATTCTTCTCCACGCGCTCGGCCCGCACGAAAATCATGTGCTTCTGTCGGAGCTGCACCGCTGATTCCAGGGCAACCGCGTCCAATCGAGGCCCCGGACGGCTCCGGTTCTCGCCCCAGGCAAGGGTCGTTTCCCAGTGTCCCACGCCCCAGTCGGCCGCGTAGATTGCGGAAGCCGTGGTGCGATCCACGTCCACGCCGGGCTCGAGCTGCTCCGGGCTGTTCAGCCGGCCATAGCTCGCCTGCAGAGCCCAGGCGGGGGTGGGGTTCAGTGAAAGTCTAAATGAGTGCGAGTCGAGCTTCGGCGATTCGATGCCATAGCGGTTCTCGTCCGGCTCCCGCCCCCGAAACGCCGATGCCTCGAGCTTGGCGGGGCCCAGGACGACGCCCCCGGTCAGGACTCCGAACGTGATGTGCGAGGAATCGAGCCAGTGGTGCGTGATGGGGGCCTGTGGGAACGCCATCCCCGAGAATCGGTGCATGAAGGCCGGCGGGCCGAGCGCAGGCTCGCCCGGCAAACCACCATAGAGGAAGATCGATCGGTTCCCGGTCGAGATGCTGTAGGAGGCGGCCAGCTCCATGAAGAGATCATGGGGGTGCTGCCGGTCGATCAAACGCGTGCGGCCGTTCGCCGTCTCGCCGGTCTGCAAGAGAAGCGGATAGCCTTCCTTCCCGATCGTGGCCGGTTCCAGGGAGACCATGCTGCGGAAGCCGAGCCTCCCTGGTCCAACGCGGCGCTGGGCCATTCCCATGAGCATGTTGCTGCTGAAGATCTTGTCGTCGCCCCGTCCCCCACCCTGGCCGTCCAGAACGAGATCCGCCTGGCCGTGGAGCATGAGCGTCCACGCCCCCTTCATTTCGTGGATTCCGTGATGCATGGCGAGATCCGGCTGCCAGGAAGTACCGGACGCCTCGCGGGTCATGGGATAGGGCCCGTACATGGCGCTCATGGCCATGTGACCTCCATGATCCATCGTGTGGCCCATGTGCTCGTGATCCATTCCCGGCATGTGCATTCCCGACATATCCATTCCCGGCATACTGCCCATCGTGGGAGCCTCGCGCTTGCGCGGGGCTGGATGCTTCGGAGCGGCCTTCGCCTTCACCCCGGCGCGGGTCGAGTCAGGCAGAGAGGTCGCGTGGTGGTGCGTCTGTGCCAACGCGTGTCGGGGGCAGACAAGAACGACCGCGAGAGCGACCCCCGACCAGAACTGCGGACGGCTGAGCATGGATTCTCCTTACGCTGCCGGTTTGAAGCCGGCGATCTCGATCGCCTTCAGGCCGGAGCGATTCGTAACGTGCCCCGAGACGGCGACCTTCTTTCCGGCCATGCTCTTCAGCTTGTCTTCTCCTTTTTGTGAGCTATCGAACGACCACTTTTCCCGAAAGCATGTCCATCCCGCACTTGTAGGCGATCTCTCCCTTCGGTGAGGCCGGCAGGGTGATCTCGACGGCCTCGTTCAAGGGAAGCGGCTTCCGGATCTTCTGATCGGG
>DASQBE010000205.1:0-1603 GCA_035635355.1 Binatia bacterium | reverse complement strand
CCGCGGGCGGCTCGCGCTCGATTCGGGCGCCGAGATCGCGGAGAGCGCCCTGGACCGGGCGACGGCGCAGGCCGTGCTCGCATGGAGCGGGGGGCGCGGCGCGGACCTGATTCTCGTCACCGCGGGGGGCGCCGACAATTCGCCGCTGGTCCTCGCGGGGGAGGCCGCGCGCGATCGCGCCCGGGTGGTCGTGGTGGGGCTGGTGGATCTCGACGTCCCGCGCGAGCTCTACTACCACAAGGAGCTCTCGCTCGTGATCTCGCGGTCCTACGGACCGGGACGATACGATCCCGAATTCGAGGAGAAAGGGTTCGCCTACCCGCCGGGCTTCGTGCCGTGGGACGAGCGGCGCAACATGGCGGAAGTTCTCGACCTGATCGCCTCGGGGCGGATGAGCATGACCGGCTTGCACGGCCTGTCGGTCCCCTTCGACCGGGCGCCGGAGGGCTACGCGCTCTTGGCGGAGAAGGACGGACCGGCCCCGATCTCGCTCGTGCTGGAGTACCCGGTCGGAGCCGGCGAGCCTCGCCTCACCACGCCGCGGCGCGTCACCACGCCACGGCGCGCCACCACGCCGCCTCCCGCCGCGTCGGCCTTCGCCCCGCGTCCGCTCCGCGTGAGCATGGTGGGCGTCGGGAACTTCGCCACCGCCACGCTCCTTCCCGCGATCCGGGACGTGGGCGGCGTGTCCCTGGTGCGCGCGGTGGCCTCGACCCCGCTCCGCGCGGAGGCCGTGCGCCGCCGATGGAAGTTCGCCTCGGCCGGAGCGGTGGCCGGGGAGGCCTTGTCCTCGCCCGAGTCCGACGTCGTCTTCATCGCGACCCGCCACGATTCGCACGCGCGCCTCGCCGAGGCCGCGCTGCGCGCCGGGCGCGCCGTGTTCGTGGAGAAGCCGCTCGCCTTGGACGAGCCGGGTCTCGAGCGGGTGGAGACCGTGCTGCGCGCCACGGCGGGGCGGCTCATGGTCGGCTTCAACCGGCGATTCGCGCCCTCGCTTCGCTGGGCGCTGGACGCGCTCGGCGAGCATCGCGCGGGGCTCCGATTCCTCTGCCGCGTGAACGCGGGAGCGCTGCCGGAGCACCACTGGCTCCTGGATCCCGAGATCGGGGGAGGCCGCCTTCTGGGCGAGGTCTGCCATTTCCTGGATCTGGCGCGCTACGTTGCGGCGAGCGAGCCGGCCGAGATCGAGGCCCGCGGCCTGGACGGGGTGGAGCACGCGCACGCGGGCGCCGGCCCCCAGAGCTACCGGATCGAGGTGAGGTTCGAGAACGGCGCCTCGGCGGGCATCGAGTATCTCTCGGGAGGGGATGCCTCACTGCCCAAGGAGCGAATCGAGATCCACCGGACCGGGGTCTCGATCGTGCTCGATGACTTCCAGGCCGCGTCCATCCACCGCGGCGGAACGCGCCGCGTGAAACGCTGGGCGGCGCGCGACAAGGGACACCGGGCCCTGGTCCGGGCCTTTCTGGACGCGGTGCGCGCGGGCGCCCCGACCCCCATTCCCGAGGAGGAGAGCCTGACGAGCACCGCGATGACCCTCGCGGCCGCGCGCTCCCTTCGAGAGAGCCGACCGCTGCGCCGGGAGGAGTGGTGACCCACGCCG
>DASQBE010000204.1:0-2304 GCA_035635355.1 Binatia bacterium | reverse complement strand
CTGGATCACGCCCCGCCGAGGCGGCAACGCGGCGGTGACGCGCCGGCTCGAGTACCTCTTCGCCCACGAGCTGGCCCACAACTGGTTCTACGGCATGGTGGGAAGCAATGAGACCGCGCAGGCGTTCCTGGACGAAGGGCTCACCAGCTACGCCGAGACCGCGACCATGGAGGCCCTCTACGGCAGGAGCGGGAACCTGACCAAGCCCCGCAAGCCAGGGTGGCTCCATCCCCGCGACGACTCGCGGACCAGCGCGTGGCGAAACTACTTCGAGTTCCAGGGGAGCGGGATCGAGGAGCCGGTCGTCACCCACTCGGACCTCTTCAAGAACCCGGCCGCGTACTATCCGTCCGTGTACCACAAGACGAACGTGGGGCTCTGGACCCTGCGCTCCATCGCGGGGGAGGAGCGCTTCGACGGGGCCATGCGCGAGTATTTCACGACGTGGCGGTTCCATCATCCGTACGCCGAGGACTTCTTCGCCTCCATGAACCACGCGCTGGGCGCATCCTACGACTGGTTCTGGCGGGGATGGTTTCTTCGCACCGACGCGATCGACGTGAAGCTCCGGAGCCTGCGGTTCACGCCGGATTCGGGGAACGTGGAGCTTCGGATCCGATCCCGGGGCGGCATCGATCCGCCCGTGCCGGTATTGCTTCGCGACGGCTCGGGACATAAGGCCATGCGGGTGATCCCGCGTGAGACGTTCCTGAGCGCGGCCGGGGAGGGGATCTATCGCACCTCGGTTCCATTCCGTCCGACCTATGTGGAGCTGGATCCGGACTTCACGCTCCCCGACATCGACTGGAGCGACAACCGCACGAGCGGCTGGCCCCGCTTCCAATGGATGCTGGACAGCTGGCGGGCCTCGCCGCGGCCCATCGGTAGGACGCTCGCACTCTGGAGGCCGGACCTCTGGTACCAGGCGCACGGCGGGGTCGAGGCCGGCATCGCGTTCGACGCCAGCACGGTTCGCTGGGAGCACGCGCTCGGGGGCACGGTGGGCGTCGAGACGAAGGAGGGTCGGTTGTTCGGCGATCTCGAGGCGCGGACGCGCTCGGTGCAGGCGGATCCGCGGCGCATCCTGCGCGCGCGCGGTTACGACACGGACGGACACCGGGGCTACCGCGTCTCCGTCGCGCAGGATCTCGGCTCCAAGATCGAGCGCGGGTTCCGCTCCTCCCTGAGCCTCGCGGTCGACGAGGACTGGCTCTACGACCGGGAAGATGCCCGGCGCCCCGCCGATTGGTCCAACGGAGGGTTTGCGAATCTGGAAGCCCTGCTGTCCTCGACCCGCAAATTCCACCGTGTCCGGTGGACCGGCGCGCTTCGTCTGAGGACGGATCTCCTGACCCGCAGCGCCTCCTATGGCTCGATCCTTGGAACCACGACCGCCGAGGTGACGGTGATCCCCAAGCTCCCCATCCAGCTTCGCCTCGTGGCGGGTCGCGTCCAGGGGGACGCGATTCCTCCCGAGGAGCGGTTCTACCTCGCGGGCGCGGGGCCGCGCGGGGAATGGGCGAGCCGCTGGTTCCGCTCGCGGGGGACGATCCCGACGCGCTGGACCGCGGCGTTGGGCGGGGACGGGAACGTGCGCGCCTTCGCGGACACGGTGCGTTCGGGGGCGAAGCTCATGGCCATGAACGTGGAAATACGCTCTGGCCGGCTGGTTCCGTCGTGGGTTCCGCTTTTCGGGGCACTCAAGATCCCCGTGATTGAGCCGCGCTCCTCGCTCTTCGCGGACGCGGGCCAGGTCACCAGCCAGTATGGGTCGCTCTCGCTGTGGGACATGGCGGCGGATTTCGGCGTGGGGCTCCGCACGAAGCCGCTCTTCCGGAATCACCTCGTCCTGCGCACGGACCTTCCGCTCTGGCGAACGCCGCCGGAGCTCGGAGAGCGGCCCTGGAAGCTCCGGGCCGTGTTCTCGGTGGGGGAGGCGTTTTGACCGACGCCATCGACGTGCGCGGGCTGACGCGCACCTTCAAGGCGCGAAGGAGATCGGGGGAGGTCCGCGCGCTCCAGGGGGTGGATCTCACGGTGCACCGCGGGGAATGCTTCGGGTTACTGGGCCCCAACGGCGCCGGGAAGAGCACGCTCATCAAGATCCTGACGACGTTGCTCCTTCCCACCTCGGGCCGCGCGCTCGTGACCGGCTACGATGTGGCGACGGAGCCCTTCCAGGTCCGCCGGCGGATCAACCTGGTCTCGGGGGGCGACAGCTCGGGGTACGGCGTGCTCACGGTGCGCGAGACGCTGCATCTCTTCTCCCAGTTCTACGGCGTGCCGGGGCCGGTCGCCCGGCGG
>DASQBE010000203.1:0-9108 GCA_035635355.1 Binatia bacterium | reverse complement strand
GGAGACCATTCCCGAGTCGACCCAGAGGTGGCTCGCGCGCGTCGCGCCGAGCGTGCCCGTCCTCCGCCTCCGGCGGACCCTGCGCGGTGTCGCGCCGCTCGGCGGGACCGGCCCCCCGGATGCGCTCGCGCCCGACGCCCGGGTCGCGGTCGTCTCGGGCATCGGAACGCCCGGGCGGCTGGACCGGTTCCTCCGCGCCGCGGGCGCTACGGTTCTCTCCCACGCGGCGTTCCCGGACCACGCGCGGTGGAGCGCCTCCTCGCTCCGCCCCGCGCTCGCGCGGGCACGGCGCGACCGCCCGGAGATGATCCTCATCACGGAAAAAGACGAGCTGCGCTGGCCCCCGGGGCTCAATCTAGATGTCCCCATCCTGGTGATCCGGACCGGCCTCGACCCGCTGGACCCGGTCGAGGAAGCGCTCCGCCCCATGCATGAGGCGGTGGCCCGCCCCGCGTCGATCGTCTAGGCTCTGCCGATGAAGCCATCCTCCGGCAGGCTGGAAAGCGATGTCCTGGTGGTGGGAAGCGGGATCGCCGGCCTCTGCGTCGCCCTCCACGCGGCCCAGTTCGCGCGCGTGCTGATCGTGACCAAACGGGAAGGTCACGAGTCCAACAGCAACTACGCGCAGGGCGGGATCGCCGCGGCGCTGGGCGAGGACGACCGGCTGGAGCTGCACGAGCGCGACACGCTGGTCTGCGGGGCCGGCCTCTGCGATCCCGAATCGGTGCGCGTGCTGGTCGAGGAGGGCGCGGGGGAGATCGCGCACCTGGTCTCCCTGGGGGTCCGCTTCGATCGCGATCCCAGGGCTCCCGGCACGCTCGCGCTCGGGCGCGAGGGCGGGCACTCGAGGCGCCGGATCGTGCACGCGAAGGACCGCACGGGCCGCGAGGTCGAGACCAAGCTCCTGAAGCTCGCGCTGGCCCACCCCAAGATCTCGATTCTCGAGAATCACATCATGGTGGACCTGATCCTGGCCTCGCGGCACCTCGAGGGGAAGAGGACCTCGCCGCAGCGCGATCGCGTCTGGGGGGCGTACGTCCTGGACCGCGCCTCCGGGAGAATCCGCCCCTGCGCGGCGCGCGCCACGGTGCTCGCCACCGGAGGCGCCGGGAAGGCCTACCTCTACACCACGAACCCGGACATCGCGACGGGGGACGGGCTGGCCGCCGCGTTTCGGGCGGGCGCGACCGTGGCCAACCTCGAGTTCGTCCAATTCCACCCGACGTGTCTCTTCCATCCCGAGGCCAAATCCTTCCTGATCTCCGAGGCGGTCCGCGGCGAAGGGGCGAAGCTCCTGACCGCCGACGGAAAGCCGTTCATGCACCGCTACCACAAGCTCGGCGATCTGGCGCCGCGGGACATCGTGGCGCGCGCCATCGACTCGGAGATGAAGCGGCGCGGGGACAAGTTCGTGCTGCTGGATCTGGCGCGGCTCGGAAAGAGGCTCCTGAAGAAGCGCTTCCCGCACATCACGAGCCGCGTGCTCGCCTTCGGGTTCGACGTCTTCCACGAGCCGATCCCGGTCGTGCCCGCGGCCCACTACGTTTGCGGGGGCGTTGTGACGGACCTGGACGGGCGCACCGGGATCCCGGGCCTCTACGCTTGCGGCGAGGTGGCGTGCACGGGCGTCCACGGCGCGAACCGTCTCGCGTCGAACTCGCTCCTGGAAGCCCTGGTGTTCGCGCGGCGGTCGGGGCGCGCGGTGCTGCAGCAGCTCCTCGAAGAGGGGCGCGGCCGGCCGCCGAGGCTTCCCGCCTGGCGCACCCACGGCGCCGTCACGCCCAAGGAGCAGGTGATCTTCGACCACAATTGGGATGCGCTCCGGCGCGTCCTATGGGACTATATGGGCATCGTCCGGAGCGATGAGCGGCTGAAGCGAGCGGCCACGATGGTCGGCGTGCTGCGCGACCAGATCGAGCGGGATTACTGGCGGTACCGCCTCGACAGCGATCTGGTCGAGCTCCGCAATATTGGCCTCGTAGCGGACCTCATGGTCTTGAGCGCGCTTCGTCGCAAGGAGAGCCGGGGCCTGCACTACAACGTGGACCACCCCCGGACCCTCGACCGTTTTCGCAGGGACACCATGCTCACCCGCCGGGACGTTCGCTGACATGGCCGCCGATCTGGAAAACGCGATCCTGGACGTGGCGCAGAAGTACGGGCGCTACAAGCCGAACGCCTACCGGTTCACGCTCGATGCCGTGGGATTCACCGTCCAGGGGCTGAGCGAGGTCCGCCACGTCCGCGGCGAGGAGCTTCTGGAAGGGATCCGGCGCCTGGCCATCGATCGGTTCGGCCCCATGGCCAAGACCGTCTTCGAGCAGTGGGGCGTCCTCGAGACCGAGGACTTCGGAAGAATCGTCTTCCAGCTGGTCGACGAGGGGCTCCTGGGAAAGACCGAGCAGGACAAGCTGAGCGACTTCTCCCGGGGCTACGACTTCAACGAGGCCTTCGTGCGAAACTACGACTGGCTCGGGCGCATCGGCAGCACGAGCGATCCGGCCATCTGACATGGGCCCGCTTCGGCTTCGTTCCGCGTGAGCCGCGAGAGCGTCTCCCTTCGCCTCCTCGGATACCTGCGCCCCTACCGGGGGCGCCTGATCCTCACGGCGCTCCTCATGTTCGGGTTCGCGCTCTCGAGCGGGATCACGATCGGGATGATCTCGCCCTTCGTGAAGGTCCTGTTCACGCCTCATCCGGCGACCGTCAGCGCTCCCGCCGGGGCCACGGAGGCTCTGATCGGGGCGGTGACCGGCGGATCCTCCGGCGGCGCCAACGCCGCGCTCCCGGCGGGGAAGGGCATCGCGGCGCGAACGACCGCGTGGAAGCAGTCGCTCCGGACCTGGTTCGAGCACTTCTTCCTGACGGGCGACCCGCTTCGCTCGCTCACGCGGATCTGCCTGGCGCTCCTGGTCGTGTTCCTGGTCAAGAACGTCTTCGACTACCTCACGAACGTGCTCACCGTCTGGGTGGAGCAGGCGGTCGTTCGCGACCTCAGAAACCAGCTCTACGCGCACCTCCACGATCTCTCGCTCTCCTTCTTCCACACCCGGCGCACCGGGGCCCTCCTCTCCCGGCTGACGAACGACATCGCGCTCGTCCGGGGCGCTCTGGCGGCGGGCTTCAGCAATCTCATCAAGAGCGCCCTGCTCCTCGCGGTATGCCTGTTCTGGATCTTCTGGACCTCCTGGCGCCTGGCGCTCCTCTCCCTCGTCGTGATCCCGCCCTCGCTCTGGCTCATCGTCTTCCTCGGGAAGAAGCTCCGGCGACGGAGCACGATCACGCAGGAGCGGATGGCCGATCTGAACGCGATCCTGTCGGAGACGCTGGGCGGCATCCGCGTCGTGAAGGCGTTCTCGATGGAGGAGTTCGAGAAACGCCGCTTCGCCGCCTCCGCCAACGACTACTTCCGCGCCTTCGTGAAGCAGCGGAGGATCGGGGCCATGGCCGGACCCGTCTCGGAGTACCTGGGCGTCGTCGCGGCCACCGCCGTGCTCTGGTACGGCGGGCACGAGATCCTCCTCCAGCGCGCGCTCGAGCCTCAGCAGTTCTTCATCTTTCTCTTCGCCATGCTGCAGCTCATGAGCCCGCTCAAGTCCCTGAGCAACGTGAACGCCACGCTGCAGGAGGGACTCGCCGCCGCGGTCCGCATCTTCGGCATCCTGGACACGAAGCCCGCGATCGTGAGCCGTCCGGACGCGCGTCCCTGCTCGGGCATCCGGAGCGGGATCGAGTTCGAGGGCGTGAGCTTCCGGTACGGGAACGGCCCCGACGTGCTTCGCGAGGTCTCCTTCTCGGTGCGCGCGGGCGAGGTGGTGGCGCTCGTGGGACCGAGCGGGGCCGGGAAGTCGACCCTCGTGGACCTGGTCGCGCGCTTCTACGATCCGACCGGGGGGAGGATCCTCCTCGACGGGATCGACCTGCGGGATTACGAGGTGGGCTCGCTGCGGCGGATGATGGGCATCGTCACGCAGGATCCGCTCCTCTTCAACGACACGGTCGCGCGGAACATCGCGTACGGCATCACCGACGCTGATCCGGGGTCCATCCACCGGGCGGCGCTCGCCGCCAACGCCGACCACTTCATCCGGGAGATGCCCTCCGGCTACGAGACCAAGGTCGGAGAGCGGGGGATGCGTCTCTCCGGGGGCGAACGGCAGCGGGTGGCGATCGCGCGGGCGATCTTCAAGAATCCGGCGCTTCTTCTCCTGGACGAGGCCACGTCGAACCTCGACTCGGAGTCCGAGCTCCTGGTCCAGGAAGCGCTGGAGGTTCTCTTCCGGGGCAGGACGGTGTTCGTCATCGCGCATCGTCTGTCGACCATCCAGCGGGCCGACCGCATTCTGGTCCTGGATCAGGGGCGAATCGTGGAGACCGGGACGCACGCGGAGTTGGTGATGCGCCCCGGCCTCTACCAGAAGCTCCACCGGCTCCAGTTCCGGCTCGCGGAGAGCGACGCGCGGGCCGCGCTCTCGGGGATCCCCGGTGCGCTCGCCGCGGACCAGGCGGGCTAGCCGATGCCGCATGGCGCGGCGGCGGTCGTCCGGTTCTCCTCGCTGGGCGACGTTCTCCTGGCCGCCCATGTTCCGGTCTTCCTCAAGCGCGAGGAGCCGGCGCGCCGCGTCCTCTTCGTCACGAAGGAGGGCTACGCCGACCTCCTCCGCGGCCACCCCCACATCGACCGCGTCCACGCGCTGAGCGACGGGGCCTTCGGAGCCCTGATCGCCGCCATGCGGGAAGACGGCGTGGAGGAGATCGTGGACCTCCACCGCAACTGGCGCTCCTCGCGCGTGCGCGCGGCGCTCCCCGGAGCGAAGAGCCTTCTTACGCCGAAGTACGCCCTGCGGCGAAGACTCTGGGTGTATGCCCGCTGGCTTCATCCCCGGCCCGTTCCCCCGCTTCTGCGGACCTACCGGGAGCTTGCCGGCCTCGATCCTGCCTCCGCCCTCACGCCCTGGCTTCTCCGCGCGCTCTCGGACGCCGAGCGCGGTCGGGGCCTGGAGCGTCTCGGGACCGAGTCCCGGACGCGCGGCTTCGTCCTGCTGGGCGCGGGCGCGCGCTGGGGGACCAAGCGATGGCCCGCCGCGCATTTCGTTCGGCTCGCGGAGGGGATCGAGCGCGAGCGCGGGCTTCGCGCGCGCTTCGCGCTCCCGCCCGGCGAGCCCGTGGCGCCCGAGATCGAGCGCCATCTCGCCTCGCGAGGCGAGGGTCCGCTCTCCCTTCCGTTCCGCGAGCTGGCCGCGGCGGCCTCCCACGCGCTCGCGATCGTATCCAACGACTCGGCCGTGCTCCACCTGGGCCCCGCGCTCGGCGTTCCGGCCGTCGGCATCTTCGGGGGCACCGTTCCCGAGTTCGGCTTCGCGCGCCAGGGGCCGCGCGACGAGGTGGCGGAGATCCGGCTCGGATGCCGTCCGTGCGGCGTGCACGGGCGGTCCCGCTGCCCTCTGGGCCACCACGCCTGCATGCGGGATCTCGCGCCGGACCTCGCGTACGCGGCGCTCGCGCGCGCGCTGGACCGGGTCGCGTGAGCGAGCGCGTCCTCATCACGAGCGCCGATCCCGGGGGGCTGGCGCGCACGGTCGAGGGCCTGATCCAGGAGCCGTTTCCCTGGTGCCGTCTGGACGCGCCGGGATTCGATCAGGCCACGATCTGGTTCTGCGCGGGCGCGCCGCCGGAATCGCCGCTCCGGCTTCCCAACCTTCGCTGGATCCAGAGCGGATGGGCCGGGGTGGACAACTGGTTCCTCCGGACCGAGTGGACGGGAGACGTCGCGCTCACGCGCACGGTCGGCGATTTCCCGCAGCGCATCGCCCAGTATGTCCTCGGGTATCTCCTCGCGCGATCCCTGCGGGTGGACGAGGCGCTTCGGGTGATGGCGGAGCGGAGCTGGAAGCGCTGGACGCCCGGATCCTTGGCCGGGAAGAACCTGCTCGTGGCCGGCATGGGGGCGATCGGCGCCGAAGTGGCCGCGACGGCCCGCGCGTTCGGGATGCACGCGGCCGGCGTGACGCGGCGGGGCTCGACCGGAGATTCCGGAGGGATGGAGCTTCCCGAGCTTCTCGCTTGGGCCGACGTGGTCGTGAATCTGCTCCCGCTCACCCCGGAGACGGAGTCCTTCTGGAACGCGGAGCGGTTCGGCCGGATGAAGCCGGGGTCCACGTTCGTGAACGTCTCGCGCGGCGGGACCGTGGACGAGACGGCGCTCCTCCGCGCGCTCGGGCGGGGGCGCCCGGGGTTCGCGATCCTGGATGTCTTCCGCGAGGAGCCGCTGCCCGCCGAGCATCCGCTCCGCGGACGCGACGACGTGTGGATCACGCCGCACCTAGCGGGCGTCAGCACGATCGAGCCTCTCGCGGTCGAGTTCGCGGAGAATTGGCGGCGTTTCCGCGCGGGCGAGCCGCTCCAGAATCTCGTGGACCGGGCGCGCGGTTACTAGAATAATCCAGCCGGACGACGTGACGAAGCGAAGCCGAGAGGAGAACTCCCCGTGACCCTGGAAACCGCCACGCGAACGCCTGTGAAAACCGACCGGATGTGGGCCATCGAGAAGTCGAAACCCGAGCCGGGGCTCTGGCGCATCCAGGCGCCGATCCCCACCGGGGGGCCCAAGGACGTCCGGATCCGCGTCACCGCGTTCGCGATCTGCGGCACCGATCTCCACATCGTGGACTGGGACCGCTGGGCGGCCTCGCGCATCAAGCCGCCGCTCGTCTTCGGGCACGAGTTCACCGGCGTCGTGGAATCGATCGGCGCCGAGGTGAAGGCGGTGAAGCCGGGGGACCGGGTCACCGGCGAGACCCACATCTACGACGGCCTCTGCTACGCCTGCCGCCGCGGGCTCCAGCACCTGTGCGAGAACGTCTCGATCCTGGGCGTGGATCGCCAGGGGGCCTTCGCGGACTACGTGGTCCTGCCCGAGCAGAACGTCTGGAAGCTGCATCCCGACATCCCCGAGGAGATCGCGGCCATCCACGATCCGCTGGGGAACGCGGTGCACACGGCGCTCGCGGGGCCGGTGGCGGGCCTTCGCTTCTCGGTGTTCGGCTGCGGACCGATCGGCTGCTTCGCGGTGGGGGTGTTGAAGGCCGCGGGCGCCGCGTGGGTGGCGGCGGTGGACAAGAATCCCCTCAGGCTGGAGCTGGCGGAGCGCATGGGCGCGGACCTGCTCCTGAACGTGGAGCGGGAGCCCGTGGTGAAGCGCATCCTCGAGGCCACGCACGGACGCGGCGTGGACGGGATGCTCGAGATGTCGGGGCACCCGGGCGCGTTCCGCGACGGGTTCGAGTCCCTGGCGAACGGGGGGCGCGTGTCCCTCCTCGGCATTCCCAGCAAGCCGCTCGAGATCGACGTCGCCAAGGAGATCATCTTCCGCGGCGCCCAGGTGCAGGGCATCAACGGAAGGCTCATCTTCGACACGTGGTACAAGATGGAAGCACTTCTCCTGAGCGGGAAGCTGGACGTCCGCCCTGTGCTCACCCACGTGCTCGGCTGGTCCGATTTCGAGGAGGCGGTGGAGCTGCAGCGCTCGGGCAGGGCCGGGAAGATCGTGCTGAAGCGGGACCATTCGTGAGCGCCGGCCCGGTGACCGAGAGCCCGCTCCAGTACCTCGACGAGATCCTCCTCGAGCTCCGCCGCGACGGGCTCTACCGCAACCTGCGCGAGCTCGAAGGCGAGCAGCTCCCGCGCGCGCGATTCGACGGCCACGAGGTCATCAACCTCTCCTCGAACAACTATTTGGGCCTCACCACCCATCCCAAGCTCCGCGAGGCGGCGCTCCGCGCGGTGCGGGAGCTGGGCGTGGGGTCCGGCTCGGTCCGCACCATCGCGGGGACCATGAACCTCCACATGGAGCTGGAGCGGCGCATCGCGGCGTTCAAGAAGACCGAGGCCGCCGTGGTCTTCCAGAGCGGGTTCGCCGCGAACGCGGGCACGGTGGCGGCCCTGCTGGGAAAGGGCGATCTCATTCTCTCCGACGAGCTGAATCACGCCAGCATCATCGACGGCGCGAGGCTCAGCCGGGCCGAGATCCGCGTGTTCCCCCATCGCGACACCGAAACTCTGGGGCGGCTGCTCGAGGAAACCAAAGCGGTGAAGCGCCGCCTCGTCATCACCGACGGCGTCTTCAGCATGGACGGGGACATTGCGCCCCTGCCCGGGATCGCGGCGCTCGCCCGGGCGCACGGCGCCATCATGATGATCGACGACGCGCACGCGAGCGGGGTCCTGGGCCGCGCGGGGCGGGGCACGGTGGACCATTACGACATCCACGGCCAGGTGGACATCCAGGTGGGAACGCTCTCCAAGGCGATCGGCGTTCTGGGGGGCTACGTCTGCGGGTCGAAGAGTCTCATCGAGTACCTCTACCACCGCGCGCGTCCCTTCCTCTTCAGCACGTCCCACCCTCCGGCCGTCGCGGCGGCGTGTCTTGCGGCGTTCGACGTCCTCGAGGAGGAGCCCGAGCGGATCGAACGGCTCTGGACGAACACGAAGCGGTTCAAGGCGGGCCTGAAGAGGCTCCAGTTCGACACCGGGCTGAGCGAGACGCCGATCACGCCGATCCTGGTCGGGGAAGCGGATCTCGCGATGCGATTCTCCGACCGGCTCTTCGAGCGCGGCGTCTTCGCGCAGGGGATCGGATTCCCCACCGTGGCGAAGGGAAGAGCCCGCCTCCGCACCATCGTCACCGCCACGCACTCCGATGAGGATCTGGATCGGGCGCTCTCCATCCTGGGAGACGTCGGCCGCGAGCTGGGCGTCATTCCCTAGGGCGCGGCCCCGTGGCGCGCCCGCTTCTCGTCCGTCTTCCCAACTGGCTCGGTGATCTCGTCCAGGCGCTGCCCGTCGTCCGGGCCGCGGCGGGGGACCCCGCGCGTCCCGCCGTGTTCGTGGGCCCCCCGGCGTTCGCCCCACTCCTGAAGCCGAGGTTTCCTTCCGCCGTCTACATTCCATGGGCCCGGGAGCGGCGCTTCGGCGCCGTGGGTGAGATCCGCCGCCACGCCCCGGGGTCCGCGCTCCTCCTGACCGACTCCCTTTCCTCGGCTCTTCTCGTGGCGCTCGCCGGTGTTCCCGAGCGGGTGGGCTACGCCGCCGAATTCCGGGCCGGGCTGC
>DASQBE010000202.1:0-4630 GCA_035635355.1 Binatia bacterium | reverse complement strand
ATTCTGAGTCCCGAGGACTCCTTTTTCGTGAACAAGGGTGAGCTCAACATGGGCGCGCTCACGATGCACGACGCCCACCCCGAGACGCGCTGGTACACGGTGCGCCAGGCGACCGCCCTCTCGAGCAACGTCTGCTACGCGCAGATCGGCACGAAAGTCGGCGCCAGCACGCTCTACCGGTACGCGCGGCTCTTCGGATTCGGACAGCCCACGCGCATCCAGCTCCCGGGCGAGACCTCGGGTCAGATCCGGAATCCCTCGCGCTGGTCCGCCCGCTCGCTCGCGACGATCTCGATCGGCCAGGAGGTGACCGCCACGCCGCTGCAAGTGCTCATGGCGTACTGCGCGATCGCGAACGGCGGCATCCTCATGAGGCCGCGCATCGCCTCGGCGCTGGTGAACGAGAACGGAGAGCCGGAGCGGACCTATCCGATCGAGCGCGTGCGTCGCGTGATCTCCCCGGAGACCGCGGAGACGTTCCGCTCGTTCCTGCGCGACGCCGTGGTGATGGGAACCGCGCAAGAAGCGGCGCTCCCCTGGTGCGAGGTCGCGGGCAAGACCGGGACGGCGCAGAAATCCGAAGACGGAGGGCGCGGATACGGCCAGGGCCGGTACATGTCCTCCTTCGTGGGCATGGTGCCCGCCCAGAATCCCCAGATCGTGGGCCTGATCGTTCTCGACGAGCCTCGCGGGGTCTATTACGGCGGTGCCGTGGCGGCGCCCGTGTTCCGCGACATCGTCGCGACCTGGGCCACGCTGGGCCGGGGTCCCGTGCGGATTCCCGCGCAGACCCTCGTGACCGCGTCCGCCCCGCGGCCGTCCGCGCGGCAGGTGCCGGACGTTCGGATGATGGAAGCGGAGCAGGCTCGGTTCGTCATCCGGTCGGCGGGCATGGACTGCGCCATGGAGGGAAGCGGCGCCCGGGTGGCCGTCCAGTCGCCGGAGCCGGGGGCCCATGCGCGCTCCGGCGAGGTGGTGCGCATCGTGCTCTCGACCGATCCGCCTCCCGACACGGGATTCCCCGATCTCAAGGGACTCTCGCTCCGCGAGGCCGTGGCGCGCCTGAGCGCGCTCTCCATCCGTGTCGCGGCCGTCTCCGGCAGCGGCCAGGTCGTGGAACAGGATCCGCCGGCCGGGGCACAGGTCCGGTCCGGACAGGCGTGCGCGCTCAAGTGCGCGCCTCGGAGCTTGTGATCGCCCTCGCCGCCCTGCGCGCCGAGGCGCTTCCCGGAATCCTGGGGGGCTCGGAGACGAAGGGGACGCTGCGCGGCGAATGGGAGATGGTTCGGTACGACTCGCGTGACGTCAGGCCGCGCGACCTCTTCGTCGCGGTCTCGGGCTTGAAGCACGACGGACACGCCTTCGTGGAGTCGGCGGCGCGCCGCGGCGCTCAGGCGGCCGTCGTCGAGCGCTTCGTACCCGAGGCCGATCTTCCCCAAGTCCGCGTTCCCAATGCGCGCCGCGCGCTCGCGATCCTGGCGGGCGAGGAAACGGGCCACCCCTCGCGCGAGCTCACGCTGGCCGGCGTGACGGGGACGAATGGAAAGACCACCACGGCGCATCTGATCCGCGCGGTGCTCGAGGAAGCGGGGATGAAGTCGGGAATCCTCGGCACGGTCGGATATGAATTCGACGGCCGCCACGAATCGGCGCCCCATACGACGCCCGAGGCTCCCGATCTCATGAGGCTCCTTCGCGACTGGCGCTCGCGGGGAGCGACCGCGGTCGCCATGGAGGTTTCCTCGCACGCCCTCTCCCTGGAGCGCACGTACGGCCTGGCGTTCGACGTGGGCGTGTTCACCAACCTGACCCAGGACCATCTCGACTTCCACGGCACCCTCGAGGCCTATCGCGACGCGAAGGCCCGCCTGTTTCGCGCCGAGAGCCGCGGCGACCGGACGAAGCGCTTCTCCGGCGCCATGAACGTGGACGATCCCGCCGGAATCTGGCTCAAGGCGCACGCGGACTGCCCCGTGGTGGGCTTCGGCACGGGGCCGGCAGCCGACCTTCGCGCCGAGGACATCCGTCTTCGGCCCGACGGCACGTCGTTTCGGATCCGCGAAGGGGACGAGGTGACCGAGCTCTCCCTGCGCCTGCGGGGCGCCTTCAACGCGATGAACGCGCTCGCGGCGTTCGCCGCCGGCCGGGCGCTCCAGATCCCGCGCGCCTCGATCGTCGCCGGGATCGAGCGGGTTCATTCGGTGCCCGGGCGTCTCGAGCCGGTCGACGCGGGGCAGCCGTTCCAGGTGCTCGTGGACTACGCGCATACGCCCGACGCGCTCGAGCGCGCGCTCGAGGCGGTCCGCGCGTTCCGGCCCGCGCGCGTGCTCTGCGTGTTCGGCTGCGGCGGGGACCGGGACAAGGGAAAGCGGCCGCTCATGGGCGCCGTGGCCGCGCGGCTCGCCGATGAGGTGATCCTCACCTCGGACAACCCCCGGAGCGAGGACCCGCTGGCGATTCTTCGCGAGATCGAGGCGGGCGTGTCCGGTGCCAAGAACGTGCGGACCATCCCGGATCGCGCGGAGGCGATCGCGGCCTTGATCGACGCGGCGGCGCCGCGGGACGCGCTCCTGATCGCGGGGAAGGGGCACGAGACCTACCAGATCCTGGGATCGAAGACGCTACCGTTCGACGACCGCGAGGTGGCTCGGGCCGCCCTCGGAAGAAAGGGATTCGGGCGTTGAGCGGGAGAGACCGTCCCTGGCTCGCGCTTTCGGAAGTGCTTCGCGTGACCGAGGGGCGTCTTCTGTTTCCGGTCGAGGCGGAGGGGGTGGCCCCGTTTCGCGCCTGCTCCATCGACACGAGGAGCCTTAAGGACGGCGAGCTCTTCGTGCCGCTCCCGGGAGCGCGCGCCGACGGCCACGACTTCGTCGCCGCGGCGCTGGCGGGGGAGGCCGCGGGCTCGCTCGTCTCGGACGCGCGGCCCGTGGATCCGGCTTGGGCCCGGCCCCGGAAGCCGGTGATCCAGGTTCGGGATCCGCTCCGCGCGCTCCAGGCCTTGGGACGGCACTGCCGCGCGCGCTCGGGGATCCCGGTCACGGCGGTGACCGGATCGAACGGGAAGACCACGACGAAGGAAATGATCGCCGCGGTGCTGGGGACGCGTTATCGCGTCCACAAGAATCGGGGCAATCTGAACAATCACATCGGAGTTCCGTTGACGCTGACCCGCCTCACTCCGGAGCACCAGATGCTCGTCCTCGAGATGGGGATGAGCGCGAGCGGCGAGATCCGCGAGCTGGCCCTGCTGGCGAGCCCGAACGTGGGCGTGCTCACCAACGCGGCCGCCGCGCACCTGGCCTCGCTCGGCACCGTCGAGGAGGTCGCGCGCGCGAAGAGCGAGCTCGCGGAATCGCTCCCGCGCGACGGGCTCTTGGTGCTGAACGCCGACGATGAGCGGCTGTGGAGCATGAACCGGAACCGTCCGGTCGCCAAGAAGAGCTACGCGCTCGAGAACCGGGACGCGGATCTCGTCCCGACCCGCATCGCCCTCACGGCGCAGGGGGGCGCCACCTTCGCGCTTCCCGACGGGACCGAGGTTCGCCTCATGCTCCTCGGCCGCCACAACGTCCGGAACGCGCTCGCGGCGATCCTCGTGGGGGACCACTTCGATGTTCCGCGGGCCCGAGCCGCGGAAGGGCTGGCCTCGCTTCGTCCCGAGCGGCACCGGCTCGAGCTCCTCGATTCGGGCGGGATCTTCGTGCTCGACGACGTCTACAACGCCAACCCCGCGTCCATGCGGGAGGCGCTCCTCCTCCTGGCGCAGATCGAGACGCGCGGGGAGCGCCGGGCGGTGCTGGGGGACATGCTGGAGCTGGGGCCCGACTCGGACCGCTTCCACGAGGAGGTGGGACGCGAGGTGCCCCCCTCGGCGCGGCTCTACGTGGCGGGAGCCTTCGCCGAGGCGGTGGAGCGGGGCGCGCGCGCCGCGGGCCTCGATCCCGGAAGGATCCGCCGCTTCGCCTCGGTATCGGAGATGGCCGCGGCGGTCGCGAAGGAAACGGGCCCGGGCGATCTGGTGCTGGTCAAGGGCTCGCGCGGGATGCGTCTCGAGCAGGTGGTGGAACGGCTCGCGCCGATGCACGCGGCGGGGAGGAGCTAGGGATGCTCTACCACTTCCTCTACCCGCTCCACACGCATTGGCCGATCCTGAACGTGTTCCGCTACATCACGTTTCGATCGCTCTACGCGGCCGCGACGGCGCTCCTCCTGGCCTTCGTGCTCGGCCCGCCCGTGATCCGCCGGCTGCGCTCGCTCAAGATCGGGCAGCAGGTGCGCGACGATGGCCCGCAGAGCCATCTCCCGAAGGCTGGAACGCCCACGATGGGGGGCGTGCTCATCGTGATCTCGATCGTGATCCCGACGCTCCTATGGGGGAACCTCGAGAACCGGAACGTCTGGATCGCCCTTCTGGCCACGGTCTGGATGGGATTCGTCGGATTCGTGGACGACTACCTCCGCGTCGTGAAGCGCATGCGGAAGGGACTCCTCGGCCGCTACAAGCTCGCGGGGCAGATCCTCCTGGGGGTGGCAGTGTTCGCGGCCGTCTACTTCTATCCCAGCCACGGCCTCCTCGATCCGGCCGAGACGAACGTGCCCTTCCTGAAACGGACGGTGGTGGATTTCGGGT
>DASQBE010000201.1:0-8540 GCA_035635355.1 Binatia bacterium | reverse complement strand
TCACGTCGAGGACCTGGTCCCAGGTCCCGCCCTGAAGCGAGCCGAGCCCGCCGTCCCGGTCACCCAGGATCTCCTCGACGCCGGGAAAGAGGCCGGGGTTCGTCTTGCCCCGGTGGAAGAGCGTCACGGCATGTCCGCGGGCGAGGGCCGATTCGACGATGTGCCGGCCCACGAACTGCGTTCCTCCCAGAACGAGAAGTTTCATCGCGTTTCGACCCGCAACCGCCTCAGACTTCGGCGGTCGTGGGATCGATCATCGTCTTCACGGCGGAGACCCGGTTGGCCGGGAATCCACCCATCCTGGCGTGCTCGCGAAGGATCCCCTCGTTGGGCGCGATATAGACACAGTAGATCCTGTCGCCCGTGACGTAGCTGTGGACCCACTGGATCTGCGGGCCGAGCTTTTCGAGCACCCCACACGATTTCAGGGATATGGCCTGCAGCTCCTGTTTGGACAGTTGTCCCGCTCCGGGAAGATCCCGCTCGATGACGTATTTCGGCACGGCCGCCTCCTTATCCTCTCGATCCCTGGATGGTCCGCTTCGTGACGGACCGGTCAAGGGGAATGAGGCGGCATTATACCAGATGGGGCGGGCCTTCCCTGGCCCGGCCCCAGGGCCATCCCTGGCCCGGCCCTCACTTGAGGACGATCGAATCCGGATCGCCGTGGACGAGCGCCACCATCAAGGATGACCGATCGGAAGGGTCACTCCCCCGGAGATCATGAACTGGGAGCGATCCGTGGCAACGTATCGGGCCTCGCCGAAGAGGCGCAGGGAATTCACGGGGACCAGGACTCCACCGAACAGGTTCGCCCCCAGATCCGAGCTCGAGGCGTTGGGTCCGGGAAGGTCGATGGAGTAGAAGTGCATCCCGAGGCCTGCCCCCACGTAGGGGCTGGTCTCTCCCGCGCGCGCGAAATGGTACATCACGTCGAAGTTGGGATTGATATCCCGGATGCCGTCGCTCGACCAGACCATGAGGCCCGGTTCGAGGTGGACGCGCGTTCCGCTCTGCTCGAGCTCGAGGTTCCCACCGGCCATGAACGTGTCTCCCGCCCCGTCGGGGCTCACATTGCCGACCCGGGCGCCGACTCCCGAGAGATCGAACGCGCCAGCCGGCGGCGCGAAGGTGGAGCCCAGAAGCGCGAGCATGAGAGCGGCTGCGATCGACAGAGACTTCATGTTGCACCTCCTTGTGTTGGACGACCGGCCCCACGATGGCGGTCGGTCCTACAGGGACCATGATCAAGGGCCATGCCACGGGAACCGGGATCGCGCCGCGAAACGCGGAAGTCGAGATCGGATTACCGGTTCGAAGGGCGCGCCGCGCCGCGGGCGTGGAGCGGGAGACGATCTTGTGTCCCGCCCGGGGCACCGGCGCGAGCGTTGAGGAAGGAATGGCCAGGCCGTGTTACCCTTGCCGCTCACCTCTGCCGCTACTCGACTCTCCAACTGAGGGATGCCCACGATGCGCACCGACATCAAGCTGGCGATTCCATTCCTCCTGATCCTGGCCGCGGCCGGCTGCGCCCGCCAGAGCCCCATGACGCCGGTCGCGCCGGCTTCTTCCTCTACATCGAGCGCCCCGCACTTCGTTCTTCGTCTCAACGACCCGAGGCTGCCCGCGCCGGGGCTCGAGGAAGCGGCCGCGACGCCCGAGGACCGGGCAACCTTCGGCCGCCTCGCGGGAAGGGCCGCGCCGCTCCAGCTGACCGCGGGCCCGAACGAAGTGGTCGTCTGGGACCGCCTCACACGGGAGCTGGGCATCGGCGCGAAGTTGCCTCCGCCCCTCATGGCCCGCGCGTACGCGCTCGTCCATGTCGGCCTCTACGAGGCCCTCGCCGCCTCGGCGGACCGGGCCCGTGGGAATCTGCCCCAGCACTCGCTCGCGGCCGGCGCCGCCACGCGCGTCCTCGGGTACCTCTTTCCCGGAAGCCTGCCGCGGATCCGGGAAGTAGCCTCGGAAGAGATCGCGCTCGATCCGTTCTCCGGAAGATCCGCCCTGGGAGCGTGGGCCGTGGGGAACGTGGTGGGCCACGCGGTCGTGGCGCGCGGCATGTCCGACGGCTCGAATGCGCCCTACACGGGGACGCCGCCCGCCGGGGAGGGGATCTGGACCGGAACGAATCCGGTGCTCCCGATGTGTGGAACGTGGAAGACCTGGGTGCTCCAGTCCGGACATGAGATCCAGCCCGATCCGCCCTACGCGTTCGGCTCGGCGAAGGATCTGGCGGACGTCCAGGAAGTGCTGGACGTCTCGTTGAGCCGGACCCCGGAGCAAATCGCGATCGTCCACAAGTGGGCCGATGTTACCCCTCCGGCGATCTGGAACGACCTCCTGGACGACCGGATCGTGGGTCAGAATATGGACCCGGTCGCGTCGGCGCGCGCCGGCGCCTACCTCAACGTGGCCATGGCGGATGCCTTCATCGAATGCTGGGACTGCAAGTACCAATATTGGATCGCGCGGCCGTTCCAGCGCATTCCGGGCCTGGTGACCGTCATCACCACGCCCAACTTCCCCACATACACCTCGGGGCATTCCACGATCTCGGCCGCCGCCGCCGCGGTGCTGGCGGAGGTCTTCCCGGCGGAGCGCGACTATTTCATCCAGCAGTCCGAAGAGGCGGCGCTGTCGCGGCTCTACGGTGGGATCCACTTCCGCCACGACAACGAGGAGGGGACGCGGGTGGGAACCGAGATCGGGGCCCGCGTGGTGGAGCGGATGCGAGCCGCGAGCTCGGGGCCGCTTCTCGCCGGGAACTAGCCCGCGGTTTCATGTTGTAACGGGCCCGCCCAAGGGCGAAACTCAGGGTCCGGGCGTTTTCGCTTTAAACCGACCATGGAGGGCCATGATGGCGGGCAGAGGAAATCCGTCGTTCCTCAAGAATCAGAAAGCCAAGAAGCGCATGGAGAAGGCGACCGAGAAGCGCGCCGCGCGCCAGGCGCGAAACGCGGAGAAGGCTGCCGCGCGCGCCGCGGCGAAAGCCGGGGGCGACAAGGAGCCCGAGATCCTGACCCCGGATCCGGACGACGCCGCGCCCCAAGAGAGTGAAGCGTAGGGGCGGCATCCGATGACGGATGTCTCGAGGCGCCTTCGGAAGTCCAAAAACCGGTTGCTCGCCGGCGTGTGCGGCGGCATCGCCGATTGGCTGGGCTGGGATCCCACCCTGGTCCGAGTGCTCTACGTCCTGATCTCGATTTTCAGCGCCGCGTTCCCGGGGATCCTGGTCTACATCATCCTGTGGATCGTGATGCCCAACCCGGAGCCCGCGTAGCTAGCGCACCAGGACCACGCGCTGCATCTGAGAGCCGTCTTCCGTGCGGAGCTTGATGAAGTAGATTCCCGAGGGCGCCAGGCCCCCGGTTTCGAGCTTCCCGTCCCACGAGACCACGCTTCGTCCCGCCGACATCGACCCGCCGCCAAGGGCGCGAACGCGACGCCCGGCCGTGTCGAACACGTCGAGCGCGACACGCCCCGGCCGGGGCAGCGCCACCTCCAGCCTCAGATCCGATTGGAACGGAATCCGGCTCATGACCCTGATCCCGCCCTGGGCCGGCCAGGGCCCATCGAGGGCGACCCCGCTGGGAGCGCTCGCCTGGATTCTCGTGACCACCGTCACCGTCTCGGCCTGCGCCGGCGCGACCGATCCGAAATCGAACCCCAGGGCCATCCCGACCGAAGCGGGCCCCGCCGAGGTGCCCCCACCCAGCGGCTGGTCCGCGGCGACCCGGGCCGCGAGCTGGGACGCGGTGTCCACGTCGGCGCTTACCGCGACGCCGATCGACCCCGATCCCGAATGCACGATCCAACGGTCGGGGGAAAACGCGTCGGCCTGCACCAGCACGGCCGTATGCCCCGAGCCCGCCGGGGCCGCCGTGACGGCGCTGTTGGGGTCGCCGCGCAGCCGGGGCGCGACCACGTCGACGAAGGCGAGGGGGCGCGCCGGGGCCGCGGTGTTGGTGAAGACGAACCTCCGCGTCAGGGTCGCGGCGGCGGAGTCCACGCAGGCCAGGAGATCGATGTCGAAGGGAGCGAGGCGCGCCCGCGCGGTGAGGCAGCTCCCCGCGATCGCCGTGCAGTCGCGGAGCAGCGCGTCCCTCAAGTACCCCACCCCGCGGATCCTGCTTCCCGCGTCCGCGAACGGAGTGATTCCCGTGGCGAGCGCATTGCCGGGGGAGGTAGAGCCCAGGGTGTCCCCCAACGCGGTCCTCTGGTGCAGCGCGGGCATGTCCGACTCGAGGACGGCCGCCTTGGGCATGACCTTGAAGACCTGCCCACCCTGGTCGGTGATGTAGAGCTCTCCGCGCGCGTCCTCCCCGAAGCTCGTGATCAAGCCGATCGTGACCCCGGTTTCGAACGCGACGGTGCTGTCGCGCACATCCGCGAGCAAGCCGTTCTGGAACCTTCCGGAGTAGATCTGACGGCCGCAGTAGTCGCCGAAGAAGTAGCGTCCGCGGAGATCCGGGATCGCGCACCCCCGATACACGTAACCCCCGGTGATCGCGCACCGGCCGAGGCTGTGATCGTACTCGTAGGCTGGGAAGACCGTGCACGAGGGCGCCGCGCACGTTCCGCACGGCGTGGTGCTGCTCGAAGCATAGGGTAGAGAGCCCTCGAAGCAACGCCAGCCATAGTTCACGCCGCCGGGAGTCCCCGCAGGAGCGAAGTCGATTTCCTCGCGCTGGCTCTGGCCGACGTCGGCGATCACGAGATCACCGGTCTGCCGGTCGAAGCTCGGTCTCCATGGGTTGCGCAGCCCGAACGCCCAGATTTCGTCGGCCCCGGGGGCTCCGCCCGCGAAGGGATTCCCCGGCGGGATCGTGTAGCCGGACCCGCTCACGTCCAGGCGCAGGATCTTTCCGAGCAGGCTGTCGACGTTCTGAGCGCGATCCTCCGGGTCCCCCCCGCTTCCGCCGTCCCCCATCGAGACGTAGAGATATCCGTCCGGACCGAATCCCAGCCAGCCGCCGTTGTGATTGGCGTAGGGCTGGCGGATGGAGAGGATCACGGCTCCGGCGGGATTCGCGACGTCGGGATTGCCGGAGACCGAGTGCCGTTCGATTTTCGTGTCGCCCACGGAATCGGTGTAGTCGATGTAGAAACGCCCGCTCGTCGCGTAGTCGGGCGCGAACGCGAGCCCCAGAAGCCCCTGCTCGCTTCCCTGCGCGAGGGGGCCGGTGGTGAGGAACGGAGTGCCCAGGATGCTCCCGTTCTTGCGGATCTGGATTCGACCCCGCGCGTCGCTCCCCCGCTGCTCGACGATGAAGAGACGCGTGGTGTCCCCGGGAGGCGAGGTCACGAAGAGGGGCATCGAGAGGCCCTGCGCGACGCGAACGGCGAGGAGGGCCGTCGTCGCCCCCGATTCACGAGCGCCGCAGAGGAGGGCGAGCGAAACGGCGATCGCGCCCATCGCGCGGAGGGTCCGGCCCGAATCTGGAGCTCTCGAGGAGAGGAAGCTCGTCATACCGCGTGTTCGCTCGTGGTGCTTGTCCTTGCTGCCCGGGGCGAAACCGTCGGCGAAGAGTATAGCACCGGGGTTCGCCCCCGGAAGCAACAGGCCTAGACTCGTGGGAGGGGGTCGTGAAGGGAGATCGGATGATCCGCAAACTGAAGACGGGCGAGTATCGGCTGTACTCGAGAAAGCAGAACCCCAAGACGGGCAAGCGCCGGAATCTGGGCACCTTCAAGACACGCCAGGCCGCGCTCCGGCACGAGCGGGCCGTGCAGTACTTCAAGCGCCACTAGGAAGGCCGCCAGCTCCGGCCGCGCGTCACGAACACCACCGCGGCGGTCCAGGTGGGAAAGACATCGACCACCGGGACGAGCTCCGTGAGGAGCGTCGGCAGGAACGCGACGTGCCATCCGAGGAGGAGCACGAACAGGGCTCCCGCCACGAGGTCGAGTGCGTCGTTCAGGGGCGAGGCCGCGCCCTCGCCGAAGGCGGGAAAGGCGAAGATCTGGATCCCGTCCACCACCAAGGCCAACCCGCGCGCGGCCCATACCCGAGCCTGGAACGGGACCGCGCGCGTCTCCATCACGCCCTATTTCGCTTCGCCGCGCAGCCCCTTGAGCTTCTCCTCGGCGTCCCGGTTGCGGGGCTCGAGCTGGATCGCCTTCTCGTAATTCTGGATGGCCAGGTCTTTCTGTCCGGCGGCGGCGTAGGCGTCGGCGAGGCTGGAATAGGCGAAGGATGAGTTGGGGTTCTGCTGGACGTTGAGCTGGAAGATGCGGACGGCGTCGTCGCTCTTGCCCTTGGCCATCAGGGAGGCGCCGAACTCGCTCAGGCTGCGCTCCGTGAAGTCGTAGGATCCCGCCCCGTAGAAGCGGTCGTGGAGAAGAGTGTACCGGGCCACGGTGCTGTCGATCCCGGCGGTGGCGTACACGCCGGACAGCTCATCGGCCAGCGTCAAGGGGCGTGGGCGGCCGCGATGGCACGTGATGCACTGGACCTCCACCCGGCTCGGCCCGGGAATCTTCATCTTGGTCAGGTTCTTGTTCACGTCGCGCACCATCTTCATCATGCCGCGCGCGACATCCTTCTCCGGCTTCTTGTCCGAAACGAAGTCGAACGTGGTCAGCGGCTGGCCCTCCTGGCCCACGTGGCAGAAGGGGCAGCGAACGCCCAGCGACCGGGTGAACCCCACCATGGTGGCGGTGAGCTTTTCCTTCGGAGTGTCCTTGGGAAGAACCTTGAGGTTCTTCGCCCGCTCCGGCCATTCGAACCGGGGCTGGGCGTGCGCCGCGCGGACGGCGGCGAACGAAGCCAGAGCGACCACGGCGCAGACTAGGGACGCGGCTCGAACACGAGATACCCGGATCATCGCGACTCCTTCCCGGCAAAGGTTCGCGGGAGTATATCTCGTGGCAAAGCACTTGGACAAGACGCGCGGGCTCACGCTGACGGCGAAGGACTGCCATCTGCTTCTCGAGACGCCGCGCCGAGCCCCGCGGCGCGCCCGGTAGCCCAGGCCCAGGCGAAGTTGTAGCCCCCGATCGGTCCGAACGCGTCCAGGATCTCCCCGCAGAGAAAAAGCCCCGGACAGAGGCGGCTCTCCAGCGTGCGGGGATCGATCTCCTCGAGGGCGACCCCGCCTCCCGTCACCTCCGCGCGCTTGTAGCCCTCGTCCCCGGTCCAGAACAGGGGGTGCTTCGTCAGCGCCCCGACCAGCCGCGCGCGCTCCTCCCGCTTGAGCTGCGAACGATGGGTGCTTCCGTCCACGCCGGCGTCCGCGAGCAGGGCCTCCGCCAGCCGCGCGGGCAGGTGGCCGCGCAGGATGCCCGACGTCGTCCCCTCCTCCTCGCGCAGGAGGCGGTCCCATGGCTCCGGCCCGAGATCCGTCCATCGCACGTGGAAACTCTGCGGCGCGCCGCCCGCGCGCCGCGAGAGGACGGCGAGATGGGAGACGTCGAGCACCGAGGGACCGCTGTATCCCTTGTGGGTGAAAAGAAACCCTCCGCGCGTGACCAGCCTCCGCTTCCCCACCGGGGCTTCGATCGTGACGGGGAGGGAGATTCCCGTGAGGGCCGCGTATCGATGCGGCTCGGCGGTGAGCGGGGTGAGCGCCGGATAGGTGTCGTGGACCGTGTGTCCCAGCCGCCGCGCGATGTCGAGGCCGGTCCCGTCGCTCCCGGTGGCGGGAACCGAGAGCCCTCCGGTCGCCAGGATGACCGCGGAGGCCGGGATCTCCGATCCGTCCGCGAGCCCGACCCGCCACGCGCCGCCATCGGGTGTGAGCCCCGTGGCCGAGGAGTCGAAGCGCGTTTCGACGCCGAGCCGCCGGCCGAGCTCCCTCAGCCCGTCGCGCACGTCGCGGGCCTTGTTCGAGACCGGGAAGAGCTTCCCCGTCTCCTCCTCCAGAGCCAGCACGATCCCGAGACGCTCCTCGAAGAAGCGCCTCTGCTCGCCCAGGGGCCAGGAGAGGAGAAGCTTCTTCAGGGTGTTCGGGGAGGAGGCCGTGACGAAGCGGCCCGGCTCGAGGACCGAGGGGAGGACATTGCACCGCCCTCCCCCGCTCATGAGGATCTTCCGGCCGCCGTCGTGCGTCCGCTCGAGGAGGAGCACGCGTCGCGCGCCGCCCTCGGCGGCGAAGATGGCGGCCATGAACCCAGCGGCCCCCGCTCCGATCACCACGACCGGCGGGCGGATCTCCATTCGGGGTCGCGTTATCTCAGAATCGCCATCTTCTTGGACGATGTGTGCCCGTCGGGATAGGTGATCACGTAGAAGTAGATGCCGCTCGCGGAACGCGCTCCAGAATCCACGCTCCCGTTCCAGCGCGCGGCGTGGATCCCGGCCGGCTGGACCGCGTCCACGAGCGTGCGCACGAGCCGTCCCCTCACGTCGTAGACCCGGACCGCCACTCGCCCTGTCGCCGAGAGGCTGTACGGGATCACGGTCTCGGGATTGAACGGGTTCGGACGGTTCTGCGAGAGCGCGTCCACGAAGGAGGGCGGCGGCGTGACATCGACGCCCGCCGCGGCCAGGTTGCCGTTCTGGATGGCGTAGAGGGGCCCGTACGTGCTCGTGTTGAAGC
>DASQBE010000200.1:0-1895 GCA_035635355.1 Binatia bacterium | reverse complement strand
TGACCGTCTTCCGGCGCACGCTCGCGCGGCGGGACACCAGCCGCCCGTTCCCGATCGCGCGATAGCCTTTCGGCACGGTGGCGATCAGCTCGAGGGTCGCGCGGCTCTCGGTGCTCTCGAGGCATGGGATCCACCAGTGCGTATCGTCGGCCTGGCCCTGGGACCAGCCCGCGGCGTGGCGGTCCGCCTCGGCCTCCGTCGGGCCCACGAAGAAGAACCCCTTGCGTGGCGACGTGGTGTACACGATCTCGACCGAGACTCGGCGCCCCGTCCCGAGGGGGCGCGGGAGCTTCACGCGGAGCTTCTCCCCCTCCGACTCGTGGCGCGCGCGGCGCCCACCGGCGCGAACCGAGGACACGTCCAGCTCCGCCGCGTCGAGAACGACCTCGCGAAGCCCTTCCCGAATGGCCTCGATGGTGAGGGTGACGCGTCCGGAGAGAGCCCGGCGCTCGAGGTCCACGTCCAGCGCCACCTTGTAATGGCGCACGTGGAATTCGAGATCGCGGCGAGGCATGGGAGTGCCCCTCCAGGGCTTCCGCCCGGAGGGCGGAAACGCCTCGAAGGGCGGCGTCTCGGGAGCCGCCCGCCTTCCCAGGAAGAGAGGGTGGTACAAGGGATCGCGCAACGACATTTCCATAACCTCCGGAGCGGGACGAGCCACGCATCCTCCACGACCCGGGGGATGCGTGTCAAGGACGAGCCGAGCGAGTAGAATGATCCGATGCAAGGCCACGCGCTCACCTCGTTCGTCCCGGTCTTCCTCGATTCGGCCGCCGACATCATCCCGCTCTTCCTCCTCGCGCTCTTCGTGGGGGCGCTCATCGAGGAGTTCGTCTCGGAACGCTTCATCGTGCGCTTTCTCACCGGGAGGAACCCGGGGACCATGGTCTTGAGCGCCGTCGTCGGCGCCCTGATCCCCCTCTGCACGTGCGGGATGGTGCCGCTCGCGGTCTCGCTGCGTCGCCGCGGCGGGGACATGAAGCATGTCCTCTCCTTCCTCACGGCGGGCGCCGCGGTGAGCATCCCGGTCCTTCTCCTGACCTGGAAGATCCTGGGCTTGCGGTGGGTCCTGGTGCGTTTCGTTGCCTCGATCGCGCTCGGGCTCCTGGCCGGCTACGCCAGCCTGGCGGCGCTCGGAGGCGCGGTCGGCCACCCCACCGAGTCTCCGGCCAACGGCGAGACCTTCGATGTGACCCCGATCGCCGGCCGCTCCCGGCTCCGCTCCGTGTGGCGCTGCTTCCTGGGGCAGGTCAAGGAGTACGCGCCGTGGGTGCTGGTGAGCCTGGTCCTGGCGGCGCTCGTGGACGTCCTCGTGCCGGGGCACTGGGTCGACATCCTGTACGGACAGCGGACCACCGTGGGCTCGCTCCTGGCCTCGGTCAGCGGCGTTCCCTTCTACTTCTGCTCGGGCGCCGAGCTTCCCCTGGTCCGCGAGCTGCTCGCGAAAGGCATGGGATTCGGCCCGGCCACCGCGATGATGCTGGCGGTGCCCATCGTGAACGTGCCCACGTTCGGCGTGGTGGGGAAATGGCTTGGTCCGCGGGCGGCCCTCGTCTACCTGGCCATGATCGTCGTGGGATCGACCCTTCTGGGGGTGATCGCGGGGAGGATCGTCGGACCGTAGCGGCGGTTCAGGCGCCCTTGCGCAGGACGACGTGGGTCGCGCGTTCCCCTGCGACGTGGCTCACGCATTCATAGCCCAGGGCGCGCATGTCGATCCCGTTCCAGAGCGGCTCCCCGGCTCCGAGCATCACGGGCCGGATGGCGAGATGCATCTCGTCGATCAACCCGGCGCGCAGGTACTGCCGAATCGTGGAGACGCCGCCCCCCAGGCGGACGTCGCGGCCGTTGGCCGCGGCCAGCGCCTGCTCCCGAGCGGCGTGGATCCCCCCGGT
>DASQBE010000199.1:0-2553 GCA_035635355.1 Binatia bacterium | reverse complement strand
CTTGACGTCGAGGCGGACCACCTCGCCCGGAACGTTGGCGCTCAGCTTGATCAGGGTCTCCGGCTGAACCTTCGCGGGCGCCCGCACGGTCGACGAGATATCCCCCAGGGTCACATCGTCCACCTGGATGCCCTGGCGCCCCCCCTGGCCTTTCGCCACGTTGGCGATCACGATCGCGGCGAGGAGAATCCCTCCGCCCCCGATCAGAAGGCCCCGCTTCAGTCCCGGCTTCATGCTCGAAATGGCCCCTTTCCCTACTCTAGTAACGCCGGGCGCCCACGGCCCGTTCCAACGAAGCTTCGGCCACGTGGGCGTCGGCGACAGCCTCCACGTAGCTCTGCTTGGCCTGCGTGAGGCTCACCTCGGCGGTGAGCAGGTCGAGGAAGGTGCCGGCGCCCAGGTCGTAACGCCCCTTGGAGAAGTTGTAGTCCTCCTGGGCCGAGGCGAGCCCCTCCTTGGAGACGTCGATGCGCTCCACGGCTTCCCGCACCAGGAGCCAGGCCTGCTGCACCTCCACCGCCACGTCCACCTCGCGCTGGCGCCTCTGGGCCTCGGCCTCGAGGAGCGTGCCCTTGGCGGCCTTCATCCCGCCCTCGAGCGCGAAGCCGTCGAAGATGGGGAGGGAGAGACGCACTTGCCCCAGCCATTCGGTCGAGTTGAATTCGATCTCGCTCTGCCCTTCGAGGTGATCCGTGTTCTTCGAGCGATCGAAGCTCGCGGAACCGGTGATCGAGGGCAGACGCTTCGCCCGCGCTCCGAAGAGTCCCGCCCGCGCGGCCCTCTCCGCAGCCGCCGCGCGCGACAGATCGGGACGCTCCTTGAGCGCCGCGGCGACCGCCGCCGCGGAATCGGGCACCACGACGTTCTCGTCCAGCGCGGTGTCGATGGTGAGGGATGCCCCGGGTTTCAGGCCGATCACCTGCTTCAGCTTCGAGCGCTGGATCTCGACCTGGTTCACCGCGCTGATCCGGTCGAGCTGGGTGGTCGCCCGGCGCGCGCGCGCCTTGAGCACGTCGCCGCGCGCGACGGTTCCAACCTCGAAGAGCGCCTCCGCCCGCGTCTCCTCGTCCCGAGCCAACCGCTCCGATTCCCGCGACACCTGGGCCAGGCGCTCGGCCTTGACGAGCGTGAAGTACTGCTGCTTCACGGCGAACACGACGCCGTTCCGCGCCTCGGCCTCCGACTCCTCCGCGCCGTGCCGCAGGAGGCCTTGGCGCTTCTTCTCGCTCCAGGCCGGCACGCTCAACAGATTGGTCTGGGCTTCCAGCCCTCCGCCCTGCGAGCCCCGATGGTCCACGAACGGGGAGGGAGTCACGCCCTCGAAGAGGATCGAGCTCTGCTTGCTGCGATTGTAGGACAGATTCCCGGAAAAGGACGGCAGAATGCCGCTCCACGCGGAGAGTGCCGAACCGCGGGCCCGAACCGTCTGCGCGTGCGCCGCGCGGGCATCCACGTTCCCCTCCAGCGCGGCGGCCACGGCGCGCGCGAGGCTCCAGCGATCTCCGGCCGGCGCCGAGGGCGAAACGCTCTGGGCCGGGCCTTCGCCATCGAGCCCGGTGGTATCGGGGGGTGTCGCCCCGCCGGTCTGCGCGAAGCCCGCGCCGGTCCCGAGGAGGGACGCCGCCAGCACCGCCGTGAGCCACATGAGCTTGGACGCCGCGCGCGGGCGAGTCGTCCCGGTTGCCTTCACCATCGATCCACCTCCCTTGGGTTCGGTCACGAGACCCTTACGCGCCCAGCCGTGCCGGAGTTTCCCGTAACGTGGCCGCGCTCAACGCTGAAGCGCCGAGAGGGAGACCAGGAGCACGAACCCGGGAAGCACCGCGATCAGCCCGAAACCGAGGTTCTTCTTGGCAAGGACAGCCACACCCAGGGCCTCGATGCCCGTGGCCCAGAGGAGAAGCGGGTCCGTGGCGGTGTCCAGGATGCGCAGAGGCACGCTCAGGTCGTCCCCCAGGAACGCCCCCACGCCCAGATGCACGGCCAGGGTTCCCCGCCCTACGGCGAGTCCCAACCGGGTGACCTGGTCCACGATTCCCACCACCGCTCCGTACGCGGCGATCGAGAGGTAGTGCGTGTAGCGTAGCCGGGCGCCCAGCATGAGATTCGCCATGAAGTAGAGAAGCGCCGCGGTGATCAGGAGCGAGAACACCAGCACGACCGGGCCGAAGGTGACGAACACGAAGCGGACCGGGCTCTCCATGATCTTGGTCACGGCGTCGATCTGCGCCTGGGGCGCGTTCTTCGCTTCCAGGCGCGCCAAGGCGTCGTTCTTCATGACCCCCGATTGCGCGAGCACCAGGCCGAAGGCGAGCTGGAACAAGACCACGACGAGAATCGGCGCGAGAAGACGCGGCTTCACGGCCAGCGCCTGGAGCGTTTTCTTCGGGCTGGTGAAAATCCCGATCAGGGTCGCGATCGCCGATTGCGGCGGCGCATCGACTACCTCGGAACCGCCGCGCATCTCTCCGCCTGTGTTGCCCTGCTCGTTCATATTGGCCCCCAGTGGATTATAGATCGACGTTCAGGCGATGGTTGAGTCTTGTCGCGGCT
>DASQBE010000198.1:0-2263 GCA_035635355.1 Binatia bacterium | reverse complement strand
TCTCGAGCACATCGTCTTCAAGGCGATGATGAAGAACGCCCAGGAGCGCTACCAGAGCGCGGCGGAGATGGCCGAGGATCTGATCCGCTTCCGCGAACACGACCGGCAGCTCCGGGCCGGCATCCACGAGGAGCTGGACCTGGTCGCCACGCGCGAGGGAATCGCCGCGCGGCGCGAGCGGTTCCTGGCGCCCCTCGTGGGCCGGGAGGAGCCCTCCGAGCGGCTGCGCGCACTTCACCGTGAGGCGCAGCTCGGCGATGGCGCGGCGGTCTGCCTCGCGGGCGAAGCGGGGATCGGGAAGAGCCGCCTGGTGGAGGAGCTCTGTCGGGGCTTCCGTCGCGAGGGAAGCCGCGTCCTGGTCTCGTCCTGTCTCTTCGGGGGAGGGAGCAGCTCCTACCTGCCGTTCGCGGACGCGCTCCGGCAGTACTTCACCCTGCGGGGCGTGGACTCGGCGCAGGCGCTCCAGCGCTTCCTCCTCGACCGTTCCCCGCGGCTCGCCGGTTCGGTTCCGGTGCTGAGCCGTTTCCTGCGCTTCGCCTTCGCCTCCAACGGGCCGACCAGCGAGGAGGAGCTCTGGGAGGTGCTGGACCAGATCCTGACCTTCATCGCCGAGGAGCGGCCGCTGGTCCTCGTCATCGAGGATCTGCAGTGGGCGGACGAGGCGACGGTACGGCTCTTCCACTTCCTCGCGCGCCGCGTGGCCGGGCGCCGGATGTTCCTTCTGGTCACCTACCGTCCGGAAGAGGCGATCGCCGAGTCCGGAGGCCGCGCGCATCCGCTCCAGGGTATCTTGCAGCTCCTCGGACGCGAGGAGCACTTCGAGCGGATCGAGCTCACGCGCCTGAGCCGCGCCGACGTGGGCGAGCTCCTGGTCCGCCTCTATCCGGGGAGCGAGTGGGGCGAAGAGTTCGGGACGATGCTCTTCCGCGAGGCGGAGGGGAATCCGTTCTTCATGGTGGAGATCCTCAAGCTGCTCACCGCGGAGAAGGTGCTCGCGAAGCGCGGTGAGACCTGGACGCTGGCCACGACCGTGGACAAGATCTCCATCCCGGACAAGGTCTACGACGTGGTGATGCGCCGGCTGAGCCGCCTGGGGGATCGGGAACGTGAGATCTTGGAGCTGGGCGCCGTGGAGGGGGATGTCTTCCACTCCGGGACCATTCTGCGGGGGCTCAACCTCGAGCGCATGCCTTTATTGAAGACCCTGCAGTTCCTCGAGCAGGTCCACCACCTGATCCGCGCCACGGGCCCGCAGTACCACTTCGACCACTCCAAGATTCGCGAGATCCTCTACGCCAGCATCCCGCCGGAACTGCGGATCGAGTACCACACCGTGGTGGGGCAGTTCCTGGCCGAGAGTTTCGGTGAATCCGAGGAGCACGCGGGGATCATCGCCCACAACCTCCTTCAGGCCGGCCTCCGGGAGGAGGCGCTGCCGTTTCTCGTGCTCGCCGCCCACGCCTCGGCCCGACTCTTCGCGCACGCCGACGCGATCGCCTACCTCGAGCGCGCGGAGGGCCTGCTCCACGACCTCTTCCCGGAGCGGCCTCCGATGGAGCGGGTCCGCGAGCTGGTGGGGATCCGCCAGCGCCGCGGGGACGAAGAGTACCTCGCGGGACGCTACCGCGCGGCCCTCGCCAGCTATGAGACGGCGCTGGATCAGACCCGCCTGGCCTCGGACCCGCGGCGGGAGGCCGACCTGGTCCGCGCGATCGGACGGATGCACTACCTCCTGGGGCACCCGGTCGAGGCGCTGAAGAGCTACGAAGAGGCCATCGCGCGGTACACCACCCTCACGGAGGAGGCGCGCGCCGCGGGGGACGCCTCGAGGCTCAACACGGCGCTCCGGGAGCTGGGCAAGCTCCACTTCTTCAAGGGAGAGCTGGAGACGGCGGAGGGCTTCCTGCGCGAGGCCATCACGATGGCGGAGGCGCGGGGAGACGACCGACTCCGGGCCGCGGCGCTCAACAACCTGAGCGGCATCCACTACGTGCGGGGCGATCTGGAGGAGGCGTTCACGTGCCACCGGACCTGCTTCACGCTCCGCGAGCGCCTGGGGGACGAGTCCGGCCTGGCCCAGACCCACAAGAATATCGGCATCCTCCATTACCGGCTGGGCGAGTCTCGGGAGGCGGAGCAGCACCTGAACGACGCGCTCGCGCTCTACCGCAAGGAAGTGGACCGCCGCGGGGAGGCCGTGACGCGCCGCCACCTGGGGAACCTCCACTACCAGGAGGGGGACCACGCCGGCGCGCAGCGGCAC
>DASQBE010000197.1:0-20223 GCA_035635355.1 Binatia bacterium | reverse complement strand
CGAGTCTCGTTGTTGATGGGATGCGCGACGTCCTGATACGTCCCATCCGGGCGCTTGCGGCTCGGCATGGCGACGAACATCCCGTTCGTCCCCTCGATGATCTTGAGCCCCCGAATCACGAACGCGTCGTTGAAGGTCATGCTTGCGAATGCCTTCAGCTTGTCGTCATCCCGCAGTGAAATTCGGACCTCGGTGATTTCGAGCGTCATACCTTCACCGCCTCGAGTTCCGGACCTCGTTCCATTGAAGTCCCTCTGGATCCATCGCTGGATCCGACCCCATCGCACCCTCCGAACATAGGCGCTCGAAGGCCATCCCTGCTAGGAGAGCCCTGCCAGCGCGACGCCTCGTTCGGTGGTACGCACGACGTGGACGCTCGCGCCCAGGGCGGCTGCCGCCTTCGCCGCCGATTGCGCCTCGTCGCGCGTCCGTGCGAGCCCGAAAACCGTGGAACCACTACCGGACAGAAGCGATCCCAGAACGCCGCTCCCACCGAGCGCGCGCCTGAGTCCTGCCACTACCTCGAACTCCGAAAGGACGACTTCCTCGAAATCATTGTGAAAATGCGGCGAAATCGAGCGCCAATCCTGTGACGCTATCGCCGCGGCCAGGATCGTAGCGCCGCGTCCCGCGGGTGTCAACGGAATTTTGACCCGCCCGTAGGCCCAAGTCGTTGAAATAGCGACAGGTGGCGTCGCGAGCACGACCCAGGCCGGGGGTGCGGGACATAGATGTCTCACCTGCTCCCCGCGCCCCGTGGCGCGCGCCGTGCCCCCCTTCAAGAAGAAGGGAACGTCGGAGCCGAGCCGAGCCGCGAGGTCCTGCATCTCGTTTTCCGAGAGTTCGAGCCCGAGCAAACGATCCAGACCCACGAGGAATCCCGCCGCGTCGCTGCTTCCGCCCCCGAGACCCGCCGCCACGGGGATCCGCTTCGTGAGCCGTACGCGAATTCCTCCCGACGGGTTTCGGGCCGCGATGAGATCCCACGCGCGCTCGAGGATGTTCGGACCGTCCGGGTGCATGGGGAGTCCGCGCGTCGTGAGCTCGAAGCCGTCGCTCCCCCGCTCGAGGTAGAGCTCGTCTTCGAGCGAGACGGTTTGCATGATGGTGTCGATCTCGTGGTAGCCGTCGGGACGGCGTCCCAGGATCCAGAGGCCGAGGTTGATCTTCGCGGGGCAGCGGATCCGGAGCGCGCGCGGAGCCAACCGCGTTCAACCCGCGGGCCAGTAGAGAATCGCCAGCAGGGCCGAGCCCCAGAGGATCACGTTCACGAGCGTGGGCCGGTCGCGGTAGAGATGCTCGGAGGGGTTCCCGCCCTTCTCCTCCGCGTACATGAGGTAGAGATAGCGGAAGATCCCGTACAGGACGAACGGGATCGTGAGGTAGAGCGGACGGCCGCCGAACTTCTCGATCGTCTCCGGCACGATCGTGTACACCGAATAGGCGAGGAGCGTCGCGCTGGTCACGACCGAGACGAGCTGATCCAGGAGCCGCGGCGTGTAGGCGCCCAGCGCCGCCCGGTGACGGGCCGCGTCCCCCTCCAGGGTGGCCAGCTCGTGCCGGCGCTTCCCGATGGCCAGGAAGAGCGCGAGGAAGAACGCGCAGACGAGGAGCCAGGGAGAGAGGATCACTTCCTCGCCGCTCCGGACCGCCCGGTCCCGGATCAGCTCCACGCCCGCGGTCGCGCGCAGGACGAAGCCCAGCGCGATCGTCACCACGTCCAGCAGCACGACCTGCTTGAAGACGAGGGAGTAGAGGAGGGTCAGCGTCACGTAGGCGGTGAGGGTGAATCCGAAGCGGACGCCGAGGAGAAAGGCGCCCCCGACCCCGGCCACGAGGAAGAACGTGGCCCACGCGGCCGCCACGCCCACCGGAACTCTGCCCGCCGCGATGGGGCGGTTCTTCTTGGTGGCGTGGAGTCGATCCCGCTCGATGTCCAGGATGTCGTTCAGGATGTACATGCCCGAGACGGCGAGCGAGAAGAGGAGGAACCCCAGCAGGGCGTCGCGGACGTAGGGCGGATCCAGGAACTTGAGCGTGAAGATGATCCCCGCGAAGAGAACGAGGTTCTTCGTCCACTGGTAGATGCGCATCGACCCCAAGACGTGGCGGATCATCGGGCGCGCTTCCTTCCGGGCGGGCGTGCCGTCTCCTCGGCGCGCTCGCAGCAGATGTGCCCCACCAGAAGATGCACCTCCTGGATCCGCGCGGTCTCGAGGGAGGGAACGACGACGGCCACGTCGCAGCGCCGCGCGAAGGCGGCCCCGGCCTGCCCGGTCATCCCCGCGACGCGGAGTCCGCGCGCGCGGGCCGCGCGCACCGCCTCGAGGATGTTGGGCGAGCGCCCGCTCGTCGTCATCGCGACCAGGAGGTCCCCGCGGCGGCCGAGCGCCTCGATCTGGCGCGCGAAGACGCGCTCGAAACCATAGTCGTTGCCTGCGGCCGTGAGCAGGGCCGTGTCCGTGCCGAGCGCCAGAGCGGGAAGGGCGGCTCGATCCCGCACGAAGCGCACCGCCAGCTCCGTGGCCAGATGTTGCGCCTCGGCCGCGCTCCCGCCGTTTCCGCAGAAGAACACGGTCCGGCCGCGCACCACGGTATCCGCCACGAGCTTCGCCATGCGCTCGATCGCCCCCAGCTCGCGCGCGAAGACCGAGATCAGCGTGGCCGCGCTCTCGGCGAAGGTGCGGCGGATACGGTGGGTCGCCGGCGTGACGCGGGACTTCGCCGCGCGGCGTGGGCTCACGCGGCGGCGCCCTTCCGCGCGGAGGTGCGCCCCAGGTAGTCGTGCACCGCGTCCTGCCAGGCGGGAAGCGACTCTCCGGTCAGCGCCCGAAAGCGATCCCCGGAGAGGATGGAATTCGTGGGGCGCGGCGCGGGCCGCTGGAACTTGTCGGAAGTCGTCTCGCGCACCGGAAGGGGCGATCCCAGGTAGCGCGCGATCTCGACCGCGAAGCCGTGCCATGTGGTGTCGCCCGAGTTCGTGACGTGGACGATGCCCGTGGTGCCGAGTCGCAGGAGCTTCTCGATCCCGCGGGCCAGGTCGCGCGCATAGGTGGGCGAGCCGCGCTGGTCCGTCACCACCTCCGGCGCCTCCCCCTTGTTCAGCTTCCCGGCGATGGCATCCACGAAGTTCGCTCCTCCCTCCCCGAACACCCAGGACGTGCGCACGGTCAGGTGTTTCTTCGCGGTCTCGCGCGTCACTTCCTCGCCCGCGAGCTTGGTGCGGCCGTACGCGTTGATCGGCTTCGGCGGATCGTCTTCCAGATAGGGGCCGTTCTTGGTCCCGTCGAAAACGTAGTCGGTGCTCAGGTAGACCATCGTCGCCCCGCGCTCGGCGGCGAGCGACGCCACGTGCCGCGTGCCGTCCCGGTTCGTGGCCATCGCGAGATCGAATTCCGTCTCGCAGCGGTCCACGGCGGTCATGGCCGCGGCGTGGATCACGGCGTCGAACTCGATGCCTTTCGCGGCCGCGAAGACCCGATCGCGATCGCGGACGTCCACCTCGTCACGCCCCCAGAGGTAGAGCGTGTTCCCCGAGGCTAGCCATTCGCGGATGGCCCGGCCCAGGATGCCTTCAGCGCCGGTGACGAGGATTCGCATCGCCCCCCCCTAAAGCACGTCCACGAGGCTCGAATCGCCGACCATGAACCGATACGCGGTAGGCTTGCTCCGGGACCTCTGGATCCGGACTTCCTTCCCGATCAGAGACCCCTCGATCCGCACGGGGATGTCCTGAATCACGCAGCGCTCGAGAACGATCGAGTGCTCGATCTCGCTGTTCCGGATCGTGACGTCGTCGTAGATCGAGGTGAACGGCCCGACGTAGGTGTTCTGGATCAGGCAGCGGTCGCCGACGACGAGCGGACCGCGCAGGATGGAATTCTCCACGACGCTGCCGGCGCCGATGAGGACTTCCCCCTCCGTGCGCGTCTTGGCGTCCAGCTTGCCCTGGATCCGCCGCTTGGCCCGCGAGAGCACCATTCGATTGGCCTCGAGCATGTCCTCGAGCTTTCCCGTGTCCTTCCACCATCCCGAAATGATGTGGCAGTTCACGTTCTTCCCGTGGTCGATCAGGTACTGGATGGCGTCCGTGATCTCGAGCTCGTTCCGATGCGAGGGCTGGATCCCGTTCACCGCGTCCCAGATGCTGGAATCGAACATGTACACCCCCACCAGGGCCAGGTCCGACTTCGGCTCCTTGGGCTTCTCGGTCAGCCGCTTCACCTTGTTCACCCCGTCCAGCTCCGCGACGCCGAACTCTTGAGGATTGGGGACGTGCGCTAATAATATTTGGCTGTTGGGGCGGTCGCGCTCGAACTCGCGCACCAGGGGCGTGATCCCGTCCAGGATCAGGTTGTCGCCGAGGTACATCACGAAGGAATCGTCCTTCATGAAGTCTCGCGCGATCTTCACCGCGTGGGCGAGGCCCAGGGGCGCTTCCTGGCGGATGTAGGTCGTCTTGACCCCGAACGCGGACCCGTCCCCGAGCGCGGCGCGGATCTCGGGCTCGGTATCCCCCACGACGATCCCCACGTCGGTGATGCCCGCGTCGCGGATCGCCTCGACGCCGTAGAAGAGGATGGGCTTGTTCGCGACCGGAACGAGCTGCTTCGCGCCCGTGTGCGTGATGGGGCGAAGCCGCGTCCCCTTCCCGCCGCTCAGGATCAGGGCCTTCAAACGCGCCCCCCCGCCTTCAGCCGCTCGCGCGCGAAGGCGCGGCCCCGGTCCAGCACGTCGCGGAGGCGCGAGGCGTCCTTGGCCCCCGCCACCGCCTGCTCGGGTTTCCCGCCGCCCTTGCCCTCGGCGATCGAGACCGCGTCACGGGCCCAGTCGGCCGCCGAGAGCGCTCCCTGGAGCGCCGCGCCCACCGAGGCCACGACCGATAGCTTTCCTTCCACCGCGGCGGCGAGGAGGCCGCCTCCGTTGGGGAGCTTGCGGCGGATCAGATCGCCCGCCTCGCGCATCTCCTCCACGCCCGACGCGGCCACCTCGGCCACGACGATCGGCGGATCCTCCTTCGCGGCCTCGGCGATCAGCCGCTCGACCTGCTCCTTCAGCCCCTCGCGGCTCTGCTTTGCCTGCGCGGATTTCAGCGCGCGGACCTCGTCCTGCAAGGAGGCGACGCGCTCCGCCACCTGCTCGCGCCCGGCGCCGACCCGCGCTCCAAGCTCGCGCAGGAGGTTGCGATCCTCCTCCGCGCGGCGATACGCCAGCGCTCCCGTGACCGCCTCGATCCGCCGCGTGCCCGATGCGACCGCGGCCTCCGACTCGATGCGGAAGTAACCGATCTCGCCGGTGCGGCGCACGTGACATCCGCCGCAGAGCTCGCGGCTGAATCCCGGGACGATGACCTGGCGGACGCGGTCCCCGTACTTCTCCCCGAAGAGCGCCATGGCGCCCGATTCCTGCGCCACCTTCAAGGACGTCACCTCGGTCTGGACGGCCACGTCGTTCAAGATCTCCTCGTTCACCGCGCTCTCGACGGCGTGGAGGTCCTCGGGTGTGAGCGGCTTCGCGTGGCTGAAATCGAACCGCAGCCGGTCCGGCGCCACCAGGGACCCGGCCTGCTTGAGCTGCGTCCCGAAGCGGGCGCGGAGGGCGGCGTGGAGGAGATGCGTCGCGGTGTGGTTTCGCTGGGTCGCCAGGCGCGCTTCGGCGTTCACCACCGCGCGATACGGACCGCTCGGAACATGCCCCGGGGCATGTTGCCCGGAAGGCGGCGGGCCGGAATCGGCCTGACCCTCGGCCCGCTCGGCGCGGTGCACGATGCGATCCCCATCCTTGTAGGCGTCCGTGATCCTGAGCTTCATGCCGGCCATCTCCAGAGTGCCCGTATCGGCGACCTGCCCCCCGGACTCGGCGTAGAAGGGCGTGGTGTCCAGCGTGAGCTCGATCGCCTTCGCGCCCTCCGGCCCGGGCGCCGCGTCCCTCACGTCCCGGATCCAGACGCCGTCCACCTCCCAGCGGTCGTAGCCCACGAACTCGGAGTGCGCGCCGGGGGTGAGGGTGCGCCAGTCGCCCGTGGCGCGCCGGTTCTCGAAGCGCGACTCCTTCTGCGCCCGCTCGCGCTGCTCCTTCATGGCGGCCTCGTAGCCCGGCCTGTCGACCGTGAGGCCGCGCTCCCCCGCCATCTCCACCGTGAGATCGATCGGGAAGCCGAAGGTGTCGTAGAGCTGAAAGGCGATGGCACCCGGGAAGACCCGCTGCTTCTTCTTCTCCAAGCCGGCCACGGTCTCCTCGAAGCGGGCGAGCCCGCGCTCCAGCGTCTGCTCGAACCGGCTCTCCTCTTCCAGGAGGGCGGCCGCGACCGCGGACTCCTCGCGCTTCAAGTACGCGTACTCGTCGTGATGGGTCATCTGCGCGACCACCGTGGGCACCAGCCGCGAGAGAAAGGCCCCTTCGATCCCCAGGTCGCGGCCGAACCGCGCCGCGCGGCGGAGGAGCCGCCGCACCACGTACCCACGGCCTTCGTTGGAGGGGCGCACGCCCTCGGCGCACGTGAACACCAGGGCGCGAATGTGGTCCGTGATGACCCGGGCCGCGCGCCTTCCTCGGTCGCCGGCGGCGGCCTTCGGATCGCCCAGGCGCCGCGCCGCGTCGCCGATGGGAAGGAGCAGGTCGGTCTCGAAGACCGACGACGCCCCCTGCACGATCATGGCGAGCCGCTCCAGCCCCATGCCGGTATCGATGCCGCGATTCGGGAGGGGCCTCCGCTCGCCCGAGACCAGCTGATCGAATTGTGGAAAGACCAGATTCCAGAATTCGAGGTAGCGCTCGCAGTCGCAGCCCGGCGCGCATTCCGGCCGGCCGCATCCCACGCCCGGGCCCTGATCCCAGTAGATCTCGGAGCAGGGACCGCACGCGCCCGAGCCGCCCGCGGGGCCCCAGAAGTTGTCCTTCTCGCCGAGCCGCGTGACGCGCTTCGTCCCCAGCCCGATGTGCTTCGCCCAGAGATCGAACGCCTCCTCGTCGTCCTTGTAGACGGAGGGAAAGAGGCGCTCCGGCGGCATTCCCAGGACGCGCGTGGTGAACTCCCACGCCCACTCGACGGCCTCTTTCTTGAAGTAGTCGCCGAAGGAGAAATTTCCCAGCATCTCGAAGAAGGTGGCGTGGCGGACGGTCAGCCCCACGTTCTCGACGTCGGTCAGCCTCAGGCAGCGCTGCACGGTGACGGCGCGCCGGTGCGGGGGCGCGCCCGGAGACGAGAAGTAGGGCTTGAACTGCACCATTCCGGCCGACGTGAAGAGCAGGGTGGGGTCGTCCAGCGGAACGAGCGGGGCCTGCGGCAGGCGGGGATGCCCGCGCTCCTCGAAGAAGGCCAAGAACGTGCGCCGCAGCTCGTCGCCGGTCGTTCGCATCGGGTGGTCTTACGTCTCCTCTGCCAAGAGATCGCGGATCGTGTCCCAGCCGAACCCGCGCCGCGCGAGCGCCTGCTGCATGCGGCGCCGGTAGACCTCCGGACTCAGCCTCGCGTAGCGGCGGCGAAGCTGGGCGTACCCGAGCGCGGCCCGGCCCTCCTCGCTCGCGAGCGAGCGGCCCGAGAGATCGGGATCGTCCTCGAGGAACGCGTCCAGCTCCCGGATCAGGCCGTCGGGAACCCCGCGGCGCCTGAGCTTCAGCTCGAGGAGACGCCGACCCTGCGCCGTTTTGAATAGCTCCGTTCGCAAAAAAGACCGCACGAACGCGCGGTCGTCCAGAAGCGAGACACGGCGAAGCCGCTCGAGGGCCCGCTCCACCGCTTCCCCGAGATACCCGCGCTCGCGGAGGCGGCCTTCCACCTCGCGCTCGGTGCGGGGCCCGCGGGCGAGAATCCGGAGCGCCGCCTCTTTCGCGGCATCCTCGGATCCCGCCCGCTCGGGGCTCAGCGCCATCGGACTAGATGCGGACCCGACGCTCTCCCTTGCCGTCCGCCCCCGCCGCCACGGCTTCCGGCGGCGCGGCCGGCGCTCTGGTGAGCCCCAGCGACTCGCGCACCTTCACATCCAGCTCGGCCACGGCGTCGGGGTGCTCCTTGAGCCACATCCTCGCGTTCTCGCGGCCCTGTCCGATGCGCTCCTCGCCGAAGGAGAACCAGGTGCCGCTCTTCTGGACCAAATTTCGCTCGATCGCGAGGTCCAGAAGCTCTCCCTCCCGCGAGATTCCCTCGTTGTAGAGGATGTCGAACTCCGCCTCCTTGAAGGGGGCGGCGACCTTGTTCTTCACGACCTTCACCTTGACGTGGCTTCCGATCACGCTCTCGCCGTCCTTGATCGCGCCGATGCGCCGGATGTCCATGCGCACCGAGGCGTAGAACTTGAGCGCACGCCCGCCGGTGGTGGTTTCCGGATTTCCGAACATGACGCCGATCTGCATGCGGATCTGATTGATGAAGATGACGGTGGTCCGCGACTTGGAGATGGTGCCGGTGAGCTTGCGCAGGGCCTGCGACATGAGGCGCGCCTGGAGGCCCATGTGGGAGTCTCCCATCTCGCCCTCGATCTCGGCCTTCGGCACGAGCGCGGCCACCGAGTCGATCACGATCACGTCGATCGCGCCGCTTCGGACCAGGTGCTCGGCGATCTCCAGCGCTTCCTCACCCGTGTCGGGCTGCGCCACGTGCAGGTTCTCGATGTCCACCCCGAGCTTCTTGGCGTAGGCCGCGTCCAGCGCGTGCTCCGCGTCGATGAAGACCGCGTTTCCGCCCGCCTTCTGCGCGTGCGCGATGATGCTCAGCGTGAGCGTCGTCTTTCCGGAGGACTCCGGGCCGTAGATCTCGATCACGCGCCCGCGCGGCACGCCGCCGATTCCGAGCGCCGCGTCGAGCGCGATCGATCCCGTCGCAATCGAATCCACCTGGACCCGGGCCGACTCCTCCCCCAGCTTCATGATCGCGCCCTTTCCGAACTGCCGCTCGATCTGCTGTACGGCCAGGTCGAGCGCCTTGGCGCGCTCCTTGGACATCTCCCTCACTCCCGGATTCATGACCATCTTTCGATTCTCCCCTTTGCGAGTTGGTCGGCGTCCACTCCGGGGCGCCGGTACGGGTCGGGGCGAAATGTTTGGATTCGATTCTTGCGCTCGGATGGGCGCCGAGGCGGGACTCGGGGTGATTCAAGCCCCCGGCGTGCGAAGACGAATCTCCTCGAGCGGAGTATAGCGGGCTCCGGCCGGATGTAGGTCACTTTTCATCACCACGATCCGGTCGAGAATGGCGCTCTCGGGAGCCGGCGGGGGAGCGTAACTCCGGAAGGCCTCCACGCCCTGCGCCCGCTCGCGGATTCGGGCCAGGGTGATGTGCGGACGGAAGGGCTTGTCCGGCGGTCCGAAGCCGTCCTGCTCGAGGTGCCGGTTGACCGATTTCGCGAGCGCGACCGCCTGGTCCATGCCCTCCGCGAGCCCCGTCCAGAGGATGCGGGGGCGGTCCAGCGATGGAAACGCGCCCGGCCCGCCGAGCCGCGCGTGAAACGCGGGGTGGGGGTTGGCACCCCGGCGGACCGATTCGCCCGCGCGGCGCACCCCGGAGTCGCCGAGATCCCCGAGAAAGCGGATCGTGATGTGCATGTTCTCGGGCTTGACCCAGGAGAGCCCCGACATCCGCCCTCCCAGGTCCCGCTCGACCCGCGCCAGATACTCGATCCACGCGGGCGGGATCAGGAGCGCGACGAAGGTTCGGACCACGCCACTCCCGCCCCGAGGCTTCGCCTCACGAGATCCAGCGCGAAAAAGGAGGCCCGCGCGATGATATCGGCGCGCCCCCCCACGAAGACGAAGCGCTCGCTCGCCTCGCCCTCGGGGCCGGAATAGCCCAGGAAGCAGAGCCCGACCGGCTTCTCGGCGCTTCCTCCGTCCGGGCCCGCGATTCCCGTCGTGGACACCGCGCACGAAGCGCCCAGGCGCTCGCGCGCGCCGCGGGCCATCTCGCGCGCGGTCTCGGCGCTCACCGCGCCGAAGCGCCGCAGCGTCTCGGCGGAGACCCCGAGGAGCTTTTCCTTGGAATCGTTGGAGTACGCGATCACCCCGCCCTGGTAGTAGCGGGAGCTGCCCGGCGTCGCGACCAGCGCCGCCCCGACCCCGCCCGCCGTGAAGGATTCCGCCGTCGCGACCGTGAGGCCGCGCGTCAGGAGCGCCTCCCCCACCACCTCCGAGAGCGTGCGGTACCCCAGGGCATAGGCGTGAACACCCGCGCGCTCCAGGAGCTTTCGTTCCCCGCGATCGAGGACCCCCTGGAGCCACATGGCGTCCACCGAGGAGGCGCTCAGGTGGAGGTCCACGCCGGAGGCGCGGGCGATCGTGCCCAGGGAGAGCTCGGGCTCCTCCATCTCGAATCCCGAGAGCTTCTCGGCCAGCGCGGACTCCCCGATCCCGATCGTGCGGACGACGCGGAGACCGGAGCAAAGCCCCGGATTCCGGCTCTTCAAGAACGGGATCACGTACGAGCGGAGCATCCCCTCCGCCTCGGAGGGCACGCCCGGCAGCGCGAAGCACTCGGTGTCCAGGTGCGTGAAATGGAGCCCCGGGGCGCTCCCGATCGGGTTTTCGATCACGTTCGCGCCGCGCGGCACCAGGGCCTGCGCTTCGTTGATGGGGGGCATGTCGACCCCGCGCTCCTTGAACCGGGCCCGGATCTGGTCCAGCACCACGCGGTCGAGGATCAGCCGGCGCCGGAAGACCGTCGCGATGACCTTCCGTGTGATGTCGTCGGACGTGGGTCCCAGCCCGCCGGTCACGATGACCACGTCGGAGCGATGGACGGCGGTCCGGAAGGCCTCTCCCAGATGCTCGGGCTCGTCGCCGACGGTGGTGTGATACGAGGGCCAGACGCCCGCCTCGGCGAGGAGGCCCGAGATCATGTCGAGGTTGGTGTTCCGGACGAGCCCGTGGAGGAGCTCGGTTCCGGAGGTGATGACTTCCGCGATCATGGGTGCCACACCCGCGCGATGAGCTGTAGAGCCAGGTTGGCGTAGAGGCCCGCCACGAGATCGTCCGTCACGATCCCGAACGCGCCCGGGAGCCCCTGCGCGCGGTCCGCGGGCCAGGGTTTCCAGATGTCGAAGACGCGAAAGAGCAGAAACCCCGCCGCCACCGCGATCGCGTACGAGACGTTTCCGTGGCCGATCGCGGGAACCCCGCACATCGTGACCATCATGCCGGCGACCTCGTCGAGAACGATGGGATGGGCGTCATGGCCCAGGACTCTCTCCGCGGGGCCGCACACGAGGAGCGCGAGCAGCGTGACTCCGAGGGTCGCGGCCAGGAAGGCGGGAAGACCGATGCGGGGCAGAACCGGGAACAGAATGGCCGCGGTGGCCGCCGAGGCCCAGGTCGCGGGCGCGATGGGAAGCCAGCCCAGGCCCAGCCCGGTCGCGAGCAGGACGGCAAGGCGCCGCACGTCCCGCTTACCCGAGGGTTTTCAAGACGAGCTTACAGGCCACCTTCAGCGTGTCGAACACGCCGGTCCCTCGAAGCGCCACCGCCTCGAAGTAGGGTGCCCTTCGGGGATTCAGCTCGCGCTCCAGGTCGTCGACCGGGACGACGCGAGGGAGATCCCGTTTGTTGTACTGCATCACGAAAGGAATCTTCTCGATCGTGAGGTCGTGCTCGGTCAGGTTGTCGAGCATGTTCATATAGCTCTCGACGTTGGCCTCGAAGCGGTCGATCTGCGAATCGGCCACGAACACGATCCCGTCCACGCCTTTCAGGATCAGCTTGCGACTGGCGTTGTAGTAGACCTGTCCCGGCACGGTATAGAGATGGAAGCGGGTCCTGAATCCCCGGATCTGCCCCAGCTCCAGGGGCAGGAAGTCGAAGAACAGGGTGCGGTCCATCTCGGTGGCCAGCGAGATCATCTTGCCGCGGGTCTCTTGCGGAACGCGCGAGTAGATATGTTGGAGATTGGTGGTCTTGCCGCAGAGTCCGGGGCCGTAATAGACGATCTTGCAGTTGATCTCGCGAGACGAGTAATTGATCAGCGACACGTAGCCTGGTCTCTCCTATTCCTTGAATAGGCTGTCGATCTCGCTCTCCGCTTCGGCCGTGAACTCCGCGCCCAAGGTGGTTGCGCTCAGGTCCTCGTTCTTGTACTGGAGCTTGTCGAAGAGCTTGTTCAGCACCGAGAGCAGCTCTTCGCTCCCGCGCCGCGCCTTGAGCCGCACGAGTCCGAGCGAAGTCTTCCGATCGAAGAGCACGACGAGAATGACCCGGTTTGCGATGATGGAGAGAAACATGCTCTCGTTCTGGCCCTGATGGACGAGGGTGGCGAAATCCTGCTCCCCCACCATCTCGGCGAGCTGTTGATTGGCTGCGAAGTCCGCGGCTGCAAGGGAGGAAAACGAGGTCACGTCGAATCCGGGAGGCTCACCGATGGAGCTGATCAGCTGACCGGTCTTGTCGATCAGCATCACGCTTTTCGAGCTCGAGGATTGAATCAGGTTCTGGAGGATCGTGTTGATCGACCAGAAGTCTTCCTCGAAGAGCGCCCAATTCCCCTTGACCATGGTTACTCCTTGGACACACCTGGGCCTTGCGGCATGGTGACGCCGACCGGCTGTTCCAGAAGGAGGGGTGTCCTTCCCTGGCCTCTCCGAATCAACCGGCGCCGAGACCGATCCCCACCCAACCACCCACCCACGTCATGCAACGCTCGTGACACAACGACGCTGACCGGGAATTGGGCGGAAGCTAACACTTCCCCAAGGGTGGTCAAGCAGAATGTAGTGGGAACTACGGGGGTTATATCTCTTTGCGGCCGCTCAGGGCCCGGGCGAGGGTCACCTGGTCGGAGAATTCGAGGTCGGAGCCCATGGGCACCCCGCGGGCGATCCGCGTGACGCGCACCCCGGGCGTGTTCTGCAGCAGGCGCGCGATGTAGAGGGCGGTGGCCTCCCCCTGCGCGGTGGGATTCGTGGCCACGATGACTTCCGTCACGGTCCCGGCCTTCACGCGCTCGACAAGCTCCGCGAGCTTGAGCTGCTCGGGGCCGATCCCGTCGATGGGAGAGAGGGACCCCTTCAAGACGTGGTAAGAGCCGCGAAACTCGCCGGTCCGCTCGATGGCGAGGACGTCCATGGGCTGCTCCACGACGCAGAGCACCGAGGTGTCGCGGCGGGAGTCGGCGCAGAGGTTGCAGGGCTGGGTCTCGGTGACGTTGCCGCAGATGCGGCAGTCCTCGACCCGCTCTTTCAGCTCGAGGATCGCCTGGGCGAGCTTCTTCGCGTCCGCTTCGGAGGAGCGGAGCAGGTGAAACGCGATCCGCTGGGCGGATTTCCGACCCAGGCCGGGGAGGCGGGTCAGCTCCGTGATGACCGCCTCGAGAAGGGCGCTCGAGTACTGCATCGCGCCTAGAAGAGGCCCTTCGGAAGCCCCAGGCCGCCCGACACCTTGCTCATCTCCTCTTCGACCATGCGGGTGATCTTGCCGCGCGCATCGTGGAGCGCCGCGAGGAGGAGATCCTCCAGGAGGTCGACCTCGTCGGGCTTGACGACCTGCGGATCGATGGAAATCCGGATCACGTCCTGGGCCCCGTTCATGGTGACCTTCACCTTGCCCTGGCCCGAGGAGCCCACGATCTCGCGGGTCTTGAGCTCTGCCTGAAGCTCGGTCATCTTGGCCTGGAGGGTCTGCGCTTTCTGCAGCATGCCCGCGAGATCCTTCATGCCTTTTCCCCTTCGGGACCGGGGCCCAGCACCTCGCCGTCGAACAGCTCGACGATGCGGTCCACGAGCGTGGCCTCCGGCGCGGCGTCGGGACGCTTCCCGGTCCGGGCGGCGGCCGGCGAGTCCGCGCCGGATGGCGCCATGGATTCGCACAGGAGCTTGGCGCCCCGCCCGTACAGGCGCTCCAGCTCCTCGTTCAGGATATCCCGGTTCTCCTTGAGCTCGAGCATCGCCCTGTGGAACGCGTGCTCCCCGGAGAGCGCGAGCCTCACGTTCGCGCCGGCCATGCCCAGGAAGAACCCCTCCTCGAGGCAGGTTCCGAGCAGGAGCTTCCGCTCCTTCACGCGATCGACCGCTTGCCTCCAGCGCACGACCGGATCTCCTTGATGGGCGGCCTCGACGCTCGCGGGAGACTCCACGAGCCGGAGCGCGGGCGCGATGGCGGACGATGCGACCGCCTGCTCGGCGAGCGCGGGCGCTGACGCCGGAACGGCGGCGAGGGCGGCCCGCGGCGGTTCCTGCTCGGCGCTCGCGCGCGGCGGCGGGGAGGCGCTACGCCGGGGCTCTCCAACCGGAGCGGTCGAGCCCGATGCGGCTCCGGCGCCGGAGCGGCCCGCGGCGGTTCCACCCGCCGCGCCCAGCCTGGATTCCAGGTCGCTGAGCCGCTGGATCAGATCCTCGATCCGCGCGGCGGTCGGAAGCGTGCAAAGCTCCACCAGCGCCACCTCGAGAAGGATGCGCGGCGCCTCCGCGCGACGCAGGAGCCCGCGCGTCTCGAGGAGGAGGCTCAACATCGCGTTCAGGTCGGTGGGACGAAATTCCTTCGCCTGCGCGACATAGCGCTCCCGGTCCGACGGGGCCGCGTCCACCAGCTTCTCCAGCACGGGATCCACGGCGATGAGGAGGAGCTGCCGGAGGTGGTGCGTGAGGCCGTCCGCGATCTCCTCCACGTCGCTGCCGGCGTCGTGGAGCCGGTCCAACACTTGGAGCGCCAGCTTCGGATCGCGCTTGGCGAGCGCCTCTCCCAGGTCGAAGTAGGCGTCGAGCCCCACGAGGCCCAGCGCCTGCGCGACCGTGGCGGCGGTGACCCCCTCCGGGGAAACGGCCAGCGCCTGGTCGAGCCGCCCCAGGGCATCGCGCACGCTCCCCTCCGAGGCGCGCGCGATCAGCGCCGCCGCATCCTCTTCGAGCGAGACTTTCTCCGCGGCCGCGACCAAGAGCAGGTGCTTCACCAGCTCCTCGCTCCTGAGGCGCCGGAATTCGAACACCTGGCAGCGCGAGGCGATGGTGTCGGGGACTTCCAGCGGCTCGGTGGTGCAGAAGACGAACCGCACGTGGGCGGGCGGCTCCTCCAGCGTCTTCAGCAGCGCGTTCCAGGCGAAGTCGGTGAGCTGGTGGGCCTCGTCGATGATGTAGACCTTGAATCGACCGCCCGAGGCCGAGTACTTGACGTTCTCGCGGAGGTTCCGGATCTCCTCGATCCCGCGGTTGGACGCGCCGTCGATCTCGAGCACGTCCAGCGAGGTCCCCGCGGTGATCTCGAGGCAGCTCCCGCACTCGTTGCAGGGCTCCGATTCACCGGGTTTGCGGCGCTCACAATTCAGGGCCTTCGCGATGAGGCGCGCAGTGGTGGTCTTCCCGCTCCCGCGCGGGCCCGCGAAGAGGTACGCCTGCGCGACCCGGTTCTTCGCGACGGCCTGCTCCAGCGTGGAGCGGATGGGGTCCTGGCCCACGAGGTCGGCGAAGCGTTGGGGCCGGTATTTCCGAGCGAGGGCTAGGTGGGACAAGGAAACTCCTAACGTGGCGCGCATCCCGCGCGCTGCGGGGCAAAAGCCCCCCCGGTGCCCGGCTCGAGCCAGTTGAGTCCGCGGCACATCGAGGTGACCGCTGACCGCTGCTACCTTCCGGTCCTGACGGGGTTCGCGATTCTCGATTGCGCGGGAACTGGCCGTCAACACCAGGCCACGAGGAGGCGAATGCCCTACCTCACGGAGGCCTCAACGGCAGCCGCCCCGGGAGAGAATATGGTGGAGATGAGCGGGATCGAACCGCTGACCTCCTCGTTGCGAACGAGGCGCTCTCCCAACTGAGCTACATCCCCACCGAATCTAGAGTTGCTCTACAACTGGCGGAGAGAGAGGGATTCGAACCCTCGAAGCACTTTCATGCTTACACGGTTTCCAACCGTGCTCCTTCAGCCACTCGGACACCTCTCCGGGAAGCTTCGACGTTTTCGCGCGCTCCCACGCGCGCTTGCTCTCAGATGGCGGAGAGAGAGGGATTCGAACCCTCGATACCCTTACGGGTATAGCGGTTTTCGAGACCGCCCGATTCAGCCACTCTCGCATCTCTCCGCGGGGGAGAATACGCGAATCGTGGCGTCATTTCCACCCCGGAAGTCGCTGGCCCCCCTTGACTTTGCGGCCCCGCGGGCGTATGCTACCGGCTGTCCCATCGACTGGAAGGATGCCGTGTCCCGACCGACGCTCCCCACTCGGAACCGTCCTTCGTCTCATCTGCCGCGCCTCCAAGCGCCCGCGCGACCGATCGCTGCCCCGAGGAGGTCCCTGTGAAAACGCTGCTGCGATTCATCACCCTCTGTTCCCTCTTGTGTCTCGCCGGCCCAGCCGCGGCCCAGTACCTGAAGATCACCACGGACAACCCGAACGACAATACGAGGTTGCGGCCGTCCGGGACGACCATCCTGACCATCACCCTCAACACCAACCACGACAGGAACGCGTCGCTCCAGACGTGTAACTCGCATACCGCGGCGAATGGCTGCGGGTCCACGCCCACCGCGGCGGTTCTGGACATGTTCAGTTACACGCTGGCCTTGAAGGCGACGGGCGGGACGGTCACGTGGGGGACGTTCACCCCCAGCGACGCGGCCTACACGGACGCGGCCCCGTTGATCTTCAGCTCCACGGAGATCGAGATCAACAAGGCGCGCCCTTCGGGGACCCTTTCGCCCGCGGGCCTCAACTCCATCGGCACGATCCCGGTGACTCCTGCGAGCGGCAGCCCCTGGATCGGTTTACAGATCGGGCCCGGGGCGCTCAATCCTTTCGGATTCGGTACCGGATTCGGCACCGATTGCGACGGGTTCGCCTTCCCCAACACGTACGTGGTCGGTGATCCCGCCGATCCATGCGGCAACACCAACGGCGTCCCAGGCGACTGGTTCGACTGGGACGGCGCCGCCGCCGCCGCGCTCCCGGCCAGTCCCCCGGTCCTCACGGTGGCTTCCACGGCGAGTGCATCCGAGGGATCCACGTTTGCGATCCCCGTCACGGCCACGGACCCCGATGCCGGCGACGTCCTGACCATCACGGTGTCGGGGCATCCCTCGGACATCGTCCCCGCGTTTCCGATCTCCGGGCCGTCACCGCTTTCGGGCACCCTGACGGGAACCCCCGGGTTCAACGACGCGGGCACGTACACCATCCAATGGACCGCATCGGATAACCACGGTCTCTCCACGAGCAGGAGCACGACCCTCGTGATCGCGAACACCAATCGCCCGCCCACGCTGAATGCGATCGCGAACATGACCGTGTCGGATGGGGCCACCAAGGATCAGGCGATCTCGGGCTCCGATCCCGACGGGGACGCCCTGACCTTTTCCAAGGCCGCGGGCCCCACGTTCATGACGGTCACAACCGTCACGGCAACGACCGGAAGCATCCACTTGGCCCCGGGCTTCGCGGACGACGGGACCTACTCGGCGACCGCGCGAGCGAGCGATGGCGCGCTCAGCGATACCAAGGCGTTCACGATCACGGTGGGCGGACCGGATCGCGCCCCGGTTCTCAACCCGATCGCGAACATGAACGTGGCGGCAGGCGGATGCGGCGGATCCACCGCGGATCAGGCCATTTCGGGCTCGGACCCAGATGGTGATGCCCTCACGTTCTCCATAGTCGCCGGCCCGACGTTCATGACGGTCACCACGAACACGCCGACCACGGGCAATATCCACCTCGCACCCGGCTTCTCGGACCGCGGCGGCTATGGGGCGACCGTGCGGGCGAGCGACGGCACGCTCAGCGATTCCAAGAGTTTCTCGATCACGGTGTCGACCGTGAACCAGGCACCCGTCCTGAGTCAGCCTGCGAACATGACCGTGACGGAGGGAGCGACGGCCGACCAGACCCTGACGGGCAGCGATCCCTGCGGCGCTGCCTTGACCTTCACGAAAGTGAGCGGTCCGACCTTCGTGACGGTGACCACGGTCAACGGAACGACGGGCAACGTCCATCTTGCGCCAGGATTCTCCGACGCGGGAACCTACTCGGTCTTCGTCCAGGCGAGCAACGGTTCGCTGTCCGGCAGCAAGGGGTTCACGATCACGGTCTCGGGCATGAACCGTGCTCCGACTTTGTTTCCCGTCTCGAACATGATCGTGCCCGAAAGCGCGACCCGGGACCAGGCGATCACGGGGTCGGATCCCGACGGCGACGCGCTCGCGTTCTCCAAGGTCGCGGGACCGACGTACATGAGCGTGACCACAACTTCCCCTACCACGGGGAATATCCACCTGGCGCCAGGATTCGCGGACGCCGGCACCGCCGGCGCGACCGTGCGGGCGAGCGACGGGAGTCTGAACGCGGACGGCGCATTCACGATCACGGTATGCGACGGATGCCAGTCCGCGCCGGTCCTGGCCGCGATCGCGGACATGACGGTCACCGAAGGAGGAACGGCGGACCAGAATATCGTGGCCACCGATGCTGATGGAAACGCGCTGGCGTTCTCGAAGACCGCCGGCCCGGTCTTCATGACCGTGACGACAATCTCGCCGGGAACCGGAACCGCGAGCGGGAACATCCACCTGGCACCCGTCCTCTCCGACGCGGGAGCCTATTCCGCCACCGTATCGGTGAGCGACGGCTCGTTGACGTCGAGCAGGGTGTTTTCGATCACCGTGCTGGTCTCGCGCGCTCCCGTCCTGAATCCGATCGCCGGGATGACCGTGACCGAGGGGATGACGGCAGATCAGACGATCACGGCAACCGATGCCGACGGATCCCCGATTACGTTCTCCAAAGTCTCGGGACCGATTTTCATGACCGTGAGCACGACCAATCCGGGCACGGGAACCGCGTCGGGCAACATCCATCTCGCGCCAGGGCTCGCCGATGCGGGAGCCTATCTGGCTACGGTGAGCGCCAGCACCGGCCCGCTCACGGACAACAAGTCCTTCCAGATCGGGGTGCTGACGTCGGGGAACCGGTGTCCCGTCGCGAATCCAGGTGGGCCGTATACGGGTCTTGTGGGCTCGATCGTCACCTTCGATGGGAGCGCATCCTCGGATCCAGACGGGAACCCTCTTACCTACTCTTGGGACTTCGACGAATCGGATGGGATCACCAGGGAGGCGGTCGGCGCCGTCGTGACCCACATCTACCCGGCCGCCGGCGTGTTCACGGTCAACCTTGCGGTGACCGACAACGGTGATGGCGATCCCAACCAGATCTGTACCGCCTCGGCGACGACAACGGCGACGATCACCGTCGAATGCCCCGGCACCGTGTTCAATGGTTACGACACCATCCGGCTCGGTTCCGGAAAGCCCTTCTGGTTCGCGTACGTGCAGCCGACGTCCGGCTGTTACGCCAACACGGACGTCATCACCTCCTCCTTCGTGCTGAAGTACGCGGGCAAGCAGGTTCCCGCCGAGGCGACCAAGACTTCGATCGGCGGAGACAAGAGCGGTGATGGAATCCAGGAGATCAAGGTGAGCTGGCCGAAGGAGAACCTCCGCACCCTGTTCTCGGGGACGGGGCTCTCCAATGGACACAATACCGTCATCGTCACCCTGGAAGCGGCTTTGGTGGGAGGCGGGCTCTTGCGCGGCACGACGCAGCTCGACGTGGTGAACAACGGGAGCTTCACGATCTCGGCGGTCGCTCCGAACCCGTTGAACCCCGAGGCCACGCTGACCTACACCACCTCGAAGCAGGGGCCGGTGCGGATCGACATGTTCGACGTCCAGGGCCGGCTGGTGCGGCGCCTGGTGGACGCGTCGGCGGTGACGGCGGGCGTGCATGACGTGAAGATCGACGGGCGCGGCGAGCGGGGTGAAAAGCTACCCTCGGGCGTCTACTACATCCGGGGCACGTCCTCGGAGGGAGCGTTCGAGCACCTGGTCACCATCTTGAAGTAATCGGAACATGCCCCAGGGCATGTTCCTCGCAACGGGGGGCGTTCCTCAGACCTGTCCGCGGCGTCTCGTGCGGAAAAACGACTCGAGGAGCGCCCCGCATTCTTCCGCCATCACGCCCGGCTGGACCTCGGCGCGATGGTTCAGTCGCATGTCCTGCACCACCATCGAGAGGGAGCCGCAGGCGCCGGCCTTGGGATCCCGCGCTCCGTAGACGAGACGCGGCAGGCGCGCCAGCACGATCGCTCCGGCGCACATGTGGCAGGGCTCCAGCGTGACGTAGAGGGTTCCTTCGTCGAGGCGCCAGCTCTTCACGGTCTGGGAAGCGGCGCCGATGGCGAGGATTTCGGCGTGTGCGGTGGGATCCTGCGTGGTCTCGACGCGGTTTCGCCCGCGCCCGATGATGCGCCCTTCCCAGACGACCAC
>DASQBE010000196.1:0-11455 GCA_035635355.1 Binatia bacterium | reverse complement strand
CCCGCGAGAAGCTGGACCGGACGCAGGAGGGCCTCTTCCTGCTTCTCACCCTTCGCCCGGCCGGCCTCGTGTTCCTCATCGCGCTGATCGTGTACATCGTGAACCCGTCCGCGATGGCCTGGGGCACGGTCGCGCTGCCCGGCAAGCTTCGAGCGCTCGGCGTCCTGGGCGGCGTGGCGGGAGGGCTTCTTCTGATCTGGACGCTTCGCGCGCTCGGCGCGAACCTGACCGATACGGTCGTGACGAGGAGAGCGCACGTGCTCGTGATGCACGGGCCGTATCTCTGGGTGCGCCACCCTTTCTACGTCTCGGTGGCGCTCCTGATCCTGGCGGTCTTCGGGATCACCTCGAACGGGTTCTTTCTTCTCGCGGGCGGGGTCGTGCTCGGGTTGATCTATGTTCGGACGCAGAAGGAGGAGGAACTCCTGTTATCCCGCTTCGGCGACCACTACAGGGCGTACATGCGCCGCACGGGGCGGTTCCTGCCCAAGCTGCTCTGAGGTCTTAGTCGACCAGCTGGTTTCTCACGGCGTAGTAGGTCAGCTCCGCGTTGGTGCGCATCCCCATCTTGTCGAGCACGCGTGAGCGGTACGTGCTGATGGTCTTGACGCTCAGGTTCATCTCCGCGGCGATCTGCGAGACGGTCTTCCCGGAAGCCAGCATCCGGGTGACCTGGTATTCGCGCTCGGAGAGCGACTCGTGGGGCATCCCCTCCCGGTCGCTCCCGACCAGGATCGCCAGCCGCTCCGCCACCGCGGGGCTGATGTAGCGTCCCCCGCCCGCGACCTTCTCGACCGCGTCGACCAGCTGCGCGGGCGCGCTGGCCTTGGTGAGGTACCCCGCGGCGCCCGAGCGCAACGCGCGGACCGCGAACTGGTCCTCGGAGCATACGCTCAAGATCAGGACCGGGAGGTCCGGCTTCTCCCGCTTGACGTCGCGCAGCAGGTCGAGGCCGTTCCGATCCGGGAGGTTGATGTCGAGGATGACGACGTCCCATCGCCCGGTCCGCACCTGATCCATCGCCTCGCGCGCGTTGGACGCCTCCCCCAGGACCTCGATTTTCCGTGAATCGGTCAGAAGCTCCTTCAGCCCGCGGCGCACGACCGCATGATCGTCGGTGATCAGCGCGCGGATCATCTCTTGGTTCGTTCCCACAAGCATCGCGGCACCAGCCTCTCCTATCAGGAGTGCATCCACTCCGATTGCATGGAAGGACGGCTAAACCCCCTCAACAAGGCTAGGCGTGATACGGCCCGCGCGTCAAGGGCGGTGCGAGCGGAAAATCGTGTCGGTGTTCGTCCTACACCTCAACGCCTGGCGCACAGGGCGGCCAGGACCCGGTTGTCCAGGCCGTAGATGTCGCGCATGTAGCGGACCTCGCCCGAGGAGCCGACGCTCACGGTCCAGTAGACGATCACAACCGGAATCGGGTGCGTCAGATCCACGTTCTGCGTCGCCCCGTTCGCCACGGCGTCCTGTATCTTGGCGTCACCCCAGGAGTCCTGACCCGCGAGAAGGAGGCCCGCCAGCTCCAGGGGGCGCTCGATGCGAATGCATCCGTGGCTGAAGGTGCGCTTCTCGGCCTCGAACGATCCCTTGCTCGGCGTGTCGTGGAGGTAGATCGAGTAGGGATTCGGGAACAGGAATTTCACCTTGCCCAGGGCATTGTCGGGGCCGGGCGGCTGCTGGACCGTGAAGGGAAAGTCGCCGGCATCCGCCTGATCCCAATCGACCGAGGTGGGGTCGACCTCCTGGCCGTTCTTGTCCGTGACCACGAGACCCTTCTGGGCGATGTAGTTCTTCCCGGCTCTCATCCCCTTGGAAACCTCGTCCCGGAGGATCATGGGAGGGACGGTCCAGTCGGGGTTGAATACGATGGTGCGCAGGGTGGCCCGGAAGGAGGGCGTCTGCTTCCCCTCATCCCCGACCTGGGTGCGCGTCTCCCAGACGTTTCGCCCGCCGCGAATGAGGTACGCCTTGTACGCGGGCAGGTTGACGAGCAGGAATTCGTCCCCCAGTCCCGGCAGGATCCAGCGCGCCCGCTCCATGTTCACGCGCACCTGGTCGGCGCGTGCCGCGGCGCTCACGTTCAGGGCGTCGATCATGTCCTTGTCGATCACCCCGTCGGGGTTGAGGCGGTGGCGCGCCTGAAAGAGCTCCACCGCCTTCCGGAGCTCCGGGTCGTACGCGGTGGAGGACCCCGGAGCGCCCTGGAGCTCCCCGGTCGCGGCGAGGCGCGCTCGGATCGTTGGAATGCGGGGATCACCCGCCCCCGGCCGGATCGTCTTCCCCGCGGGAACCCTGGGCCATCCAGGGGCCGGCACCTCGCGCAGCTGGGCGAGCGCCCGCTTGAGGCCCAGGTAGATGAAGTGGGTCGGCTTTCGCTCTTCGATGGCTTGCCGCGGGGATCCCGCCTCGACGATCCGCGCCAGGGTGCTCTCGAGGGGCGGCGCTCCCGCGCGCGGATCCACGTTCCACGTGGAGTCCAGGGTGACCGGGCGAACCCGCCCGAACCGGGTGTGATCCATCATCCCCGCCACCGCGTCGGTGAGCAGGATGTCCAGGTCCGCGGCGAGCGCGGGGACCGAGCGGGCCCTCGCTGAGTCGCGGATCCGCTCGAGCGCCGCGAGATGGTAGTCCGCCGGGCTCAAGCCGTCCTGGACGATGTCACGAACGGACTGCACGATCTGCTCCGCGTCCCCGCCGTCCCAGGCGTGGGCGCCCTTCCGCCCTTCATAGAATCGCGCGAGGACCGCGGGCTGCAGCAATCGCTGCCCCTGGACCGACGCGGCTCCCCTCCCCATCGCGGCGAGGCGGATCCGAATCGCCGCGTCGATCTCCGACGACGAGGGCCCTGCCTTGCCACAGCCCGCCGGCACCAGCAGGCTGATCCAGAGCAGAGCCCGGATGAACGTCACTCTCATGTGCTCCTCCTCAGCCCCCGGGGTCGATCCACGCGGGGAAATCCGGACTCAAGACATCCCCGATCCTTTCGATCGTGACGTCCGGTTTCGAATAGTGTGGCAGGTCCGGGTCGCGCGCATAATGCCCCTGGCGCACGAAGACGGTCGTCAGGCGCGCCCCCCAGACCCGCTTGACCGCGTCCAGCAGGCGGATCTTGTCGTCCACGAACACGTAGTGGTCCGCCGGGAAGCGCGCCGCCACATCGTCCAGCTCCCGCTCCTTGTGGACGTAGATCAGCACCCGCCCCTCCACCGCCGCGAAGAGACCCGAGCGCCGGATCTTGTGCGGCTGAAAGACCACGTCTCCATCCGTGAGGATGACCGTGGGGCCGCTGCGGCCCAGGTGCCGGACCACCTCGAGCGCGCCCGGGAAGAGCCGGTCGGCGAAGGGGTAATCGATGAGGAACGCGGACAGGGCGAGAAGGTGGGGATCGCGCGGGTACTCGAGGCGGTAGCGCTGGAGCGCTCCCAGGTAATCGGCGTAGCCCAGCTCCCGGCGCAGATCCTCGAACAGAGCCCAGTAGCGCTCCTGGCGCTCCGTGCCGACCTCCTCGTTCAGGAACCCCTTGAGGTCCTCGGAGACCCGGTCGTTGTCGAGGAGCGTGTTGTCGACGTCGAGCAGGAAGACGACGCGGGGGCTCAGGTCAGCCGCCCCGGCTCTTGGCCGCGAGCACGACGCCCAGGTCCTTGTCTCCGCGTCCCGACAGGTTCACCACGATGAGCGTGTCGGGATCGAGATCCGTGGAGCGGCCGGCGCGGAGAAGATAGGCCAGGGCGTGGGAGGACTCGAGCGCGGGCAGGATGCCTTCGCTTCGCGCGAGGAGGTCGAAGCCTTCGAGGGCCTCCCGGTCGGTGGCGCTCTCGTAGCGCACGCGGCCGCTGGCGTGGAGCGAGGCATGCTCGGGGCCGACGGCGGGATAGTCGAGCCCCGCCGAGATGGAGTGCGTGCTCCTCACCTGGCCCGCCGAATCTTGAAGCACCTGGGTCTTCGTGCCGTGCAGCACGCCCACCGCCGGCTCGGCGAACCGCGCGGCGTGCCTTCCGCTGGCGATTCCCTCCCCACCTGCTTCCACGCCCACCATCCGGACGTCCTTGTCCTCGAGGAAGGGATGGAACAACCCGATGGCGTTGCTTCCGCCGCCGACGCACGCGACCAGGAGATCGGGGAGTCTTCCCGCGGCCGCCTGGATCTGCTCGCGCGCCTCGCGCCCGATCACGACCTGGAAGTCGCGGACCATGGTGGGATAGGGATGCGGTCCGAGAACCGAGCCCAGGAGATAATGGGTCGTCCGCACCGAGGCGGACCAGTCGCGCATGGCCTCGTTGATCGCGTCCTTCAGGGTGCGGCTGCCCGAGCGGACCGGGACCACTTCGGCTCCCAGGAGCCTCATGCGCTCCACGTTGGGATGCTGCCGCTCCATGTCCACCTCGCCCATGTAGACCACACAGGCGAGGCCCGTGCGCGCGCAGGCGGTCGCGGTGGCGACCCCGTGCTGTCCCGCCCCGGTCTCCGCGACGATCCGGGTCTTCCCCATGCGCCGGGCCAGGAGGGCCTGGCCGAGCGCGTTGTTCAGCTTGTGCGCGCCGGTGTGGAGAAGGTCTTCCCGCTTGAGGTAGACGCGGCGCAGTCCCAGGGCATCGCCGAAGCGGACGGCGTGCGTGAGCGGCGTCGGGCGCCCCGCGAAGGTTCGGAGCTCGCGGGTGAGCTCGGCCTGGAACGCGGGATCGTACCGCGCCTCTTCGTAGGCCCGCGCCAGCTCGAGCACGGGGGTGAAGAGGATCTCGGGGACGTAGATGCCGCCGAACTCGCCGAAGCGGCCCTGGGCGCCGCTCACGAGCGCTTCGGGCGGGACCGGTCCGCCTCCCGGATCCGCTCGATGAACTCCTGGACCCGTCGAGGATCCTTTTGGCCGGGCTCGGACTCGAGGCCGCTCGAGGCGTCCACGCCGAAGGGACGGACCTCGAGGACCAGCTCCGCGACGTTCTCCGGGGAGAGCCCTCCGGCCACGATGAGCCTCAGGCCCGCGTTCACCGCCCGCCGCGCCCAGTCCCAATCGGCGCGCTTCCCCGTCCCTCCCGGGCGATCCGGATCGGCCGCGTCGAGAAGGTAGGTGCGAAGGGGGACCATCGGGAGCGTGGCCGGGTCGGGTGCCCCGTCCCGCAGCACGTGCCAGACCTCGTAGGTCTCGCCGCCGGGGGCCCCCTGGTCCCAACCGCGAACCTGGACGGCGTGGACGGGGAGCCCGCGGACCTGGGACGCCACGGCCTCGGGGGTCTCGTCCGCGAACACGCCGACCAGGAGCGTCTCGGGGGGAAGCGCCTGGGCGATCTCCCGGGCCCGCTGGGTCGTGACGCGGCGCGGGCTCTCGGTCAACACGACGCCCACGAAATCCGCGCCGGCGCGCGCCACCAGGACGGCGTCGTCGGGCGTGGTGATCCCGCACACCTTGATGCGCGTCCGCATCAGGCCGGCTTCTTTCCGGTCGCCTTCTTGGCGGGCGCGGCCCCGAACAGGGACGCGAACGCTTCCTCGATGGACTCGGCCTTGAGGAGCGTCTCCCCGATCAGGACCCCGTCCGCGCCGACGCGCTCCAGCTCGCGCATCTCCTCCCGCGCGCTGTAGCCGCTCTCGGCGATCCGCACGCGGTCCGCGGGGATGAGGGGCAGAATGGCCGAGGCGTGATTGCGGCGCATTTCCAGGGTTCGCAGGTTGCGATTGTTGACCCCGACGGCTCCCTCCAGGGAGAGCGCCCGCTCCACTTCGCCCTTCTCGTGCACCTCGATCAGGAGCTCCAGGCCGATCTCCCGGGCGAGCGCCGCGTAGTCGCGAAGCTGACCCGAGCCGAGGAGCGAGACGATGAGGAGCACGGCGTCCGCCCCGTTGGCGCGCGCCTCGTAGATCTGCCGCTCGTGGACCACGAAGTCCTTGAGGAGCAGGGGAAGCGAGACCGCGTCACGGACCTGCCGCAGATGCTCCACCGATCCCTGGAAGCGAAGCGGCTCGGTGAGCACCGAGATGGCGGACGCGCCCACGCGCTCGTATTCCTTCCCGATCTCGGCCGGATCGAACTCGCGCCTCAGGAGGCCCGCCGAAGGGGACGCCCGCTTGATCTCGGCGATGACGCGGAGCGGCTCGCCGGACGGGCGCCGGAGGGAGGCGATGAAGGCGCGCGTGTCGCCCCGCCGCGCCTCCGCCTCGCGCCGGAGCTCCACCGTGGGGACGTGCAGCGCTTCGCGTTCCAGTCTCTCGCGCCGTTCGCGCGCGATCGTGGTGAGAAAATCCGCCATCATTCCACCCCCAGTTTCCGCGACACGGCGATGAAGCGCTCGAGCACCTGGAACGCGCGGCGAGAGTCGATCTGCTCCGCCGCGAGCGGCGCGGCGTCGGCGAGCGTGGGCGCGGCGCCCGCGATCCAGAGGGCGGCCGCCGCGTTCAGGACCAGCGCGTCGCGCCGCGCTCCGCGCTCTCCCGAGAGCACGGTGCGGATGATGGTCGCGTTGGCGGCCGGATCCCCTCCCCGGAGCGCTTCGATCCCGGCCGCGGGAAGGCCCAGCGCCGCGGCTTCGACCGTGTGGCGCGTCCCCGTCCCCGTGGGGCCGGCTTCATAGGCCAGATTTTCCCCCTCGAGCGAGAGCTCGTCCAACCCCCCGGCGCCGTGCACGACCAGCGCCCGCGTGATCCCGATCTTGGAGAGAACCTCGGCGACCATGGGAGCGCGCCCGCCGTCGGCGACCCCCACGAGCTGGTGCGTGGCGTGGGCCGGGTTCGAGAGCGGCCCCAGCCAGTTGAACAGGGTCCGGATCCCGAGATCGGCCCGCGCCCGGGCGACGTGGCGCATGGCCGGGTGGAATCGTCTCGCGTTCAGGAACGTGAATCCAGTCTCTTCCAGCGCGATCGCGGCACCTTGGGGACCGAGGTCGATGTTGGCGCCCAGCGCCTCCAGCACGTCCGCGCTGCCGGAGCGACTCGAGACCGAGCGGTTCCCATGCTTCGCCACCGGGACGCCCGCCGCAGCAGCGACCAGCGCCACGGCGGTCGAGATGTTATAGGTGTTGGATCCGTCCCCTCCCGTGCCGCATGTGTCGAGAATCCTCGGACGTCCGGAGGTAAACGGGATGGCCTCTGCCCGAAGGGCCTCCGCCCCGCCAAGCATCTCCTCGGCGGTCTCACCGCGCTGCGCCATGGCGAGGAGAAACGCCGAGATCTCGGGGTCGCTCACTTCCCCGCGCATCATGGCCCTCACCGCAGCGCCGGTTTCCTCGCGTGTCAGCGGCAGGCCGAGCCCGAGTCGCGACAGCATTTCCTGGATCATCGCTTCTTCGCTGGGTCGACCTCGGGCACGAGCCGGAGAAAATTGCGCAGCAGATCCTTCCCGCACGTCGTGAGGATCGACTCCGGGTGGAACTGGACGCCCCAGGTCTCGTGGTCTTTGTGGCGGACCGCCATGATCTCGTTCTCCGGGGTCCACGCCATGATCTGGAGCTTCTCGGGGAGCCCCTCGCGCGCCACGAGAAGGGAGTGATAGCGCGTCGCCTGGAAGGGGTTGTCCACGTCCAGAAAGATGCCGCGTCCGGTGTGGATGACGGCCGAGGTCTTCCCGTGCACCAGGCGCTCGGCGCGGACCACCTTACCGCCGAAGACCTCTCCGATGCACTGATGGCCCAGGCAAACGCCCAGGATCGGCACCTGTCCGGCGAAGCGCTCGATCGCGGCACTGCTGATCCCCGCGTCGCCGGGCCGGCCGGGCCCCGGGGAGATCACGATCGCCGAGGGCTTGCGGCGCGCGATCTCGTCGACGGTGATCTGGTCGTTCCGCACGACCTCGGGGGTGGATCCCAGCTCCCCCAGATACTGGACCAGGTTCCAGGTGAAGGAATCGTAGTTGTCGATCATGAGAATCATGGGTGGAACCCCCGCGCCGCGAGGCGCACCGCTTCCTCGACCGCCCGCCCCTTGTTGCGCGTCTCGATCCATTCCTCCTGGGGATCGGAATCGGCCACGATCCCGGCGCCCACCCCGCAGTGGATCCGGCCGCGCTCGAACGTGGCGGTGCGGATGGCGATGCAGAAGTCGGCGTTTCCGTGGAAATCGAAGTAGCCGACCGCCCCCGCGTACGCCCCGCGGCGGGCCGCCTCCATCTCCTCGATCAGCTCCATGGCGCGTTTCTTGGGGGCGCCGCTCACGGTGCCCGCGGGGAAGCAGGCGCGCACCACGTCGAAGGCCGAAAGGCCCTCTCTCACTTCCCCTTCGACCTGGCTGACCAGGTGCATCACGTGGGAGTACCGCTCCACGTCCATGAAGGCCGTGGCGCGGACGCTCCCGATGCGGGCGATGCGCCCGACGTCGTTTCGGCCCAGGTCCACCAGCATCACGTGCTCGGCGCGGTCCTTCTCGCTGGCGCGAAGATCCCGCTCGAGCGCGTCGTCTTCCGCGCGGGTCTGGCCCCGTGGCCGCGTCCCCGCGATCGGCCGGAGCGTCACCTTGGAGCCGGTGACCCTGACCAGGATCTCGGGCGAGCTGCCCGCGAGGGAGCGTTCCCGATTCTTGAGAAAGAACATGTACGGGGAGGGGTTCAGGATCCGGAGCGCCCGGTAGACGTCGAAAGGGCTCACCGGCGCTTCGGCGTCCAGGCGGTGCGCGAGCACGATCTGGACCGCGTCCCCGGCCCGGATGTGCTCCTTGGCCGCCTCGACGGCCTTCATGTAACGCTTCTCTCCCAAGTTGCTTACGAACTTCACGTCACCGTTCGAATGAACCTGCTCCGGGGCCGCCGGCGGAAGCCCGTGGAGGCGAGCCACCATCTCGTCGATGGTGGCCACCGCTTCCTTGTAGCGGCGCTCCGGGTCCCCTTCCGGACGGCTGTTGACCACGAAGCGCAGCCTGTGGCGGAAGTTGTCGAAGATCAGGACCAGCTCCGGGAATACGAAATGGAGGTCCGGCTGGCCCAGGTCGTCGGGCAGCGTGGGCGGAAGCTTCTCCAGGAAGCGCACGTAGTCGTAGCCGATGAGCCCGACGGCGCCCCCGCTGAAGGGCGGCCGGCCGGGAACATCCGCCGCGCGAATCTCGCCCAGCAGGCCCTGCAGCACCGAGAGCGGATCCTGACTCTCCATCCGCTCGGTGCTCTCTCCGCGCCGGATCTCGGCCGCGGTTCCCTTCGAGCGGAACTCGACGACGGGCCGGAATCCCAGCAGAGAGTACCGGCCCCAGTTCTCCCCGCCCTCGAGGCTCTCGAAGAGGAACGACCCGTCCCCCCGGTCGAGCTTGGTGAACGCGGAGACCGGCGTGTCGAGGTCCGCGAGGATCTCGCGCGTGACCGGCACGAGGTTCTTCTCGCGGGCGAGGGCGACGTATTCGGCGAGGGTCGGGCTGGTCATGCGGCGGCCGCGTGCAGGAGCTCCCGCGCCTGCTTCCGGGTGGTCTCGGTCACCCGGGCCCCGGCGAGGAGCCGCGCGATCTCCTCTTCCCGCTCCTTCCCCGAGAGCGGGCGGACCTGGGTCGTCGTCCGGCCGCGCGCGCTGGACTTGAGGACTTCGAAATGCCGCACGCCGTGCGCCGCGATGAGGGGCAGGTGCGTGATGCAGAGCACCTGGCGCCGCCCCGCGATCGCGCGGAGCATCCGGCCGACCTCTTCGCCCGTGGCGCCCCCGATCCCCTGGTCCACCTCGTCGAAGACCAGGACCGCGACCCGGTCCCGCTCCGCCATGAGGGACTTGATGGCGAGCATCACGCGGCTCAGCTCGCCCCCCGAGGCGATCCGGCGCAGCGGTCTCGGGGTCTCGCCGACGTTCGGGCGGAACACGAACTCCACGCCGGGAATCGGGATGGGATCCAGGGCCGGGCGCTCGCGCCCTTCCACGGCCTCGGCGGGTTGGATGGTGAGCGTCGCCTTCTGGAAGCCCAGCCTCTCGAGCCGGCCCCCTACCTCGCGGCTGAAACGCGCGCTCTGGTCCTGCCGAAGGGCGAGGAACCGGTCGAGCCGCGCCGCGAGCTCCGCGGTGCGCGCGCCGAGCGCCCGCTCCCGCGTCTCGAGGGACTCGCTTCCCTCCGCGTCCATGGCGCGGGCCCTCGCCTCGAGGGACTCGCGAAGCTCGAGCAGGCCGTCGAAATGGGTCCGGTGCTTCCGGGCCAGGCGATGGATGAGATCCAGCCTCGTCTCGATCTGGTCGAGCGGCAGCGGATCTTCGAGCGCGCTCGCCTCCGCGTCCTCGATCTTCCCCGCGACGTTTCGCAACGAATCCAGCAGCGCTTCGGCCTCCACGGCCAGAGCGTCCTGGTCGGGGACCAGGGCCGCGAGCGAGCGCAGCGTCTTGGACGCGCGTCGCACCGAGCCCTCGGCTCCTCCCTCCTCGGCCGCGAGCGCCTGACGCGCGGCGCGCAGCGATTCGATGATTCGCTCGCGGTGGCGAAGCCCCTCGCGCTCCTGCTTCAGCGATTCCTCCTCGCCGGGCTGGAGCGCCGCCCTCGAGAGCTCCGCCAGATCCTCGCGGAGCCGCTCCTCCTCGGAGCGGTCGCGATCCCAGGCGGCGCGCCTCTCGAGGAGGTCGCGGCGCTCTTCGAGGAGGGCCGCCCGCTCGCCGCGGAGGGCCTGCCGATCCGCGGTGAGCCCGGCCCACGCGTCGTAGAACTCGGTCTGGTTCTCGGGATGGAGGAGGAGCTGGTGCTCGTGCTGGCCGTGGAGGTCGACCAGAAGATCCCCCAGGCGCCGGAGCTGGGAGAGAAGGACCGTCCTCCCGTTCACCAGCGCGCGGCTCTTCCCCTCGCCGGAGAGCTCACGGCGCACGATCACCTTGTCCTCTTCCGGCTCGATCTCCAGGCCGCGGACTTCCGCCAGGAGATCCGGCCGCCCGGCCAGATCGAAGACGCCCTCCACGAAACCATGCTCGGCCCCGGCGCGAAGCCAGTCGGGGTCCGCGCGCTCCCCCAGGAGAAGCGCGATCGATCCCAGGATGAGGGATTTGCCGGCGCCGGTTTCTCCCGTCAGGACGTTCAGGGAAGGGTCGAACGAGAGCTCGATGCGCTCCACCAGCGCGAGGCCCTGGATCGAGAGCCAGGTCAGCACGAGGGTCAGTCCTTGAGCCGCGTCCGCGTCTGCGGACCGGCCCAGGCGAGCTTCTCGCGGAGAACCTCGTAGAAGGACTCGCGCTTCAAGGAGAGCATGGAGACCCGCGCGCGCGCGCGCCGGATCTCCACGTCGTCCCCGGCGGCGAGCAGGCGGCTGATCTGGCCGTCCACGGTGAGGCGCGCGCGGTTCACGCTCGCGCCGACGCGGACCCGCAGCTTCTCGTTCGCGCCCACGAGAAGCGGCCGGAACGCGAGCGAGTGCGGGCAGATGGGGGTGGCCAGGAGGGCCTCGATCGTGGGACCCACGATGGGGCCGCCGGCGGAGAGCGAATAGGCGGTCGATCCCGTGGGCGTAGAAACGATCAAACTGTCGGCTTGATAGCTCGAAACGAAAATGCGGTCAACATAAACATCGCAATGATTCAAGCGC
>DASQBE010000195.1:0-10302 GCA_035635355.1 Binatia bacterium | reverse complement strand
GGACCATGTCCAGGGGGAGCCTCCGCTCCGGGTCGTGCCGCGGGGGCGATCCCAGAACCTTCACGCCGGACACGCACTCCCGCGCGGTGACCAGGACGTCGCCGAGCACGGCCTGCGCCGTCGGAAGCGCCCCCGCGCCCTTCCCGTAGAAGAGCATGGAGCCCGTCGCCTCGCCGCGGAGGTAGATCCCGTTGAACTCGTCGCGGACCGCGGCCAGGAGGTAGCGCTTGGGGATGAACGCGGGGTGGACGCGCACGTCGAGCCCCTCCGGGTGGCGCAGCGCGATGCCCAGGAGCTTCACGGTGTACCCGAACCGGTCCGCCTGGCGGAGGTCCTCCAGCTCCATCCCGAGGATTCCCTCCGTGGGAATGGAGCCCAGGGCCACATCCATCCGGAACGCGCGCCGCACGAGGATCGAGAGCTTCTGCGCGGTGTCCGCGCCCGAGAGGTCGAGCGTGGGGTCCGCTTCCGCGAAGCCCAGGGTCCGCGCGGCCTCCAGGGCCTCCGCGAAATCGCGGCCGTCCCGCTCCATGGTGGAGAGGATGAAATTCGTGGTCCCGTTCAGGATCGCGACCAGGAGCTGGAAGTTCTCGGTCCGGAGCCCGTGGTCCATCGCCTGGAGCACCGGGATCCCGCCGCCCGCCGAGGCCTCGCAGCGGATGGTGGCCTTGGACTCGGCGGCGAGGCGCTCCAGCTCCTCGCCGTGGAGCGCCAGGAGGTGCTTGTTGGCCGTGACCACCGGGACGCCGCGCCGGAGCGCGGCACGAACCGGCTCCAGCATGGATTCACCGCCGACCAGCTCGACCAGGAGATCCACGTCCTCGGCCGTGGCCACGGCGAGAGGATCGGTCCCGACATGGACGCCCGAGAGATCGCACTCGCGGCGCTTGCCGGGATCGCGCAGCGCGATCCGCGCGACCTTGACCGGCGCGCCCACGGAATCACGGACCAGGCGCTCGCGCTCCTGGAGGAGCTTCAAGAACCCCTGTCCGACGACGCCGCAGCCCAGGAGACCGATGCGAACCACCGAGGGGGACATAGGCCCCGCAGGCTACCGAAGGGGTGTGGGGCTGTCTACGCGGAAAGCCGGCGAAGCTCGTCGTCGCGCCGGGAGATGGACCAGCGCTCGCGGAACGCCTTGAGCGAGAAGGAGGGATCGACCCGCTTCAGCTCGCGGGCGGCGCGCGCGATGCGGCGCAGCGATTCCTTGCTGTGCGTCTTGCGCCATTCGACATAGCTGTCCAGGAGCTCGTCCCAGGAGTTTCGCTTGTAGGATTTCTCGAAGTTCTCCTGCGTGCCGTGCTCCAGATGATACATCTCGCCCGAGCTGAGCTGATTCATGAGGTGCAGATACTCGCCGCTCATCCAGACCATCACCTTGGTGTAGGCCTCGAAGTTGCGCGAGAGCTTGTCCATCACCTCGGCGATCGCGGCGCCCCGTCCGTACAGGCGCTCGGCGTACGCCGATGCGAACTGATAGTAGGATTTACCACGCCCGGTGAAACGCTGCGCGTCCTCTTCGGTTTCCGGCGTGTCGCCCACGAGGGACGATTCGCCGAAGATGCCCAGCGACACATAGAGGAAGTCCGCGTTGGCCTTGTACACGCGGTAGCGCAGCCTCTGGTCTTTCGTTCCCTGGACCCGCGCGAACACATCGGAATCGCGCGTGGAGATGTAGTCGGATTGCAGCAAGTCTTGCTGTCCGGTGACGACCCCCGCCAGAAGCGACGCGGTGTAGACGTTCACGTCCTCGTCATATTCTTTCAAATCCGAGGGCATCTCGGAGTCGATCCTGGACAGAAGGAAATTATTGATAAAAAAGTAGCCGACGTTCTCGCGCGACGGGTTGGGAATCGTCGCAAGATCCGTAGCCAGCTTGATGTATGACTTTGCGCTCATGTCCGCTCCGTCCTCCCCTGTGCCCCCATGGCACTGGTCAACAGATGCGATTTGCACGATCCGTGCCATGAGGTTCTTGCACTGCAGCGCCCTCATCGCGCCGGTCGAAGATCGTGGTACCTTATTTGTTACGAGTGGGTTATGGCCTTCCATGGCCGCAGCGCCCCGCCCGCTCGGTTCGTGCGCTTCCTCTCACAGATGTTGCGGAAGCAGCATGTAGAGGAAACTCCGCATCACCACCGTGAGGTAGACCGCGAACACCGTCACGACCGCCCCGTGGATCCACCGGACCCGCTTCCGGAAGCGCCAGAGAAGAACGCACCCCAGCGTCGGGACCAGCGTCTTGTACATCCAGAAGACGTAAGGGGAGTGGTTCAGCAAGAAGGCCATGAGCCGGTTGGCTTCGACCATGAAGCGGGCGTTCAGGAGATAGACGGTCTGCGCGGCATCCGTGAAATTCAGGATGCCGACGAGCCAGAGGAGCCAGAAGAGGCGCTGCTCGGCGCGCGCCGCCTCGCGGCGGTCCCTGCGCCGGCGCTGGACTCCCCGCCGGTCCGATCCCTGGAATTTATCCACGTTGGGCCCCATTCCCCCCCTGCGGCACGCAGTGCGTCCGGGGCAAGTATCGGCAATGGGCAGGCTAACTTGCGCCTGATTTGACAGTCCCGGAACCCGATGCTAGTGTGCGGGCTACTCGAGTCAGGAGGGGTGGAACCACATGGAAGTTCTGATCGGCAGCGAGGCGATCCAGAGCCGGGTGCGCGAGATCGGGAAACAGATCGCGCGCGACCACCCGGAGGGCGCCCCGCTTTTGGTCGGGGTCTTGCGGGGCTGCGTCATCCTCATGGCGGATCTCATGAAGAGCCTCCCCATCCCGCACGAGATCGACTTCATCAGCATCTCCTCGTACGAGCTCTCCTCGCAGTCCTCCGGGGCGCCGCGCCTCGTGAAAGACATCGGACGAGACATCGAAGGGCGTGACGTCATCATCGTGGAGGACATCGTGGACACCGGGCACACCCTGGACTTCCTGCGCCGCACGTTTCTCGCGCGGAACCCCGCCTCGCTCAAGACCGTGGCGCTGCTGGACAAGAAGTCGCGCCGCGAGCGCGACGTGCCGGTGGAGTACGTCGGCTTCGAGATCCCCGACCGCTTCGTCGTGGGCTACGGCCTCGATTTCGCGGAGCGCTTCCGCCACCTCCCCTACATCGCGGCCCTCTCCCCCGAGGAGCTGATCCGCGAAGCGCCGGCCCGCTCCCTGGGAGCGGCGTCGAAATGACCCCCGACCCGAAGCGCCGCGGCATCCTGATCGGAATCGCCGGGGGGACAGGCGCCGGCAAGACCCTCGTCGCGCAATCCATCGCGCAGGACCTGGGATCGGACTCGGTCCTCCTGATCGAGCAGGACTCCTACTACAAAGACCTCCACCACATCCCGCTCGGGGAGCGCGAGAACCGGAACTTCGACCACCCGGACGCGTTCGACCGCGATCTCCTGCGCCAGCATCTGGAGAAGCTCCTCATGGGCGACGAGGTGGACATGCCCGCCTACGACATGCGCACCCACACCCGGGTGGGCCAGCCGCTCCGCGTCCGCGGGCGGCCCATCTTGCTGCTCGACGGGCTCCTGGTCCTGGAGGACCCGACGCTCCGCCACCTCATGGACATCAAGATCTACGTGGACGCGGATCCCGACATTCGCTTCATCCGGAGGCTGAAGCGGGACCTGACCGAGCGCGGCCGCACCCTGGACCAGGCCATCCGCCAGTACGAGTCCAGCGTGCGCCCCATGCACCTCCAGTTCATCGAGCCCTCCAAGCGCTACGCCGATCTCGTGATCCCGGAGGGGGGATACAACTTCGTCGCGATCGACCTCTTGAAAACGAAAATCCGCTCGCTCCTGGCGGATGTGAAATGACGTGACGCTGTCCCTGCACGATTGGGCCGCGCTCGCCTCCTTCCCGCTCGAGTGGGCGGCGCTGGCGCTTCTCGTCACGGGCGCGATCTACTGGGAGCGCGCCGCCCTGAGCGGCCTCGGCATCGAAGGCTGCGTCCTCTCCGCGATCCTGGGCTTCTGCCTCGGGTACGAATGGACGGGGGACTACGCGATCGCGGCCGCGGCCGGAACGGGCGGGGCGATCGTGTTCGCGCTCGTGGCCTCGGGAATCTTGCTGTCCCTCAAGTCGGATCCCACGGTGGGAGCGTTCGCCCTGAGCCTCGTCCCTGCCTGCGCGCTGGGAATCCTCATGCGCGCCGCCCCGCTTCGCCTCCTGCGCGAGACACCGCCTCCGGGGCTCATCCCCGGAACGATCTTCGAGGGCACCTACGCCGAGGATCTCATGGTGAGCCCGTGGGTCTGGGCCGTGCCGGTCGTGCTGGCGCTGGCCGCGTTCATCATGCTGAAGACACCCTACGGGCTCCGCCTTCGCGGGTACTCGGAGACCCCGGCGCTGGCGCGGCGCGGTCCCGGGGAGGTGGCGAGGGTGCGGATCGCGGGCGCCGTGCTGGGCGCGCTCTGCGCCGTGCCGGCCGCGGCCATCCTGCTCCGATCCCATCCCGCGTCTCCACCGATCGGGCTCGGCATCATCGCGCTGGCCTGCGCGGTCGCGGCGCGGTGGGGCTTTCTGCCGGGGATCCTCCTCGCGGCCGGGCCCGCGGCCCTGCGCGCGCTCCGTCCGTACGCCCCCGATGACTCCGTGGGCGGTCTGGCGATCGCCACGGCGCCCTACGCGCTCGCGCTCCTGGTTCTGATTCTCTTCTCCCGACGCGCGCTCCGCGCCGCGGCCACGCCGCAGTCCCGGCTGGATCCGGACGTGCTGTGATGACGCCCGCCCCGGCCCGTGCCCCGGCGCCGGGCGATCGGCTCGAGCCCTTCGACCGAAACGAAGCGCTGGCCGTCATCCGCAAGCGCACGATCCTCGTTCCCAAGGTGGCGCTGGTGCTGGGAAGCGGCCTCGGGATCCTGGCCGAGGGCGTCGCGTGGGACCGTTCCATCGCCACGGAGGAGATTCCCGGCCTGCCCCGCTCGACCGTGGCGGGACATTCGGGACGGCTTCTCTTCGGGCGCTGGTCCGGACGCTCGGTCGTGGTGGCGCAGGGGCGTTCGCATCTCTACGAGGGGTACACGGCGGAGGAGGTCACGCGCCTCGTGCGCCTCTTCGCGGGGCTCGGCGCCAAGGCGCTGGTGCTGACGAACGCCTCGGGGGGAATCTCGCCGCGGATGGCGCCGGGAACGCTGATGCTCGTCGAGGACCAGGTCAACTTGCAGTGGCGCGCGCCGGGTCGTGGGGACGCGTCGCCGAGCCCACGCGGGTTGACGTCGCGCCCCACGTACGCACCGGATCTCCTCGCCAAGGCCGCGCGCGCCGCGGTCAACGCCGGCGTGCGGGCCGAGCGCGGCGTGCTGGGCGTGACGCTGGGACCCTCGTACGAGACGCGCGCCGAGATCGCGATGCTCGAGCGCATGGGCGCCGACACCGTCTGCATGTCCACCGCGGCCGAGGTGGCCGCCGCGAACGAGATCGGACTCCCCGTGGCGTGCATCTCCTGCGTCACGAATTGGGCCGCGGGCAAGAGCCCGGCGGTGCTGCGCCACGAGGACGTGACCGCCGCCGTGGCGGCCGTCGCGCCCGCGCTCCGCTCGGTCATCGAGCGGCTCATCCTCGCCCTGGCCTAGGCCCCGCTCCGTGTCGCAAGACTGGATCGCGCTCTGGGCGCCGCTCACGCGGTCCTGGGACGCCTGGCTCCTCTGCGTCGTGCTCGCGGTGCTCGTCCCGTTCCACGGCCTCCTGGCCTATCGCCGCCTCGCGTCGGTGGCCGATCCGACCCCCACCCGGACCAAGCTCCGCCTCTACGCCACGATCATCGCCATGGAGTGGACCCTCGTGGCCCTGACCGTGTTCCTCGCCCGCCGGCACGGGCTCACGCTGCGCGATTTGGGTCAGACCCTCGGGAATCCAGGGCTCTCGCTCGCCGTGACGGCGCTGGGGCTCCTGGGACTTCTCGCCCTCACGGCCTTCAACACACGCCAGATCCGGAAGGCCACCCGCGTGGAGCTTCTGGCCACGGTGCAGCGCGCACGCAAGTTCGTGCCCATCGGCCCCGTGGAGATCTGGGGCTTCGCCCTGGTCTCGCTCACGGCCGGAATCTGCGAGGAGCTCCTCTACCGCGGATGGCTGGTGAGCTTCCTGGGCGCCGCGTGCGGATCGATCTGGGTCGGCATGATCGCGGCGGCGGTGCTCTTCGGCTTCGGGCACGCCTATCAGGGCAGGCAGGGAATCATCGGCACGGGCATTCTGGGGATCCTGTTCGGGGCGATGTACGTGCTGGTGCGGAGTCTCGCGCCGGGCCAGGTGATCCACGCCGCCGTGGACATCGTGAACGGGATCCTGGCGGGCCGCGTGGTGAGAGGACTCGGCCAGGAGCCTCCGATCGAGGCCCTTCCCCCTACTTCAGCGTGACGCGCAGGATTCGGTCCCCGGGCATGATCCGCTCCGCCACATCCATCCCCCGCGTGACCACGCCGAAGACCGTGTAGCGCCCCTCGAGCCGCGGCTGCGGCGAGAGGGTGATGAACCACTGGCTCCCGCCGGTGTCCTTCCCCGAGAGCGCCATGCCCACCGTGCCCGTCTCGTAGGGATGGTCGTTGTACTCGCAGGGGATCATGTATCCGGGTCCGCCCCATCCATCGCCGCGGGGGCAGCCGTCCTGCACCACGAAATTGGGCACCACGCGATGGAACGCGAACCCGTCGAAGTATTTCGCCCGCGCCAGGCTCACGAAGTTCTCGACCGTGACCGGCGCGCGCGCGTGATCGAACGCGATCGTGATGAGGCCGCGCTCGGTCTGGACCAGCGCCACGCTCGGAACAGGCTTGGCGCCCGGCGCGCGAAGGAGCGGGTTCTTCACGAGGCCGATCGAGTCCGCGGGGAGCCCCAGCGCCGCGCACGCGGTCTCGCGGATGCGCCGCTCGGGATCGCGCCGCGCCGGCGCCAGCGCGTCGAGCGCCGCGCGCGTCTTGAGGGCGGCCAGCGCCGAGGCGGCCGTGGCGCGGATGTCGGCGTCCTGCGCCGTCCCGAAGCGGTGGAGAAGCTGGGTGAGCGCGGGCACCGAGGCGGAATCCCCCAGCTGCCCCAGGGCGTCGGCGGCGTTGCACACCACGGTGAAATCCCTGGGCGGGGTGTTGCCACCGAGCGTGATCAGCGCCCGGAGCGCGGGAAGGACCGCGAGGGCGTCCGCCTTTCGCTGGGCCAGCCCCGCCGCGGCGCCGGAGGCCCCGGGAGGGTCCGTCCCATCCCTCGCCCGTGCCAGGAGCGTCTGCAGGGCCATCGTGCCCGGCACCTGACCCAATGCTTCCAGGAGCCCCGAGCGAAGGAATCCGGGCAAGAGATCGAACTGGGGGGCCACGGTGGGAATGGCGCGCTCGCCCTGCAGCTTGAGGAGCGAGAGCGCGGCCCCCTGAACGACCCCCGTCGAGGAGTCGGAGAGCGCGCGGGTCAGGGCAGGGACCGAGGCGGAATCCCCGAGGACGCCCAGCGCCAGGGCCGCTTCCCAGCGGACGTGGGGGCTTGCGTCTTGAAGGAGCGGGCGGATCGCGGCCGCCTGGTCGCGCGCCCCGAGGAGGCCCAACGCGTGCGCCGCGTTCACCCGGACCCGCCAGGCGGTGTCGTGGAGCAGGGTCGCGAGCAGCGGACCGGACGCGGAGTCCCCCACTTCGGCGATCGCGCGGGCCGCGCTCATCCGCACCTCCTCGGAGCGGTCGTGCGCGAGATTGCGGAGCGCGAGCGCCCCGGCCTTGTCCCCGATCCTTCCCAGGGCGTACGCCACCCGCCAGCGCATCTCGGGACGGAGCGCGTCGGCGCGCGCGGTCAGGGGCGAGGCGAGCGAGCGGGCCCGGATCCGGGCCGCCGCGAGCGCCGCGGCCCAGCGCTCCGATTCGCGTTTGCTCTCCAGGGCGCGCGCCACGGTCGGGGCCCCGGCCTGGGCGGCGAGATACCCGAGCGCCGTGACCATGGTCTCGCGGGCGCCCGGATCGATCTCCTGCTCCCAGCGGAGCGCGATGGGACCGACGGCGGTGGAATCGCCCATGAGCCCGAGGGCGAACGCGGCCTCGCGGCGAACGGTGGCGGATCGATCCGCGAGGGCTGCGACCAGCGCGGGGGCGGTGGAGCGTTCCTGGATCAGGCCCAGGGCCCGCGCCGCGGCGCCGCGCGTGGAGAGCGCGCGGTCGCGGAGAAGCGCCGCCACGAGGCCCGTCGTGTCGCGCTCGGCGGCGCGCTGCTCGATCCACCGGACGCGAGGAACCGCGGGCGCGAGGCCGCTCGCCGCGAGCGGCGTCGGGGCTCTCGGAGCGGGGGCCGCCGCGAGACAGGACAGGCAAAGCGCCCACGCGGGCGTTCGCATCGGCCAGCGGCTCATCCGACCGCGCATCGTTCCTCCGCAAGCAGAGGTAGGACCGCGTCGATCACGTCGCGCGGCTCCACGGACTCCAGCTTGCCGTCCGCGGCGCGCACGCTCCGGACGCAACGGCCCACCGGCCGCCATTCGTCGGGATCGGTCCATCCGTACACCCCCACCGTCGGGCAGCCGGTCGCGCCGGCGAGATGGAGCGGCCCGGTGTCGTTTCCGAGGTAGAGCGCCGCGCGCGCGAAGCGGGCCGCGAGCATCGGGATGGATTCGCCCCGCACCACCGGGAGATCCCTGCCGAGCGCGGCGGCGGCCGCCTCCACCGTTCCCGAGTCTTGCGGTCCCGCGAGCCACCAGACGGCATGACCGCGGGCCAGGAGATCGCGCGCGACCGCGGCGAACCGGTCCGCGGGCCAGCGATTCTTGTGCTTGCCGGCGCCGGGATGGATGTAGACGGCGCCCTCGGGCGCGCGCGGGAGGAGCGAGGGGTCGGGAATGTAATGAGGAGGATCGGGCCGCGCGCCGGCGCCCACCTCGCGGGCCAGGAGGAGGCTCAGGTCGGACTGATGGGGGGCGTGCGTCGGATACGCGACCCGCCGCGTCAGCCCGGCCCGGTCGCGCTCGCGGTACCACGCCGGATCGAATCCCACGCGCTCCTTGGCGCGCGACCAGCGGGCGAGCATCGCCGCGCTTCGCGAATAGGACACGGTGGTGAAATAGACGGCGAGGTCCGGGCGCGGGCCGCTCAAGCCGCGAATCCCTCCCCGGGCGACGCCCAGGAAATTCCGGGTGTCCACGACGCGGATCTCATCGGCCCAGCGCTGTCCCAGCACCGCGGCGGCGTTCTGGCGCCCGACGACGAGGACCACATGCGCGCGGGGGAAGCGTTCGCGGATCGAGCGAAGGGCGGGAACGTTGAGGAGGAGATCGCCGAGCTGGTTCTGGGGACGGTAGAGGTGGATCGTCTGGTACTCCGCCGGCTCCGCCGACGGCATCTCAGACCATCTTGGGCGGGTCGCCGCCCTTCGACCTCATCTTCTCGATCTCGAGCACCTTGACGAGGCGATCGTGGCAGCCGACGGGCATGACCTGCGCCTCGCCGTGCTCATGCTTGTAGAGCTTGATCGTCATCGTGAGGGTGTCGAATTCGGCGCGGCAGTCGGAGCAGGCGCCTATGTGGCGTTTCATCTCGGTGACGATGTCTTCTTTCATGTCCGCGTCGAGGTAATCGGAGAGCGATTCGAGGACCTCTTTGCACGTCAGCATCAGTGGGCTCCCATGGCACGTCGTTTCGGTTTCGCGCTGTCACTGAAGTATCCGGCCAGGCGGTTTCTCACCTTCAGACGCGCGCGATGGAGACGCGATTTCACGGCTGCCACGGACAGATCCAGGACCTCGGCCACTTCCGCATTCGACATCTCCTCCATGTCGCGGAGCACGAACACCTGGCGGAATTCCGGCGGCAACGCTTCGATCGCCTCGTCCATTTCGTGCTGCAACTCCCGGCTCAAGAGCTGCTCCACCGGGCCGGGCGTCCAGTCGGCGATGTTGACCGGCGTTTCCCGCTCGTCGGAGTCTTCGATCGACACCGTGGGAAGCTGCTTCTTCCTCAAACGCATCAGCGCGGAATTCGCGGTGATGCGGTAGATCCAAGTCGAGAACGTCGAGGCGCCCTGGAACGACTTGATGCCGCGGTAGGCGCGCAGGAACGTATCTTGTAAGACATCCTCGGCGTCTTCGGGATTTCGAATCATCCGCAACGCGAGACTGTAGACCTTCGACTCGTATCGCGAGATCAACTCCCCGAACGCCCGCTCATCGTCCTCTTTGGAACGCCGGACGAGCTCTTCATCGGTTGCGTCGGACAATCTTTCCTCGCCTTCATTGGATTCGGGCAGGGTGGGCACGATTCCGGTAAATGTGTTCTGATTCAAGGCTATGGGGGCGGGGCCTTCCTGTCAAGCGGCGCGGACAGGGGAACTGCGGGGGACTACGGACT
>DASQBE010000194.1:0-8621 GCA_035635355.1 Binatia bacterium | reverse complement strand
TAGATGCGCAGGCTGGCGGTGAGCACCTGCCGCATCTTGTCCACCGGCGATCCGGTCCGCCCGTCCTCGGAATGCCGGTACTTCTCGACCTGGACGGCCAGCGTGCTCCCGCCCTCGACGCGAACGGGGAGGCCCAGCTTCCGTGCGGAATAGACCAGGACCGCCTTGGCCCACCGCCCCCAGTCGATCGCCGGATTGCTCCAGCGGCTCGCGCTCTTGTCCAGCTCCCGGTTCTCGATGAAGAGCAGCGATCGCGCGACGATCGGCGGGACGTCCTGATAGGAGCTGAAGCCGTTCGCGCGGTCGGAGGCTTCGTAGAGATCGCTTCCGTCCGCCCCCTCGATGGCCAGGCCGGGCGCGGCGGGCTCACGGTAGGGCGGAGAGATCCCGACGCGGGCCGCCATCGCGAGCGCCGGGGAAAAGCGCGCCTGCTCCGTGACGCGGAACCCCTCGGACTTGAGAGATCGAGTGAATTCAGGGATCCGCGTGTAGCCGCGGCGAACATCGGCGGGCCCGCCGCGCGGGAAGACGACCCCGTCGGCGGGGCCGGGCTGGATGTTGAACGTCATGCCCCGCGCCCAGCGCGAGAGGAGGTTCGATTCCAGCACGCCGGTCGTGGTTTCCCAGTGTAGGCTGATGAAGAGCAGGGCGACGCCGAACAGGGCCTGCACCCACCGCGGCAGGCTGCGGATCTGGTGCCAGGACTCCGAGGCCTCGACCCAGGCGATGCGAAGCCAGGACGCGCGCGGCGTGTCCCACGCGACGCATTTGATTTCACGTTTCATGGTCTCTCTTACACACAGGTGCACCGGAACGTGCGACCGAAGCGGAGGATGTACGGTTATTTAGAGTCGCTTTCATAGCGTTGGATTCGAGAGCCGGTTCCCATAACTCATTGCACTGCATTGTATTGCCACCAGTCCTCGAGTGCTTTTTAGCGCCCCTCCGGCCTCTCGCGCGCCTTGAATCGCCCGTCGATTGGGTCTAGATTGCAAGCTCTGAGCCCGGTTGACTCGAGGGCGAGCGACCGTCGTCCATCCGGAACCCTCCGCGAGGAATTCACCGCATGATGGAGCGGCGATTTCCGCGAAATCTCGGTTCGCTCGAGCCGATGGCGCAGTTCGTGGCCGACTACGTCGGCTCCAGGGGATTCGACCCGGAGCACTCCTTCACGGTGGACCTCCTCATCGAAGAGCTGTTCACGAACCAGTTGAGACACGGCAAGGGAGGCGGTCCCGAAGTGAGCCTCCGTCTCGGTGGGGAGCGGGAGGAGCTGGTGCTCACCCTCCGCGACTTCGACGTGGAGTCGTTCGACCCGACCTCCGCACCGGAGCCCCCGCCCGACGCTTCCGCGGGTGGGCACGGCCTTCGTCTCGTGCGGGGCATCTCCGACTCGATCCGCTACGAGTACCGGGAACGGAGCGCCATCATCACCATCACCAAGAGGTTCCCGCGCTGATGTTCGAGATCCTCGTCCAGCAAGACGGCCTCGTGAAGCTGTCCGGCCGCCTGGACGCAGCCCAGGCCGATCGGGCCAAGGCGGCCCTCGATGCCGTGAAGGGATCGGCGACCCTGGATCTCACGGATCTCGATTATGTCTCGAGCGCCGGTCTCGGCGTCCTGGTCCAGACCTACAAGCGCCTCCACGATTCGGGCCACGGCTTCAAGCTCACCAACATGAAACCCCGCATCCGCTCGGTTTTCGTCTACGCGGGCCTCGACAAGGTGCTTCGGCTTGACTAAGCACACCGCCACCCCTCACCAACTTTCCGGAGACTCCCCTGTAGTTGGAGTCGAGGAACAGGAAGAGGCCCTGCTGGACCGGTGCCTGCAAGGTGATGGGGGGGCCTTCGGCGATCTGATCGACCGGTACCAGCGGGTTCTCTTCAACGTATCGCTTCGCATGGTGGGCAATCGGGAAGACGCGCTGGACATCACCCAGACCGTCTTCCTGAAGGCCTACCAGAACCTGGGCACCTTCGATCGGAGGCACAAGTTCTTCAGCTGGGTCTACCGGATCATGATCAATGAGACCCTGAATCATCTCAGCCGATGCAGACGGACCGAGCCCCTGGACGAGACGTTCGAATCGGGGGAGCTTCGCCCCGATGAGGAATGGTCCCAGAACCGGATGCGCGAGCGGATCCAGACAGCCTTGCTCGAGCTTTCGAAGGATTACCGGCAAGTGATCGTCCTCCGGCACTTCGCCCAGCTCTCCTACCAGGAGATGAGCGGCGTGCTGGAGGTGCCCGAGAAGACCGTGAAGTCCCGCCTTCACACGGCGCGGCAGCTTCTCGGCGGCATCTTCTCCAAACACGGGATCGTCCTCACATGAACGACAGCGATCGAGAGCTCGAACGGCTCATGAACGACCAACTGGACGGCGTGGCCACCCCGGAGGACTCGGAGCGGCTGAGCCGCATCCTGGAGTCCCGGGAGGATCTGAGGGTGCAGTACCGCGGGCTCGGCGGGGTCTTCTCGGCCCTGAGCCGGCTGGACATGGAAGAGCCCCCCGCGTCGCTCAAGCAGGGGATCCTCCGCGCCATCCGGTCGGGTGATGTGGCGTCCCCGGCGCGGGAGAGCTGGCTCCGCTCGATTCCGGCCTTCTTTCGCGGGCGGGGTGGATTCCGCTACGGCTATTCGTTTGCCGCCGGGGCCGCGCTGGGGGTCCTGGCGTTCGCCGTGATCTCCGGGAATCTCATGACCCGCCCCGGCGCCGATTCGAGGCCATTTACGGGCACCATGGCGCCCCAGTTCTCGGACGGCGTCTACCGGCATATCCAAAGCCATGACTTCGTGTTACGCAATGGACACGTGCTTGCCGAGGTGCTCTCGGAGACGGAAGGCCTCGTGGTCAGGATCACGGCCGACGTCCCGCTGGGGAGCGACGTCGTCGTGTCGTTCGATCCCGCCGCCTGGGGCGCCGGGGCCGTGCGGCAGGATCAGGCCGGGAACGAGGTAATGCTTGGATCCGGCCGGCTTTCGATTAGGATGCAGCGGCTAGGCCAAAGCCAGTACCTCCTCTATCTGGCGCGGAAGGGACCTGCCGGGTCCCCGATCCGCATCGCCATCGATTCCCCCGATGGCTCAGCCCAAGGAGAGCTCGAGACCGGGGGGTCTCCGCTCCGAAAGCCAGGAATCGGAAATCGGTAACGAATCACCAACCTTCATCTCCGAGGGTTGTATTAGTGGCGGAGCGGGTGGCGGAGAAGTCGAGTCCGCCGGAACGCAAGGCGGAACCGGGCAGTAAAGGAGGATGCGATGAAAAGGCCAGGAATCATTCTGGGACTGACGGGTGTGGCGGTGGTGGGGATCGCGGTGGCGCATTTCGCGGGAATCATTCCTCCGAAATCAGGGCTCGAAGGAACGATCGGCGCGGCCAAGCGCTATCAAGCGACGCAGATCACGGATCGGGATGTGGTGCTTCAGGACCCGCAGGTGCAAGCGTTGCTTCAGAGCGACCTGTTCCACAAGGTCATCGCGACGCCCGAGTTCAAGAAGATGGCTCAGAACGAGCAGTTCTGGCGCCTCGTGACCACGGCCGATTTCCAGCGGACGATCGCGCCTCCGAATGCCAGCTCCGAGTTCGGGAAGACGATTGCGCCGCCGAATGCCAGCTCCGAGTTCGGGAAGACGATTGCGCCGCCTAACGCCAGCTCCGAGTTCGGGAAGACGATTGCGCCCCCGAACGCCAGCTCCGAGTTCGGGAGGACGATCGCGCCTCCGAACGCGAACTCCGACTACGGCAGGACGATTGCCCGGCCGAACCCCGGCTCCGACTACGGCAAGGCGATCGCCCGCCCGAACGCGAACTCCGACTACGGCAAGACGATCGCCCGTCCGAACCCCAACTCCGACTTCGGCAAGACGGTGGCGCCTCCGAACGCGAATTCCCAGTACGGTCTCCAGGCGTTCGCACACGATCATCCCGAGTTCGGCAAGCTCGTGGCCGACCATGACTTCATGACCCTGGTACAGAACTCGAGCTTCCTCCAGCTGGTCGGAACCAGTCAGTTCCAGAGGCTGGCGAGCATCCCGGATGCCCAGAAGGTCGTCACCGAAGCCTCCGGCGAATAAGCCTCATCCGGAACATCACGAAGACGCGGAGACCTCGGCCCTGGCCGAGGTCTCTTCGTCGTTTCCCGGGCTGACCTCTCGGTGAAGCTCCGCGTCGCGGCGCGCGCCGTGTGGTTTGCATGGCCCCTTCTGCTCCTGCCCCTCGTCTGCCGCGCCCAGCTCGCGACCATCGAGACACGCGACTTGAGGCTCATCTACGACGGAGGGACCCTCGGGTTTCTCGCTCCGTACGCCGCCCAGTGCTCCGAGAACTCGCTCCGCTTCCACGAGGCCCTCTTTCACTACGCGCCCGGGGAGCGGGTGAACGTCGTCCTGGATGACCTCCAGGACTACGGGAACGCGGGGACGTGGGTGAGTCCCAGGAGCACCATCGTGGTCCACATCGCCCCGTCGAACTACGTGTACGAGACGGGGCCGTCGAACGAGCGGATCAACTTCACGATGAATCACGAGGTGGTTCACGTGGTCGCGCTCGACCAGGCGGCGGGGCTGGACCGGCTGTTCCGGAGCCTCTTTCGCGGGAAGGTCCCGGCCACGAACCAGCATCCGGAATCCATCGTCTACAGCTTCCTCTGCGTTCCGCGCCTTTCCGCGCCACGCTGGTACCACGAGGGCATCGCGGTGTTTCTGGAGACGTGGATGGCGGGAGGACTGGGACGGGCGCAGGGCCCCTACGACGAGATGGTCTTTCGCTCGATGGTGCGCGACAAGACCCCCTTCTACGACCCGGTCGGCCTCGAGGCGCAGGGGATCAAGGTCGATTTCCAGGTGGGCGCCATTTCCTATCTCTACGGGACCCGGTTCCTGAGCTACCTCGCGTACCGCTATTCCCCGGAGAGCCTGATCCGGTGGGTGTCGCGTCCTCCGGGGAGCAAGCCCTACTTCGCCTCCCAGTTCCGAAAGGTCTACGGGCTCTCCCTGGGCGATGCCTGGAAGAACTGGATCGCCTGGGAGCACGAGTTCCAGAAGACGAATCTGGATTCCATCCGACAGCATCCGACGACCCCGTATCACGATCTCTCCGAACGGGCGCTGGGCTCGGTCTCGCGCGCCTATTACGATCCGGGCTCGCGGACCCTGTACGCGGCGGTCGACTACCCGGGCGCATCCGCGTCCCTCGCGGCGATTCCCCTCGACGGTGGTCCCATTCGGCGCATCAAGGACGTGAAGGGGCCGTCGATCTACTTCGTCTGCTCCCTGGCCTTCGATCCCGCGACGAAGACCCTCTTCTACACCGCCGACAACAACGAGTGGCGGGATCTCTGCGCGCTCGACATCACGACGGGGCGGTCGCGCGTGTTGATCAAAGACGCGCGGATCGGCGACCTGGCCTTCAGCAAGCGGGATCGCTCGCTCTGGGGCGTGCGGCACTTCAACGGGGTCTCGACGCTGGTCCGTTTACAGGTGCCGTACAACGACTGGAGCCAGGTGTACTCGTGGCCTTTCGGGAATGACATCCACGATATCGACATCTCCCCGGACGGCGGGCTGATCTCCGGCTCGATGGCGGAGATCAGCGGCCGCCAGTCGCTCCGGACCTGGCACGCCGAGGCGCTCGCCCAGGGGGACACCACCTCCACGACCCTCTACAATTTCGGGACCTCGGTCCCCGAGGGCTTCGTGTTCTCGCCGGACGGGAAGTACCTCTACGGGAGCTCCTACTACACGGGCGTCTCGAACCTGTTCCGCTGGAGCTTCGACGGGGACTCGATGAGCGTCGTCACGAACGGCGAGACAGGCTTCTTCCGGCCCGTGCCGGTGTCGCCGGATTCGCTCGTGGCCTTTCGCTACTCGGGCGGAGGCTTCGTCCCGACGCTCCTCGATCCCAAGCCGATCCAGGACGTCAGCGCGATCACCTTTCTCGGAAGCGAGATCGCCGAAAAGCATCCCGTCGTGAAGCGCTGGATCGCCCCTTCTCCGGCCGACGTGAACCTCGATTCCCTGACCCAGTTCGCCGGTCCGTACCGCCTCTGGCATCAGATGGGGCTCCATTCCATGTACCCGATCATCGAGGGCTACAAGGACCGGCCCGCGTACGGGCTGAAGTTCGGGATCACGGATCCGTACGGCCAGGCCGCGATCGACCTCTCCGCGACCGTCTCGCCCGCGGCCCGATTCCAGGGTGACGAGCGCGTTCATCTGGACGCCCAATACCGACACTACGCGTGGACCGCGGAGGCGAAGTGGAACCCGGCGAGCTTCTACGATCTCTTCGGTCCGACCAAGGTCGGGCGAAAGGGATACTCGGCGGGCATCTCGAACAAGCATCCCTTCTTCTACGATCCGCCCCGGAGCTTCGAGCTCACGACCTCGCTGACCGGGTATGGCGGCCTCGAGGAGCTGCCCGACGCCCAGAACATCTCGACCGCGGCGGGATTCGACAAGCTGGTCACGGGAACCGCGCAGCTCGCGTACCGGAACATGGGAACCTCCATCGGCGCCGTGGATTTCGAGAAGGGGATCAAGTGGGACGTGGCCGCGACGACCAACCTCGTCCGCTCCGTCCGCTCCGGGGGCGCGTCCTGGCGGAATTTCCCGCTCGGCGTGGCCACCCTCGACCTGGGGACGACCCTCCCGGTGGGCCACTCCTCCCTGTGGCTGCGATCCTCGGCCGGCTACTCGCCGGGGGATCGGAGCGAGCCGTTCGCGAATTTCTACTTCGGGGGTTTCGGGAACAGCTATGTCGACTACCGGGACACAAAGCGCTACCGCGAGTACGACTCCTTCCCCGGCACGACCCTGGACGAGATCGCGGGCACCAACTTCGCGAAGTCGCTCCTCGATTGGAATCTTCCACCCCTCCGTTTTCGAAAGCTCGGCAAGCTCGCCTTCTATGCCACATCCATCCGGACCTCGCTCTTCGCGGGGGGACTGGTCACGAACCTGGACAGCGCCTCCGATCGAGTGACGACCGCGGATCTGGGCGCCCAGGCGGACCTGAGGCTCACGCTCCTGGTTCACCAGCCGCTCACGCTCTCCTGGGGCTACGCGAGGGCGTTCGGGAAGTACCGGCGCGCGAGCGACGAGTGGATGGTGTCGCTCAAGATCCTGTGATCCTGCTCGTCGGCCTCAGCCCCGTCGTCCTGTTCCTCGGGGCCCTGATCCTCATGGACAGCTACAAGCTGGTGTCCCGGAAATCGGTCGCCCTGGCCCTCGCCGCGGGCGTCGGCTCCGCGCTCGTCTCCTTGCTTCTGAACCGGCTCCTGCTGGATTTGGGCCTGGACGAGATGGCCCTCCACCGCAGCGTGGCGCCCGTGGTCGAGGAGAGCGTGAAGGCGGTGTACCTCGTCTACCTCATACGCTCGGCTCGGGTGGGGTTCCTCGTGGACGCCGCGATCCTGGGATTCGCGGTCGGAACCGGGTTCGCGCTCGTCGAGAATCTCTATTTCGCGGAGGAGATGGGGAACGCGGGGCTGGGCCTCTGGATCGTGCGAGGACTGGGCACCGCGGTGATGCTGGGGTCGGCCACCGCGATCGTCGGGATCCTCTCGAAATCCCTGACCGACCGCCTGCGCTCCAGGTCCCTGCTCCTGTTCCTGCCCGGAATCGCCCTCGCGGCGGCGGCGCACGCCCTCTTCAATCACTTCATCCTGAATCCCCTGGTCTCCGCCGCCGCGATGGTGATCGCCATGCCGCTCCTCATGGGGATCGTGTTCGAGCGGAGCGACAAGGCGACGCGCGACTGGCTGGGCGAGGGGTTGGACCACGACATGGATCTGCTCCTCATGATCGAAAGCGGCCATGTCGAGGACACGCCGGTGGGGGCGTACTTCGCATCCCTCCATCGCCTCCCGGGGCCCGTGCTGGCCGACATGCTCTGTCTCCTGCGCATTCATCTGGAGCTGTCGCTTCGGGCGAAGGGAATCCTGATCGCCCGCGCCGCCGGCGTGGAGATTCCGCTCGACGACGAGGTGCGGGCCAACTTCGAGGAGATGCGCCACCTCGAGCGCTCGATCGGCAAGACCGGGCGAATGGCCATCCTGCCGCTCCGGCGCACCAGCGGCCGAGACCTCTGGCAGCTCCACGTGCTCGGAGCGTGACCGGGTCGGTGCGGGCAGAATGCCGCCCGGGGACGGCCTCCTGGGAGGGGTGGCTTGATCCGCGCATCGTGCGCCGCGGGTCCCGGGCGGAACCTCGAAGGCATCCCGCGAGTTAGGCGGCCCGGTAGTTCTACGCGGCCGCAAAAGAGCACCCAGCATAATTCTTGCTTCTTGACTCCAACACCAGAGGACCGGAGCGCGACCACGTCACGCCCACCACATCCGGTCCGCATCGGGGGAGTACATGCGCAAGAAGATACTCATCGTCGAAGACAACGAAGACGTGGCTCTGGCCTTTACGGTCCGTTTCGCTGGGGCGGGTTTCGAGGTGCGGTCGGTCCAGACCGCGGCGGAAGGCGTCAAGGCCGTCGACCTGTTCGAGCCGGATCTCGTGCTCCTGGATCTTCTCGTGCCGGGAGGGGGCGGCTTCTCGGTGCTCAAGGCGCTCCGCGGGGCGCCTCACACGGAGCGCGTTCCGGTGATCGTGATGACCGGCCTCGACGA
>DASQBE010000193.1:0-2080 GCA_035635355.1 Binatia bacterium | reverse complement strand
TCCCGGAGCGTCTGGGAGGGGCCGGCTCGCCGGACCGCGCGGCTCAGGCCCTCGTGGATTTCGTGGCGGGGGCGGGCGCGTGACGACCCTCCCGCTCGCCGCGTATCGCGGCGTCGCGACCCTGGCGGGCGCCGCAGCGCCGCTCCTCCGCGGTCTCGGCCGGCGCGGGAGCGCCTGGCGCTCGGCCTGGAGCGGGGCCACCCCGGATCTCGCGGGCGCGGCGGGCAGCGTCTGGGTGCACGCGGCTTCCCTGGGCGAGATGGTGGCGGCCCGCACGTGGATCGAGGCGCTTCTTGCGGCGGGTCAGCGCCCGCCCGTTCTCCTGACCGCGCGTACGGAACGCGGGCTCGCGCGGGCCCGGGGGGACCTGGGGGACCGGGTGGTCGCGCGCGTGGCGCCGCTCGACCTCCCGCAGCTCCTTCGCTCGTTCCTCCGAGGCGCCGCTCCCTGGCGGCTGGACGTGATCGAGACCGAGCTCTGGCCGCACCTCATCCTCGAGTCGCGGCGCCGGGGCGTCGCGGTGGTGTTCGTGAGCGCCACCGTCTCCGAGCGGACCCGGGCGCGCCTTCTTCGCTGGGGGCTCGCCGGGCCCGGCGTCTTCGGCGAGGGGGTCTGGGTGCTGGCGCAATCGGAGCGGCACGCGGAGCGCTTCCGCTCGCTCGGCGTCCCCTCCGGGCGGATCGCGGTCACCGGGGACCTCAAGGCCGAGCGGCCGATCGAGGGCGCGTCGCGCGATGTCGCGGACCGGCCCGCGGTGGTCTTCGGGAGCTCTCGCCCCGGGGAGGAGGACATCGTGGTGGCGCTGGCGCGGGGCCTCGTGAGCCACGGGGACCGGGCGCTCGTGGTGGCGCCGCGGCACCCGGAGGGGCTGGCGCGGGCGCTCGCGGCGCTCACGCGCGAGGGCATCCCCTTCTCGGTGCGCCGGGAGGAGGATCGCGGAAGGGCCATGCGCGATTGGATCGCGGGGCTCCTGCCCGGACCCCGCGTCGGGGTCCTGGCGACCCAGGGCGAGCTTCCCGCGGCGTATCAGTCCGCCGCCGTGGCGATCGTGGGTGGAACCTTCGCGGCGTACGGGGGGCACAACGCGCTCGAGCCCGCGGCGCGCGGCTGCGCGGTCGTGGTGGGCCCGCACGCCGAAGCGATCGAGGAGAGCCTCGAGGCGCTCGCGCGCGAGGGCGCCGTCCTCCGCGCCGACGACGCGGCCGAGGGCGCCGAGGCGGTGCTCTCGCTGGCCCGAAGCCCGGACGCCATCCGCCGCATGGGGGAGGGGGCCGCGCGCGCCGCGGCCGCCGCCTCCGATTCGGCGCGGCGTTCCCTTCAGGCGCTCGAGCGCTTCGGTCTCACGCCGTGAGGGGCATCGCGGGATTCTTCGAGCGCTCCTGGTCGGGCGAGCCCGGGTCGCTTCCCTGGACCCAGGCGCTCCTCCCCCTCGCCGCCGGCTACGCCGTCGCGTCGGGGATCGCACGCGCGCGCGCGGGAGCGCGACGCCGGCCGCTGCCGGGGTGCCACGTGATCGCGATCGGCAACCTGACCGTGGGCGGCACCGGGAAGAGCACCATCGCGCGCTGGCTCGCCCTGGAGGCCGTCTCGGCGGGCGCGCGCGCGGCGGTCCTCCTGCGCGGGCACGGGGCCCCGGCCCCCGCGAGCGGCCGCGGCGTGGTGCCCGACTTCGCGGGATACCCGCTGGCCGAGCGCGCCGCGCGCTATGGCGACGAGGCGGTGGCGTTGCGGCTCTCGCTCCCGCGCGAGGCCGCCGTGGCGGCGGATCCGGATCGCCATCGGGCCGCCGAAACGGCTCGATCGGGCTACGGCGCCCGCGTCCTGATCCTGGACGACGCATGGGAGCAGGGGACTCTGGCCTGGAGCGAGCTCTGGGTCGCGGTGGACCCGCGCCGGCCGGCCGGCAACGGATCCCTGCTTCCGGCGGGTCCTCTCCGGCGTCCCGCGTCCTCGCTCCGGGAGGCCGGGCGCGTGGTGTTCCTCCTGGAGGAGCCGGGGGAGACCATTCCCGAGTCGACCCAGGGGTGGCTCGCACGCGTCGCGCCGGGCGTGCCCGTCCTCCGTCTCCGGCGGACCCTGC
>DASQBE010000192.1:0-11585 GCA_035635355.1 Binatia bacterium | reverse complement strand
TCCGGCTCGACGTCAAGGAAGGGGACCAGGTCCGGAAGGGGCAGTTCCTGCTCCAGCTCGACCCGGCCCAGTACCAGGCCCAGCTCCACCAGAGCCAGGCCGCCCTGGATGGCGCCCGGTCCAGCCTGAAGCTTTCCCAGGTGGCGCTCGAGCGATCCGAGTCCCTGCTCAAGCGCAAGGAGTCTCTCTTCGAGAAGCAGCTGGTCTCGCCGGAGGAGATCGAGATCGCGCGCACCGAACACAACACCGACAAGGCGCGCGTGGAGGTGAACACCGAGGAGGTGACGCGCGCCACCGCCGCGGTCCAGAGCGCGCAGGACAACTTGAAGAAGACCCTCTTTGTCGCTCCGATCTCCGGGACCGTGACCCAGCTCAACGTGGAGCGGGGCGAGATCGTGATGGTCGGGACGATGAACAACCCGGGAACGGTCGTGCTGAGCGTCGCCGATCTCAGCCGCATGAAGGTGGAGGCGGACGTGGACGAGACCGACGTCGCTTCGGTCCGCCTGGGGCAGACCGCCGCCGTCAAGGTGGACGCGCTCCCCGACACCACGCTCACCGGGCGGGTCGTCGAGATCGCGAACTCTCCCAAGATCTCGGAGCTGGGCACGCAGGAGCAGCAGACCAACTTCGTCGTGGACGTGATGATCGACCATCCGCCCCCGACGCTTCGCCCCGGCATGACGGCCGACGTCGAGATCAAGACCGCCACCAAGACGGGCGTGCTCCACGTGCCGATCCAGTCCGTGGTGGTGCGGACCCCGGAAGAGCTGGCGAAGGCGAAGACCGGCAAGGCGGCCAAGGGGAACCACGCGGACGCGGCGTCCGCGACCCAGGCGGGGACGGCCGACCCTCCGAAGAAGAACGAGGAGATCAAGGGTGTGTTCGTCATGGTCGACGGGGAGGCCCAGTTCCGCAAAGTGCGCACCGGGATCGCGAGCGACACCGACCTCGAGGTCACGGGCGACATCAAGGCCAAGGAGAAGGTGATCACGGGCCCCAACAAGGTGCTGCGCCAGCTCAAGCCGGGCAGCAAGGTCAAGGTCGAGGAACCGAAAACCAAGAAGGGCGAAAAATCGTGAGCCAAGCGAAGACGGCGGACGGCGCGCTCATCGAGCTCGTCGACATCCGCAAGGTGTATCAGATGGGCACCACCGCGGTGAACGCGCTGGACGGCGTCTCGCTCCGCATCGAGCGCGGCGACTACGTGGCCATCATGGGGCCGTCGGGCTCGGGCAAGTCCACGCTCATGAACATCGTGGGCTGCCTGGACACGCCCACCAGCGGCTCCTACAAGCTCCGTGGCATCGAGATCCGGGACCGGGACGACGACGAGCTGGCCCGCATCCGGAACCAGGAGGTCGGCTTCATCTTCCAGACCTTCAACCTTCTCTCGCGCGCGGACGCGCTGCACAACGTGGAGCTGCCGATGATCTACGCCGGGCGCCCCAAGCCCTTCCGCCGGGAGCGGGCCAAGGAGATGCTGGACCTGGTCGGCCTCGGCGACCGCACCCACCATCGCCCGAACGAGCTCTCGGGGGGCCAGCGCCAGCGCGTGGCGATCGCGCGAGCCCTGGTCAACGAGCCCTCCCTCGTGCTCGCGGACGAGCCGACGGGAAACCTGGACTCCAAGACGGGCCTCGAGATCATGGCCCTCCTGGACGAGGTGCACCGCCAGGGGAACACCGTGGTCTTGGTCACGCACGAGGAAGACATCGCGGCCAACGCGGAGCGCATCGTGCGGCTGCGGGATGGGAAGATCGAGAGCGATCAAGTCACGGCTCGCGTCCGCAGGCCGGCCAACCCCTCGCCCGAACCCGCAGCGCCCGCACCGCCCGCGACATGACCCCGCTCCCGCGGCCCCGCAGGGAGTTCTGGGCCGCTCAGGGCGAAAATCTCCGGATCGCCCTCGAGGCGCTCCGGGCCAACAAGCTCCGCTCCGTGCTCACCGTGATCGGGAATGTCGTCGCCGTGATGTCGGTCATCGCCGTGGTGGCGGTGATCGACGGCATGAACACGTACGTGAGCGAGAAAATCCTGGAACAAGGCCTCAAGGTCATCTACATCGACAAGTTCGGGCTCATCACGAACGAGGACGCCTGGCGCGAGGCGATGAAGCGCCGCGACCTCACCCTCCTCGACGCCGAGGCCCTGAAGGGCCAATCGCGCCTGGCGTCGGAGGTGGTGGGGCAGCTCGAGACGAACAAGCGGGTGCGCGCGGGCAAGATCGAGCTCTCGAACGTCCGCATCCTCGGCACCACCGAGGGCTACGAGGCGGTCGGCACCTACGACATCGACCAGGGACGCTCCCTCGAGGACGACGAGATCGCGAAGCGCCGCGGGGTCTGTCTCATCGGCTCGGAGCTGGCGCAGCAGCTCTTCCCGGTCCTCGATCCCATCGGCCAGGACATCCGCGTCGGAGGGTACTCCCTCAAGGTGGTGGGCACGGTCGCGGCGCGCGGCAACGTGCTCGGGCAGAGTCAGGACAACTTCGTGCTCCTGCCGTTCGGCCAGTTCCAGAAGATCTTCGGCCCCCACGAGTCCATCACGATCCTCATGCGCGCCCGCCCGGGGGCGGACATCGAGCGGGCCAAGGACGAGGCGCGCGTGATCCTCCGCGCCCGCCGGCACGTTCCCCTCGGGAAGCCCGAGGACTTCGCCATCACCACGTCGGAAACCTACATGGCCCTGTACCAGAACCTGACCCAGGGGATCTTCGCGGGCACGATCGGCCTGGTCGCCATCTCCCTGCTGGTCGGGGGGATCGTCATCATGAACATCATGCTGGTCGCGGTGACCGAGCGGACGCGCGAGATCGGCATCCGGAAGGCCCTGGGCGCCAGGCAGAGCGACCTCCTCTCCCAGTTCCTGAGCGAGACCGTCGTGCTCTCGATGTTCGGCGGCCTGCTCGGGGTGGTGGTCGGCGTGGCCCTGGCACTCCTGGTCCGGCTCGTCACGCCGCTTCCGGCCACCATCCAGCCCTGGTCCGTCGCGATCAGCCTCCTCGTCGCTTCCTCGATCGGACTCTTCTTCGGGGTCTATCCCGCCACGCGGGCCGCGAAGCTGGACCCGATCGTGGCGCTCCGGCAGGAGTAGCGGTGGCCGTCGACGTCCGGGAAGGAATCTCGATCGCGTTCGACGCGCTCTGGACGAACAAGCTCCGCTCGTTCCTGACCATCCTCGGGGTCATCATCGGCATCACCAGCATCATGGCCATCGTCTCCCTGATCGAGGGCCTGAACCAGAGCATGAAGGCCCAGATCGCCGCCATCGGATCCGACGTGCTCTACATCCGCCCCTTCCGCCCCGGCGCCTTCGTGGGCGGGTTCCCGGACAGCCTCCGGCGGCGGAAGTGGTTCACGATCGAGGATGCCGAGGCGATACGCCGCACCTGTCCGGCCGTGAAGGCCGTGGCGCCGCTCAACTTCGTGGACGCGTCGCTACGCTACCGCGATTCCGAGAGCCGCTCCACCACGGTCATCGGGACGACGCCCGATTTCCTGGTCACGAACACCTGGGGCATCGCGGTCGGGCGCTTCTTCACCGAGACCGAGGTGGAGCACCGCGCGACCGCCTGCGTGCTCGGCAAGGACCAGGTCGAGACCCTGTTTCCCCACGCGAATCCCATCGGAAAGACGATCTACATCGGGGGCTATCCCTACACCGTGATCGGCCAGGTGGAGGAGCGCGGGAAGTTCATCGGCTCCAGCCTCGACGACATCGTGATCGTCCCGTATTCGACTCTGGAGAAGACCCTGGGGCCGAATCTTCGGATGGTCCTGAACGCCAAGCCCCAGACCCCGGAGCTGATCGACACCGCCATCGACCAGATGACCGAGACGCTCCGCCGCCAGCGGAAGGTGGGATACCGACAGGGAGACAACTTCGCCATCTTCACGGACCAGTCCCTGGTGGATCTCTACAAGCAGATCACCGGAGCCTTCTACCTCGTCATGATGGTGATCTCCTCGATCGGGCTCCTGGTGGGCGGGATCGGGGTCATGAACATCATGCTGGTCTCCGTGACCGAGCGGACGCGTGAGATCGGCGTGCGGAAAGCCCTCGGGGCGCGACGGCGGGACATCCTCTGGCAGTTCCTGGTGGAGGCGATGACGCTCACCGGCACCGGAGGGGTGCTCGGGATCCTGGTCGGCCTCGGCGCGGGCTTCCTGGTCCATGTCCTGGCGAAGTTCAGCTTCGCGGTGCCGATCTGGGGGATGGCGCTGGGGTTTTTCTCCTCGACCATCATCGGGCTCTTCTTCGGCATCTACCCCGCCGTGAAGGCGGCGCAGCTGGACCCGGTGGATTCGCTGCGCTGGGAGTAGGCCCGCGCCTTGACACGCGGCGGCCCGGCCCCTACGCTCGCCGACTCATGCGCTTCGCCCTTCCCCTCACGATCCTCTTGCTCCAGCTCACAGGCTGCGGCGGCCCCGCGCCCGCCGCGGAGCGGCCCTCCACCTTGGACCGGATCGTCGCGACGAGAGTGCTGCGCGTCGGCATGAACCCGGGCTACGCGCCCTTCGAGATGATCGACACCGACGGGAACATGATCGGGTTCGACGTGGACGTGGCCCGCTACGTGGCCAAGGAGATGGGGAACGGGGTCAAGGCGGAGTTCGTGAAGAGCGACTGGGACCCCATCATCGCCAACCTGAACGCCGGCAAGTTCGACGTCATCATGTCCGGCATGACGCGCACGCCGGAGCGGGCGCTCCGCTGCTCGTTCACCGACCCCTACTTCGAGACGGGGCAAGCGCTCCTCGTGAACCGCGCGAAGTGGAAGCCCTCGCCCAAGCTGGGCATCGCGGACTTCGACCGGCCGGGCGTGGTGGTGGCGACCCGTCTCGGCACCACCGGCGAGATCGCCGCGCGGAAGCTCTTCAAGAGAGCCGTGATCAAGACCATGGAGTCCGAGTCGGACGCGGCGCTGGAGGTGGACGCCGGCCGGGCGGACATCATGGTGTACGACAAGCCCTTCGTGGCCATCCGCGCGCAGGAGTCGCCGGAGCGGACCTTCGCGATCCTGGAACCCTTCACGAAGGAATACCTCGCCATGGCGGTGCGCCGGGGGGACACCGAATTCCGCGACTGGCTGAACCTCACGATCTTCGAGCTCCGGGCGAGCGGCACGTGGGACTCGCTCTACCAGAGCTGGTTCGTGACGATGCCGTGGCGCGGCCACGTCCAGAAGCCCGCCTCCTGAGCCCCGCGTGTACACCTGGCACTGGGAGCAGATCCCCCAATATTTCCCGCTGATCGGTGCGGCAACCCTCCGCACGCTCCAGATCTCGGTGGTCTCGATCGTGCTCGGGAGCCTGCTGGGGGCGGTCGCGGGCCTGATGCGCGTCCAGCCGCTGCGGCCGCTGCGCTTCCTCGCCGCCGCCTATGTCGAGCTCCTCCGGAACATCCCGCTCATGCTGGTCCTGTATCTCATCTACTTCGGCATGGGCGCGTTCCTCCCGGTGAGCCCGTTCTGGGCCTCGGTGATCGGGCTCTCGGTCTTCGAGGGGGCCTACGTAGCCGAAATCGTGCGTGCCGGCATCCAATCAGTGGACCGGGGGCAGATGGAGGCGGCCCGGTCCCTGGGGATGAGCTGGCTCCAGAGCATGCGCCACGTGATCGTGCCGCAGGCGGTGCGGCGCAGTCTCCCGCCCCTGACCGGGCAGTTCGTCTCGCTGGTGAAGGACAGCTCGCTCGCCTCGCTCGTCTCCTACGAGGAGCTGATGCTGGTCGGGAGGCAGATCAACTCGCGGATCTTCTCGCCGTTCGAGGTCTTCCTCGCGATCGGCGCGATCTATTTCGGCATCTGCCTCGTGCTCTCGCTCCTGAGCCGGTGGATGGAGGCGCGGCTTGTCGCGCCCTGAGCCCATGATCTCCATCCGGGGCGTCTCGCGGCGGTTCGCCGGCGGGCACTACGGGGTGCGCGGGATCACCCTGGACGTGGAGCGGGGCCAGACCCTCGTCATCATGGGGCCGAGCGGATCGGGCAAGAGCACCCTCTTGCGGTGCGTGAACGGCCTGGAAACCCTTGACGAGGGTGAGATGATCATCGATGGCATGCGGGTGGATCACCAGACCACGGACTGGAACAAGGTGCGCGAGGAAGTCGGCATGGTCTTTCAGGGCTTTCATCTCTTTCCCAACCGGACGGCGCTCATGAACCTGGTCTTGCCGCAGATGGTGGTGCGACGCCGTCCCGCGGCCGAGGCGGAGCGGAACGCGCGGGCCCTCCTGGAGCGGGTGGGCCTCCAGGGGAAGGAGGCCAGGCTGCCGTCGGAGCTGAGCGGGGGGGAGAAGCAGCGGGTCGCGATCGCCCGCGCGCTGGCCATGAATCCCAAGATCATGCTCTTCGACGAGCCCACCTCGGCGCTCGATCCGGAGATGATCCTCGAGGTGCTGGAGGTGATGCGGGACCTGGCGCGGGAGGGCATGACGATGCTGGTCGTGACCCACGAGATCGGCTTCGCGCGGGAGGCGGCCCAGCGGGCGGTGTTCCTGGACGAAGGCCTCCTGGTGGAATCGGGGACCGCCCTGGACCTGATCGACCGCCCGGAGACCTCTCGATGCCGCGCCTTCATGCGGCGCATCTTGAAGCGTCCCGAGTCCGGAACGGAGGCGGCATGGACCTGATCCGGATCCGGGGCGCGCGCGAGCACAACTTGAAGAACCTGAGCCTGGACATCCCGAGAAATGCCCTCGTCGTCCTGACCGGGGTCTCGGGCTCGGGCAAGTCCTCGCTCGCCTTCGACACGCTCTACGCCGAGGGGCAGCGGCGCTACGTCGAGTCCCTCTCCGCCTACGCGCGGCAGTTCCTCGGCCAGATGGAGAAGCCGGACGTGGATCAGATCGAGGGGCTCTCGCCCGCGATCTCCATCGAGCAGCGCACCGCGGGCACGAATCCGCGCTCCACGGTCGCGACCGTGACCGAGATCTACGATTATCTGCGCCTCCTCTTCGCGCGCATCGGGGTGCAGCACTGCCTCACGTGCGGCCGTCTCATCCGGGGGCAGACCGTTCAGGAGATGGTGGACCAGCTCCTCGAGGGGTACGCCGGGGACAAGATCCAGGTGCTGGCGCCCGTGGTCCGCGGGCGGAAGGGGGAATACCGGAAAGAGCTCGCCCAGTTCCGGAAGCTCGGCTTCGTCCGGGCGCGCGTGGACGGGACCTGGCACGAGCTGGAGGACGAGATCCCCCTCGACAAGAAGCGGAAGCACACGATCGAGATCCTGGTGGATCGTCTCGTCGCGGAAGCGCCGCGGAAGAGCCGCATCCATGAGTCCATCGAGACCGCGACCCGCCTCGCCTCGGGCCTCGTCACGATCCTTCCCGCGAAAGGCGAGGAGGTCGTGCTCTCGACGGCCGCGGCCTGCCCGTCGTGCGGGATCTCCTACGAGCCCCCCGAGCCTCGATCCTTCTCGTTCAACAGCCCCTACGGCGCGTGCAAGACGTGCCACGGGCTGGGCACCGCCTTCGAGGTCGATCCCGACCTCGTGGTGCCCGACCGCTCCAAGTCGCTCCGCGACGGCGCCGTGGTCGTGTGGGGCGACGCGGAGGGGACGTGGATCAAGGGAACGATCCAGGCCTTCGCCAAGCGGATGAAGATCTCCATGGACACGCCGTTCGGGAAGCTACCCCAGGCCGCCCAGAAAGCGCTTCTCCACGGGCTGGGCGACGAGAAGATCCAGTACAAGTTCAAGATGAAGAGCGGGACCGTCTGGTCCCACAAGGGGCGCTTCCGGGGCGTGATCCCCGAGCTGATGCGCCGCTACCGGGACACCACGTCGGAGCAGGTGCGGGCGCACATCGAGCAGAGCATGAGCAAGAAGCCCTGTCCCGAGTGCGGCGGGGCGCGGCTGAAGCCCGAGGCGCTCGCGGTCAAAGTCGCCGACCGATCGATCGCGGAATGGGCGGGGATGTCGGTCACGCGCGCCCTCGAGTTCGTGGGCGGGATCAAGCTCGGGCCCCGGGACAGCATCATCGCGGCCCCTGTCGTGAAGGAGCTCCGGGCGCGGCTCCAGTTCCTGGAAGACGTGGGCGTCGGCTACCTCACGCTGGATCGCGCCGCCTCCACGCTCGCGGGCGGGGAAGCGCAGCGGATCCGCCTGGCCACGCAGATCGGCTCGCGGCTCACCGGCGTGCTCTACATCCTGGACGAGCCGAGCGTGGGGCTCCATCCGCGGGACAACAAGAAGCTCCTGCGCACCCTGATCGCGCTCCGGGACCTCGGCAACTCGGTTCTGGTGGTGGAGCACGACCGGGAGACCATGGAGGCCGCGGATCACATCGTCGACCTGGGCCCCGGCGCGGGGAGGCACGGCGGGCACCTGGTGGCGGAGGGCACGATCGAGGACATCCGGAACACCCCCGAGTCCCTGACCGGGCAGTATCTCTCGGGGGAGCGCGAGGTCGAAATTCCGGCGTCGCGCCGTCCCGGGAGCGGAGAATTCCTCGCGGTGGTCGGCGCGCGCGAGAACAATCTCAAGAACGTGCGCGTCCGGTTCCCCCTCGGAACCCTCGTGACCGTGACGGGGGTGTCGGGCTCGGGGAAGAGCACCCTGGTGCAGGACATTCTCTTCCGCGCGCTGGCGCGACACTTCTACCAGGCCAAGCAGAGCCCCGGCGCGCACGATCGGATCGAGGGTCTGAAGCACATCGACAAGGTCGTGGCCATCGACCAGTCCCCGATCGGACGCACCCCGCGGAGCAATCCGGCCACCTACACCGGGGTTTTCGGATTCATCCGCGACCTCTTCGCGGAGCTTCCCGAAGCCAAGGTCCGGGGCTACAAGCCGGGCCGCTTCAGCTTCAACGTGAAGGGCGGGCGCTGCGAGGCCTGCGCGGGGGACGGGCTGGTCAAGATCGAGATGCACTTCCTCCCGGACGTGTACGTGACCTGCGACGTGTGCCGCGGCAAGCGGTACAACCGCGAGACGCTCGAGGTCACGTTCAAGGGCAAGTCGATCGCCGACGTGCTCGAGATGACGGTGGACGAGGGGCTGGAGTTCCTCGGTGCGATTCCCCAGGTGAAGCGGAAGCTCGAGACCCTGAGCGGGGTCGGGCTGGGCTACATCCACCTGGGCCAGCCGGCCACCACGCTCTCCGGCGGGGAGGCGCAGCGGGTCAAGCTCGCGACCGAGCTCTCGCGCGTGGAGACCGGGCGCACCCTCTACCTCCTCGACGAGCCCACGACGGGGCTCCACTTCGAGGACGTGAAGGCGCTCCTCGACGTGCTGAATCGTCTCGTGGATCGCGGGAACACCGTGCTCGTGATCGAGCACAACCTGGACGTGATCCAATCCGCCGACTGGATCGTGGATCTGGGCCCCGAGGGAGGGGACGCGGGAGGTCGGGTGGTGGCCGAGGGCACCCCCGAGCGGGTGGCCCAGGCGCCGGGCTCGCACACGGGCGCCGCGCTGCGGGAGGTCCTTCCCGTCCGCGGACGGCGGGCTGGGACGCGCGAGGCGGCGGTTTGAATCCGCGCCAGGATATGGTACGGTAATTTGTCTCGATCCACCTTAACCTCAGGCCCGATTTGAGGATGCTCGACACCACATCCACGCTCAAACGAACGCCGTTCTACGCCCGCCACGTGGCCCTCGGCGCCAAGATGGTTCCATTCGCCGGGTTCCAGATGCCCATCCAGTACGAGGGCATCGTGGCGGAGCACCGGGCCGTGCGCGGAAGCGTTGGCGTCTTCGACGTCTCGCACATGGGCGAGATCCGGCTCCAGGGGCCGGGCGCCCGCGCGTTCGCGAACCGTCTCGTCACGAACGAGGTGGATTCGGTCCCGGACGGGAAGGCCGTCTACACCCCGATGTGCCTCGAAACGGGGGGAATCGTGGACGACCTCCTGGTGTACGCGTCGGGCGAGGACCGGCTCCTGGTGGTGAACGCCGCGAACTTCGAGAAGGACCTGGCGTGGGTCCGCGAGCACGCGCCGCGCGATGTGAGCGTGGTGGACGAGAACGAGGGGACCGCCCAGCTCGCGGTGCAGGGCCCGCGGGCGGAAGACGTCGTGACGCGGCTCTACGGCGATCGGGCCAAGAATCTCGAGTTCTACACGTTCTTCGAGGAAGGGGAAGGGGAGGACTGGACGATGGTCTCGCGCACCGGATACACGGGCGAGGACGGCTTCGAGATCTACGTCCGCGCGTCCCGGGCGCTCGAGACCTGGGACCGGGTGTTCGAGGCGGGACGTCCCGCGCTGATCCGGCCGATCGGCCTCGGAGCGCGCGACACGCTCCGCCTCGAGATGGGCTACTGCCTCTACGGGAACGATATCGACGAGACGACCCATCCCCTCGAGGCCGGTCTCGGCTGGACGGTTCGCCTGGACAAGGCCGCCTTCCTGGGCCAGCGGGCGCTCGTCGAGGCGCAGCGCGCGGGGCTGGCGCGCAGGCTCGTGGGCCTGATCCTGGACGGCGAGCGGATCGCGCGCCAGGGGTCGGAGGTCACGGCGCAGGGCCAGCCCGTGGGAACCGTCACGAGCGGATCCATGGGGATCAGCATCGGGAAGCCGGTCGCCATGGCCTATACACGGATCGACAACGCGGGGACGGGCACGAAGCTCGAGGTCCGAACCCGCGGTTCCGAGTCTCCCGCCTCGGTCGTGGCCCGGCCGATGTACCGCGGGGGCAGCGTTCGCGCCCCCAAACCCAGGAGAGCGACATGAAGGTCCCGGCGGATCTCAGGTACACGAAGGAGCACGAATGGGTGCGCGTGCGCGGCTCGGAGGCGGAGGTCGGCATCACCGACTTCGCGCAGGGGGAGCTGGGGGACGTGGTCTTCGTCGAGCTCCCCGCCCTCGGCGCCCGGCTCCAGCAGATGAAGAGCTTCGGCACGATCGACGCCGTGAAGACCGTGAGCGACCTCTTTGCTCCCGTCTCGGGAGAGGTCTCCGCGGTCAACACCGACCTCAAGGACAACCCGGCCCTCATCAACCAGTCCCCCTACGAGAAGGGCTGGATGGTGCGGATCAAGATGGCGAACCCGGCCGAGACGGAGGCGCTCCTGAGCGCCGAAGCCTACGAAAAGGCATTGGGGGCGCACGCGTGAGTTTTGTCGGGCGGAGCGACGCGGAGCGCCGCGCCATGCTGCAGAAGATCGGCGCCAAGAGCCTGGACGCGCTCTGGGAGGCCATCCCGGCCGAGTTCCGGGTCCGCGGATCGCTGGCCGTGGACGCGCCGCTCGCCGAATACGAGATCGCCCGCCGCTTCGCGCAGTGGGCGGAATCGAACGCCGACGCGCAGCACTACGCCTGCTTCCTCGGCGCGGGGATCTACGATCATTTCATCCCCGCCGCGCTCCGCTCCCTGATCTCCCGCTCCGAGTACGCCACCGCGTACACGCCGTACCAGCCCGAGGTCTCGCAGGGGACGCTCCAGACGATCTTCGAGTACCAATCCATGATCTGCGAGCTGACGGGCATGGAAGTCGCCAATGCCTCGATGTATGACGGCTCTACGGCGGCCGCCGAAGCGGTGATGATGGCGGTCCGGCTGACGGGGAGACGAGCCGTTCTGGTGGCCCAGAACCTGCACCCGGAATATCGCGAAGTGCTGGCGACCTACGCCTCCCAGCAGGGA